>CAITQH010000030.1 GCA_903894475.1 uncultured beta proteobacterium
GCTCAAGCGTGCGCACGCTGGGCGAGTGCCAGCACGAGGCGGCACATGACGTCACGATCCAGACCTCGCTGCTGGAAGCCAGACGGCTGATCGGCAACACCGAACTGTTCGTCGAGTTTCAGAAGCATTTCTTTTCAGCGCTGGATCCGCACGCCTTCTTTGTCGCCAAGACACTCGAGCTGCAGCAGCGCCACAGCAAGTATGAAGACACGCCTTACGCGCTGGAGCCCAACTGCAAGGAGTCGCCCGGTGGTCTGCGCGACTTGCAGGTCATTCTCTGGGTTACCAAGGCGGCCGGCTTTGGCGGCAACTGGGACGCCTTGGCCCGAAACGGTCTGGCGACCGCCTTTGAAGTCAAGCAGATCAAACACAACGAAGCCCTGCTGCGACTGGTTCGCGCACGGCTGCACCTGATTGCGCGGCGGCGCGAAGACCGTCTGGTATTCGACCTGCAAACGCCGGTCGCGCAGGCCTTCGGCTATGGTGATGCCCCCACGCTCCGCACTGATGTGTCTGAGAAACGCGCCTTCATTCGCCCGAGCGAGGCGCTGATGCGGCGTTACTACTGGGCCGCCAAGGCAGTAACGCAGTTGAATCAGATCCTGCTGCTCAATATCGAGGAGCGACTTAACCCCTCCACCCATGAACCGCGGCCCATCAACGCACGATTTCTGGACAAGGCCGGCATGGTGGAGGTTGCCAGCGACGATCTGTACGAACGCGAACCGCACGCGATTCTGGAAACCTTTCTGGTTTACCAGAGCAATGTAGGCCTGAAGGGTTTGTCAACCCGCACGCTGCGCGCCCTCTTCAATGCGCGCCGGGTGATGGATGGCAAGTTTCGCAACGACCCGGTGAACCGAGAGACTTTTCGCAGGATCATGATGCAGCACGATGGCATCACCCACGCCATGCGCCTGATGAACCAGACCTCGGTGCTGGGGCGCTACCTGTGGGTGTTTCGCAAGATCGTCGGCCAGATGCAGCATGACCTGTTTCATGTCTACACGGTCGATCAGCATGTGCTGATGGTGCTGCGCAACGTGCGGCGCTTCTTCATCGTCGAGCACGCGCATGAGTATCCTTTTTGCTCGCAGCTTGCGTCTGGCTGGGACAAGCCCTGGGTGCTGTACGTTGCCGCGCTGTTTCACGATATTGCCAAGGGCCGGGGTGGCGATCACTCGCAGCTCGGTGCGGTGGAGGCACGGCGCTTTTGCAAGCTGCATGGAATTGCGAAGGAGGACAGTACGCTGATCGAGTTCATGGTGAAGGAACACCTGACCATGAGCCGCGTCGCACAAAAATCCGATCTCAGCGACCCCAACGTGATCCAGGACTTTGCCCGTCGTGTCGGCAATGAACGCAGTCTGACGGCCCTGTATTTGCTGACGGTGGCGGACCTGCGCGGTACCTCGCCCAAGGTCTGGAACGCCTGGAAGGGCAAACTACTCGAGGACCTGTATCGAATGACACTGCGCGCCCTTGGCGGGCGCGCACCGGATCCGGACGCCGAGGTCGAATCGCGCAAACGCGAAGCCCTGATTCTGCTGGCCCTGCACGCCTTGCCGTTCGAGGCGCACAAGGCCTTGTGGGCAACGCTTGATGTGGGCTATTTCATGCGTCACGACGCAGCCGACATTGCCTGGCATACGCGCCAACTCTCGCGCCACGTGGGAGCCGGCAGGTCCATTGTGCGAGCCCGGCAGTCCGCCGTGGGTGAAGGTATGCAAGTGGTGGTCTATACGCCCGACCAGACCGACCTGTTTGCCCGCATCTGTGGCTACTTTGACCAGGGCGGCTTCAGCATTCTGGATGCACGCATTCATACCGCCAACAACGGCTATGCGCTCGACACTTTTCAGATCATCACCTCGGCCCTGCCCGAGCATTACCACGAATT
The DNA here is from genome assembly GCA_903894475.1 of uncultured beta proteobacterium. Lineage (GTDB taxonomy): Bacteria > Pseudomonadota > Gammaproteobacteria > Burkholderiales > Burkholderiaceae_C > Rhodoferax. The sequence goes on from CAITQH010000030.1 coordinate 1,901, forward strand.
CACCAGCATGGTGGAAAGCGAGCTCAGTCGGGCCATCACGGCAGCCGGCCCGCTGCCGCCTCCGAGCCGTGGACGTGTTTCGCGCCGGGTCAAGAGTTTTCCGATTGCCCCGAGAGTGACACTGCGCCCGGATGAAAAAGGTCAACGCTGGCTGCTCAATATTTCGGCCAGCGACCGGGTTGGCCTCCTGTACTCCATCGCGCGGGTGCTGGCCGGGCACAAGATCAACCTGCAACTGGCCAAGATTGCCACACTGGGCGAGCGGGTTGACGACACCTTCCTGATCGAAGGCGCTGAACTGCAGCAAAACCGCGCTCAAATTGAAATCGAGACTGAACTGATGGAAGCGCTGGCGCAGAATTGACGCGGCGCATGTGATTCGGAGGTCGAAAATCTCCGCTCAGTCCCAGCACTTGGTGTGGTTGCTTCATGCAGCATGGGTTTTTAAGGGTAAGTCCCTACAGGGTATTGCTGATAATTTTGACATTTATTGGAATTTTTCCGCACCAATCGGCATTTTTCTGATACCGAAAGGCTGTATCCCCCAAATGGGGGATAGACGCCATGGCTTGTAGTCACGACACTGGCAGTATTGAAATTTTGGCGGTAACCGATCTTGCAATCTTCGTATATGTTTGCCCCCGTAGCTGTCGCGATAGCGCTTGCCTTGTTGGTAAACCTGCTACTGCTGGCGACTCTGCGCTGGCACGGTCACCTGAGTCTGGACAGCAGCACCGGAGTGCAAAGAAATCACAGTAAAACCACACCTCGTATTGGCGGCCTTGCCGTGCTGACAGGTGTCTTGGCAGGATGGGTGTGGACTCCTGAAGTCGGCCAGCATCTGTTGGGATGCCTGATAGTCTCAGGTCTACCTGCCTTCGGCTTTGGACTCGCTGAAGATCTGACCAAGCGGGTGAGCGTACGCACCCGGTTGCTCGCCACCATGGCCTGCGGTGTTCTGGGCTACGTTCTTACCGGGCACTCGATTACTGCAGTCAACATTCCAGGAATCGACTGGCTGCTGGGTTCTCCCCTGCTATCAGTTGCATTTACCGCCTTTGCTGTTGCCGGCGTCGCCAATTCGGTCAACATCATCGATGGAATGAACGGTCTGGCAAGCGGCACCGTCCTCATCAATCTGGCTATTTTTGCGCTGATCAGCCACGGGCTTGGCGACCTGGCGCTGGTACAAACCTGCATGGTTCTGGCTGCGGGTGTATTGGGGTTCATGCTCATCAACTGGCCGTTTGGCAAGATCTTTCTGGGCGATGCGGGTGCTTATTTTCTCGGCTTCAGCGTCGCCTGGCTGGCTGTGTTGATGCTGGCGCGTCACCCTGAGGTATCGGCTTGGGCACCGCTCTTGATCTGCGGTTTTCCCATCCTGGAAGTCTTGTTCAGCATCCGGCGTCGCTGGCGCCGCCAGCAAGATATCGGTGCTCCCGACAGACTGCACCTGCACAGTCTGGTCAATCGTCGCCTGGTCAGACGCATGCTTCCGAAGGCAAGTTGCCTCGCCCGTAACTCGGTCACAGGTGCCCTCATGTGGGGAGCAGGGCTCTTGCCAGCCAGTATTGCGCTTCATTTTTATACCGACACATCAGCCTTGGCGCTCGGTGTGGTACTTTGTGTGTTTATGTATTCGGCGGTCTATGCGCGCCTGACGCAATTTCACTGGTGCTTTTGGTCTGTGTTGCAACCATCGACAGCAAGAGCTTGAAATGTGAAGACAGATCGAACATCTGCCCCAGCATTCCCTCGCCAATCGACATTCGTCAAGTAGCATGCGCCAGCGGGTCGGATTCCTGAAGAAAAGACTCGAATGACCGTGTTAGGTCTCTTGCGAACAGCGGCTCAAACCAGAATCACCTCGCCATACAGGCGCTCCACATCCTGCGGCTGACAAAGACCCGTGCCGGACGACAGCAGCGCTGCGGAACCTGCAGCCACGCCGTAGCGAAAAGCATCGCGTAGCGGCAGGCCGCGCGCCAATGCCCAGACCATGGCGCCGACAAAACTGTCACCCGCACCAATGGAGCCCAACACCGGCACATGCAGTGCCGGAGCGAAGCACTTCCCCTCGGCCGAAATCATCCAGGCGCCGCCAGTCCCCAGCGACAACACCACGATCTCCGCCTTGCCTTGTGACACCAGTTGCGCAGCAGCGGAGAGCCACTGCGCCTTGGTTTCCAGTGGCTGCTTGAAGAGTTCCCGCAATTCGCGCAGGCTCGGTTTAACAAGATAGACGCCCTCTTCCAGCGCTGCCGCCAGCGCCGGGCCGGAACTGTCGAGCACCACCTTGACACCCTGGGGCTTGAGAAGGCGGATCAGGCGCACATAGAAATCATCGGGCACACCCGGCGGCAGGCTGCCACTTGCCACCAGATAGCGCGGCGCCATGCCAGGCGTGAAGACGCGATCCAGGCAGCGCTGCCATTCCGGCTCCGACAACGTGGGCCCGGCAAGCACAAAGCGGAACTGCTGCCCGGTCGAGGTCTCGCGCACGGAAAAACTCTCCCGCGTTTCACCGGCAATCTCCACCGGCAAGCCAATGACGCCCTCCTCATCCAGCAGGCGGCACAGCAGTTCGCCGGTAAACCCGCCGGCCGGAAAGATCGCGGCACAATCGCCGCCCAGTCGGTGCACGACACGCGCTACATTGACGCCGCCACCGCCCGGATGTTCCTGCTCGTCGCCAGAACGCAATTTGTGTGTGGGCTGGACGCGCTCGGTCGAGCTTGCGATGTCGAGCGCCGGATTCATGGTGAGGGTGAGGATGTCGGTCATGCTTAGAGAATATCATCACTGCCTGTGCAAAGGACGGACCATGATCGACCTCTACTACTGGCCAACGCCCAACGGCTGGAAAATTTCCATCATGCTGGAGGAATGCGGCCTGCGCTACCGGACGCTGCCGGTCAACATCGGCAAGGGCGAGCAATTTGCGCCGGCCTTTCTGGCCATCAGCCCGAACAACCGCATGCCGGCCATCGTGGACACCGAACCGGCTGACGGCGGCGCACCGATTTCGGTCTTCGAGAGTGGCGCCATTCTGATCTACCTGGCGGAAAAGTCGGCTCGCTTCATGCCGCGCGACGTGCGGGGCCGCTACCAGGTCATGCAGTGGCTGATGTGGCAGATGGGGGGGCTAGGTCCGATGGCCGGACAGAACGGCCACTTTCTGCTCTATGCGCCAGAGAAAGTTCCGTATGCGATTGAGCGCTATGGCAAGGAGGTCAACCGGCTCTACGGCGTACTCAATACCCAACTCGGCGCGACCGACGCCTATGTGGCGGGCGAGGAGTATTCGATTGCCGACATGGCAATCTTTCCGTGGGTGCGGACCCACACAGCGCAGCAGGTCGCGCTGGCCGACTTCCCGCAGGTGGAGCGCTGGTACAACGCACTCATGGAACGCCCGGCGGTGCGCCGCGGCATTGAACTGCTGAAGGATCTGCGCGCAGCCAGCCTGAGCGAGGCTGCGCGCAAGGCGCTGTTTGGCCAGACCGCGCAAAGCGTGCGCTCGGGCGATCACAAACTGGTTTGAGAACATACGGCCATGATTGAATTTTTCTTTGACTGCTCCAGCCCATGGACCTATCTGGCGTTTCACAACATACAGGCACTGGCTGCCGAATTGAAGGAAGCGATTCAATGGCGACCGGTTCTGGTGGGTGGCATCTTCAATGCGGTGAACCCCAGCGTGTACGCACAGCGCGAGAAGCCAGTGCCGGCGAAGGCAGCCTATATGCTCAAAGACATGCACGACTGGGCGAACGAAGCCGGCCTCAAAATCGTCATGCCGCCCAGAGTGTTCCCGGTCAACAGCGTGAAGGCCATGCGCGGCTGCCTCTGGCTTGAGCCTCAGGGCAAACTGCTGGCTTTTGCCAGCGCCGTCTTTGAGGCTTACTGGTCGCGTGAAGAAGACATATCTCAGGATGCCGTGCTGCTCAAGGTCTGCCAGGACATTGGCGTTGACGGCGCAGAATTTCTGGCGGGCATCGCGCAGCCTGCCATCAAGGAGCAACTCAAGAGCAACACCGAAGAGGTGATCAGGCGTGGTGGCTTTGGCTCACCGACGATGTTTCTGGGTGACGATATGTACTTCGGCAATGACCGGTTAGGGCTGCTCAGGGCAGCAATTTTGCGCCAGCGCAAGGCGGGAAAACCAGCATGAAAAACCCATTCCGACGGAAGGGCTTCCCTCTATACTTTGATTGAACAAATGAGGTAACAAGGATGCAGGAGACGCAGGAGCGCGGCCCTTATGGGCGAGTACTGTTGGCCACGGCAACATGGTTTGCCTACGCTGGTGGCGTGGTCTTCATCGGTCTGGTGGTCATGTCAGTTGTTTCGATCGTTGGACGCAAGTTGTTCAACGCGCCGGTGCCAGGCGATGTGGAAGTGCTGCAGATGTCGGCCGCCTTTGCGTCCGCCACCTTTTTCGCCTATTGCCACTTGATGCATGGCGACGTCAAGGTCGATTTTTTTACCGCCAACATGAGCAGCCAGCGCCGCGTCCTGCTGGACAGTGCAGGCTCGCTGCTGATCGGCCTGCTGGGCGCTTTGCTGGCCTGGCGCACCGGCGTCGGGGCGCTGAGTCTGAAAGAGGCTGGCGAGTCTTCCGCCATTCTGGAGATCCCGGTGTGGCTGGCTCAGGCGATGATGGTGCCGAGCTTTGTTCTGATGGCCTTGTCGGGCTTCTACATGTGCCTGCAACCCTGGACGCGGGGCAAGTCCACGCCATGAGCGGCACCCAGGTTGGTTTCATTATTTTCGGCGTCCTGCTGACCCTGCTGGTACTGCGTGTGCCGATCGGTGTCGCCATGTTCATGGCGGGTGGCGGCGGTTATGTTTTCCTCACCGGGGGAGACACCAACACGCTACTGAACTCGCTGAAAAACCTGGCTTATGCGCGTCTGTCGAACTACGACCTGGTCGTCATACCGCTGTTCCTTTTGATGGGGCAATTTGCCACGCACGGTGGACTGAGCCGCTCCCTGTTCCGCTTTGTCAGCGCCTTTATCGGGCACCGCAAAGGCGGCATCGCGATGGCTGCCATCGGCGCCTGCGCCGGCTTTGGCGCGATCTGCGGCTCGTCCCTGGCAACAGCTGCCACGATGGGGCAAGTGGCGCTACCTGAACTCAAGCGCTATGGCTATTCGGGCTCGCTGGCTACCGGCGCCCTGGCTGCGGGCGGCACGCTGGGCATCATGATTCCGCCTTCGGTGCCGCTGGTGATCTACGCCATTCTGACGCAGGAATCGATCGGCAAGCTGTTCATGGCTGCGGTGCTGCCGGGCATCATCGCCATGCTCGGCTACATGACCGTGGTGCAGATCGTGGTCACGCTGAATCCGGCCGCTGGCCCGGCCGGCCCCCGTGTGCCCTGGGCGCAGCGCCTGCGCTGTCTCCTTGAAGTGCTGCCGGTGCTGCTGGTGTTCTTCGTCGTGATCGTCGGGATCTACGGTGGCTGGGCCAATCCGACCGAAGCGGCTTCCATCGGCGCTGCGTCCTGCGGCATTCTGGCGCTGCTTTCGGGCAATATGGGGCCGGAGGAAATTCGCAAGAGCCTGCTCGGCACGGCCATTGCCACTGCCATGATCTTTCTGGTGCTGCTGGGTGCCGACATGATGAACTCGGCGCTCGCCATCTCGCAGATGCCGGTGGAACTGGCTGAATGGGTAAAAAACAGCGGCATGTCGCCGCTGCTGGTGATGGGCATGATCCTGCTGATTTATATCCTGCTCGGCTGCGTCATGGATTCACTGGCCATGATCCTGCTGACGATCCCGATTTTTTATCCGATGATCATGGGCCTCGATTTTTTTGGCCTGCCGCAGGTCGACAAGTCGATCTGGTTCGGCATCCTGGCACTGATGGTGGTCGAGATCGGCCTGGTTCACCCACCGGTCGGCATGAATGTTTACGTCATCAACCGGCTGGCGGTGGATGTGCCCCTGATGGAGACTTTCAAGGGCGTCATTCCGTTCCTGATTTCGGACTTCATGCGCATCGCGTTGCTGGTGTTCTTTCCGGTCATATCGCTCTACCTGGTGCGCACCTTCGGCGCCTGAGCAAGTTTTCGCTGTTCCATTAACTACAAAGAGGAGATTCGACATGCAGATTCGCAAGACACTCAGACCCCTGCTGGCAGCATCCGTGCTGGCGCTGGGCGCCGGTGGCGCCTGGGCACAGGACGTGACGCTCAAGGTGCATCATTTTCTGGCACCAAACGCGACCTCGCAAAAATTGTTGCTCGGTCCCTGGTGTGAAAAGATCGGCAAGGAGTCCAACAACCGCATCAAGTGCCAGATCTATCCTGCGATGCAACTCGGCGGCACGCCGCCCCAGTTGTTCGACCAGGCCAAAGACGGTGTGGCCGACATCATCTGGACCGTGCCAACCTACCAGGCCGGGCGCTTTGCCAAGTCGGAAGTATTCGAGCTCCCCTTCATGATCAAGACCGCAGAGGGCGGCAGTCGCGCATTCTGGGAGTACGTACAGAAGTATTCGCTCGATGAATTCAAGGGCACCAAGATCCTGATGGCCCATGTGCACGACGGTGCCGAACTGCACTTTGCCAACAAGTCGGTGAAGACGCTGGAAGACATCAAGGGCTTGAAGGTTCGGGCACCCACACGCATCGGCACCAGAATGCTGAGCTCGCTCGGTGCGACCCCGATCCAGATGCCGGCACCTCAGGTACAGGAAGCGATTTCCAAGGGCGTGGTGGACGGCGCCTCCCTGCCCTGGGAAGTCGTGCCCGGTATCAAGGTGCATGAAGTCACCAAGTTCCACACCGAGACTGGCCCAGGGCAACGCAAGATGTCCAACACCATCTTCGTGGTTGCGATGAACGAAGCCAAGTACAACAGCCTGCCGGCCGATCTGAAGAAGGTGATCGATGCCAACAGCGGCGCTGAAGCCTCCGCCTGGGCCGGCAAGGTCTGGGACAGCACCATCGCACCGGGACGCAAATCAGCGACCGATCGCGGCAACGTCGTCAACGTGCTGACAGCTGACGAATACCAACGCTGGGAGAAGGCCACAGAAGGCGTGGCGCAGGACTGGCTGAAAGACGTCGCGGCCAAAGGCGCTGACGGCAAGCAACTGCTGGAAGCCGCCAAAGCCTTGCTGAATCAGTACGACAAATAAGGGACGGAAATTTCAAAAGTACCCGTTGTTCCCCTGGGTGTCATTGCGGGCTTGACCCGCAATCCATGGCTCCGAAGGCATGGATGCCGGGTCGAGCCCGGCATGACAACGGTATATCACCCTAATCCGCGCGCTCGCTAAGGACGCTGCACCGCATCTATGCCAAGCACGCTGCAGTCCAGCGCGGCATGACCGGCTGCGATCAGTTGGTCCATGCGCTGCGCAATGCCGGGCAGCACGGCCAGAGGTCTTTCGCCTGCGGTCTCGAGCATCAGGCGCACATCCTTGCGGGCCATCGCCAGCTCAAACGTTGGCACAAAATTGCCTTTTGCCATATTGGCGCCGCGAACATTGACGCTGGCGTTGAGGTCAATCAATCGGAACAGCCTGATCGCATCCTCCGGCGTAACCTGACTGGCTTGCGCCATGGTCAGCACGTCGGCCAGCACAGCGGCCACACCGATGATCATGGCGTTGCCAAAAAGCTTGTTGACGGCGGCCAGATCGGAGCGTTCACCCAGGTACTCCAGGCGACTTGTCATCCTCGAGAGTTCCGCATTGACGCTCTCAAAAATATCCTTCGGCCCGGCTACCATCATCGAACCCTGCGCATTGAGCGCCGCTGCCGGCCCCATGAAAACCGGGCAATGCAGGTACTTCAGCCCCTGTGCCGCCAGCCTCTTGGCGCGCGCTGCTGTCAAGACCGGCAATGTGGTGGTGTGGTCGATGATGACCGCCTGCGCCGACAACTCACTGCTGGCCGCTGCCAGCACCTCGTCAACCACCGCGTCATCTTTCAGGACAAGGTGAATGCGTGAAGCACCGCGCACCGCCAGCGCCGGAGTGCTTGCAGCCAACACACCGAAGGGTGCGAGCGCAAGCACTTTGGCGGCAGAGCGGTTCCAGGCTGTGACGCTGTCGCCGCGCTGGGCAGCCGCCTGGGTAAAGGCAGCACCGAGCAGACCGGTGCCGAGAAAAGCAATGTTTGACATGAATAATTTCTTTCGTGACCCTTGGACGGACGGATAACAGCCAATCATCTTCCACAATCGGCATCGGAGCATTTATTGTAGGAGGCGCCATGACCCACATTTTTCGAATCGCCTTGCTCGCCCTGACGCTGGCCCAGCCCTTGCTCGTTATGGCTGCCGAATTGGAGGCCGATCGCTGGAACCTCAAGGATTTGTACCCAAACCAGGCCGCCTGGGACCGGGACGCGAGCACGCTGGAACGACAGCTCAAAGGCTTGTCCACCTGTGCCGGCCGTCTGGCGCAATCGCCAGAGCGCTTCAAACACTGCCTGGACCTCAATGCCCAAGTGCTCAAGCGCTTTTACCGCCTGTATGGCTACGCCTCACAGTTCAGGGATGAGGACACCAGCTTGCCCAGCGGACAGGACTTGAAACAGCGTGCCGATGTGTTGGGTACACGGGTCGAAGAGGCAGGCGCGTTTCTCAGGCCTGAGATCCTGAGCATCGGCCGCAGCAAGGTCAATACCCTGCTCAAGGCAAACAAGGCTTCAACCCTCTACACGCACTGGCTCGACGACATCCTGCGCAGCGCGTCCCACACACTGGACCGCAGGGGCGAGGAACTGGTTGCCAATTTCAGTGCAGCGACGGGTGCCGCCGATGCGGTGTATTCAACGCTGACGGACGCCGACATGCCCTGGCCCAAAGTCAGCTTATCCGATGGCAGCGAGATCGTGCTAGACCAAACGGCCTACGAAAAATACCGCGCACTCGGCAAGCGCTCCGATCGCAAGACTGTATTCGATGCCTTCTGGAGCAAGTGGAGAGAGTTCGAACGTACTTTTGGCGTGACGCTCTACGAACAACTAAAGAAGGACGCGGCCCTGGCCAAAATCCGGCATTACCCGGACTCACTGGCACAGGCGCTGGATGCCAACAAATTGCCCCGGGCGGTATACGACACGCTGCTGACGCAGGCAGAGCTCCACTTGCCAACCCTGCACCGCTACTTCAAGCTGCGCGCCAGAATGATGGGCCTGAGCGAGATGCGTTATTACGACATCTACCCACCGATGGTGTCAAGCAATTTGAAGTACCCGATAGGCCTGAGCACCGAACTGATGCTGGCCTCGGTCAAGCCGCTCGGCGAGGACTACGTGCACGCCATGGCGCAGGGCACGAAGAGCGGCTGGATGGACGTTTACCCGCGCCCCCGCAAGCGCTCCGGCGCCTACATGAACGGTTCGGCGTATGACGTGCATCCCTACCTGTTGCTCAACCACAATGACGACTACGAATCACTCACAACGTTGGCACACGAGTGGGGCCACGCCATGCACTCGTATCTGTCGATCAGGAGCCAGCCCTTCATCAATGCAGAGTACCCAACTTTCACGGCAGAGATTGCATCCACCACCAACGAGTTGCTCTTGCTCGACCACATGTTGAAGATTGCAAAGGACGACAGCGAACGGATGATTTACCTGGATTCGGCGCTGGAAAATCTGCGCGGCACCTTCTTCAGGCAAGCCATGTTTGCCGCCTTCGAACGCGATGTGCACAGCCGGGTCGACAAGGGTGAGTCCTTGACCGGGGAGGCGCTGACGAAGATCTATGGCGACATTCTCAAACGCTATCACGGAGATACGCAAGGCGTCGTCAAGATCGACGAGCTCTACGCCATCGAGTGGGCTTTCATCCCGCATTTCTACAACCGCTTCTACGTCTTTCAGTACGCCACATCGGTCACGGCAGCTGCCACGTTTGCCAATGCAATCCTGAATGGAACACCGCTTGCGCGGGAACGCTATCTGAACATCCTGCGGGCTGGTGGTTCGAACTATCCCTACGAATTGGTCAAGGCGGCGGGTGTCGATCTGGCCACTCCTGCGCCCTATCAGGCGGTCGTCGCGCGCATGAACAGCATCATGGACCAGATCGAGGCCATTCAAGCCGCGAAAGCACTTGAATGATGCCTTGAAATTCGCAGGGATCGTAGCCATCCCCGGCAATGTGGGCTGGCCGGTCCTGTGCCGAAGCTGATCGATTGAATTCAGTCTTCCAGCGGTCGCAGGCACGCGATCATTTCATTCCACACGTTAATGGCTTCGGCGAGGCCGGCGGCTTCGTCCTTTCCGGCCGCCGGAACTGCTGGGCCGAGCTGCCCGCAGACGGGACAGACCATTCGGTAGACGATTTCGTCACCCCCATCCGGCGCGCGGCGGGTGCCGCTACGCACATCAGCTTGCGCACCACAGGTGCAATGTCTCTTTCGCATGATTCAGTGTGCCCTTAATTCAGCAGGACTGCGTTGCAACAGGTCAGGAGTCGGCGGCCCTGAAAATCGGTACGCAAAAGCCTCAAACTCATCGATCGGAAGGGGTCTGCTGAACAGATAACCCTGATAGTTGTGGCAACCCAACCCAGCCAGAAAGGCGCGCTGCGCTTCAGTTTCAACGCCTTCGGCTATCACATCCAAGCTCATGCTTTCGGTCAAGTCCACCACCATCTTCGCAATGGCCGCGTCATCGGGGTCGAACAGGATGTCACGCACAAAATCCTGGGCAATCTTGAGCTGATTGAGCGGCAATCGCTTCAAGTAGGAAAGCGACGAATAGCCGGTGCCGAAATCGTCGAGCGCGAAGCCGATGCCCCTGGCCTTCAGAGCATTCATCTTGATGATGACGTCTGGCGTGTTGTCCACCAGCACGCTTTCAGTGAGTTCGAGCTTGAGGCGCTGTGCCTTGGCGCCGGTGGCTGCCAGAATGGCCAGCACCTCTTGCACAAAGTCGCTCTGTTTGAATTGACGGGCGCTGACATTGACGGCCATGGTCAGACCTGAGGTTTCTGGCCGATCTGCCCACGCCGCCAGTTGTTTGCAGGCCGTCTCCATCACCCAACGGCCCAGAGGCAGGATCAGGCCGCTGGATTCCGCGACGGCAATGAATTCACCAGGCGAGATCAGGCCACGCTGTGGATGTTGCCAGCGCAGCAATGCTTCCACCCCGCTCAGGCGAGCATCCCCTCCACTCTGGGGCTGGTAATACAGAATAAACTGTCCACTGATCACGGCTTGGCGCAGTTCTGCCTCAAGAGTGGCCCGCGCGTTGACCGTGGCCTGCATCTCTGGCTCGAAGAAGCGCAAGGTGTTGCGTCCTGCTGCCTTGGCCTGGTACATGGCCAGTTCGGCGCGTTTCAGGGGTTCTTCAATTCTCTCGCGCTGGAGGCCACCGAGCAGGGTCGCGCCGATGCTGGCGCTGCTATGGTGTCCGTGGCCATCGAGATCATAGTTTTGACCCAGTGTCTCAAGAATCTTCGCCGCCACCACTTGTACCTGGGTGGCAGCCTCCTGCGGAGTGCCGCTCAAATCACGCAGCAGGAGAACGAATTCGTCGCCACCAAGTCGTGCAACGGTGTCACCTTCGCGCACACAGGAGGTCAGCCGCTGGGAGATTTGTTTGAGCAGCAAATCTCCCTTGTCATGACCCAGGGTATCGTTGAGTGTCTTGAAATTGTCCAGGTCAATAAACAGCAGCGCGTCCTGATGACCGTGACGGGCAGCAGCCGCCAGCGCCTGTTCCAGGCGGTCTATCAGCATCCTGCGGTTGGGTAGGCCGGTCAGCGAGTCGGAGAAGGCCAGACTCTGGATCTGGGCCTCGGTCTGCTTGCGCTCGGTGATGTCGCGCATGACACTGCTAACGAACCAGCCCTCGCTGCCCTCCCACTTGGACAGCGAGAGTTCAAGGGGAAACTCGGTTCCATCCTGGTGTAATCCATGAACTTCGACGGTCTTGCCAATGACCCTGTGCTCGCCGCCGGAGCCGATCCGTTTCATTCCTTCCATGTGTGGTCCGCGATATCTTTCTGGCATAAGCAGCGTTAGGGGTCGGCTCATGATTTCGGATTCTGCGTAGCCGAAGGTGATCTGGGCACCATGGTTCCAACCGACGATGTTCCCTGTGCTGTCAGCAGTCACTATGGCGTCGTGGGCCGATTGGGTGATTGCGCGGCTGCGTGCCTCGCTCTTGTGCAACGCCCGCTCGGCCCTCGCTCTGCTGCGCTTGCTCATGATCAAAAAAGCGATCAACATTGACTGTGCCACAACGAACGCAGCGATGCCAAGTACATAGAACCGGAATTGCTCCCAAAACGTCGGCGCGCGATTCACGAACACCGGTTCGCCGGACAGCCGACTCGCATCGCCGCCCCAACGTTTGATCTGACCCCAGTCGAACATGGGTACAGGTACTTCGGGAACCACGGTTACGTGTTCCGAAAGCCGGACGCGACCGCTTAGTATGTCAGTGGCGATCAAACCAAACTGTGCTGCGCTGTCGCCGATCCGGGCGACGACGCCGCCAATTGTCCCGGTACCGATTGTCAAGTCGACCAGAACAAAAATTGGCGCGTTCGAGACTTTCAAAAACCGCGCGATTGTCTCAGGCGGTACGAATATCTGGCCCGTGGCGTCGCGGGTTATGCCAACGCCGAGTATGACGGTATTCTTTGGCGCGCTGGCCAGTTTGGCTTCAATCTCCGCAAGGCTCAAAGTCAGGGTATCTTCGATCTGCAGTTTGCCCTGCCAGGGCGCCAGATCGACTCGAATGTTTTCTGCACGCGAACGCTCCACCTCACTGCTGCCCTGAATCACGATGACACGCTCGGTGAACGGGAAAAGCTCCAGTGCCCGCAGAAGCGTGCCACGGTAATCGAATCGTGGCGACTGAAAGACGAAACGTCTTGGGTCCGACTCCGAGCCGGGTGGCGCTTGTGCAGTCCAACTCATGATCGTCGCGGAGGACGCCAGCCCCTTCACGTCGTTTAGAAGAAAGTCCAGCGCGGGTTGTTGAATACAAAACACCAGATCAATCGGGAGGTCGACGTACCTTTGCCGCAACAGGGCAGCCGTTGCCTCTCGACTGTCTTTGCTGGCATGGCGCGCCAAGTCGAGATGCTCAACATGGATATCGGCGCTCTTCAGACCCCCCTTTCTCAGTCCGGCAATCAATCCTGAAACGTACTGGTCGGTCGCTGCTGCGCCAAGGTAGGCAGATACCAGGATCAGAGCATGCTTGTCAAGTGGTGCTGGAACAGTAGAAGGGACTTGCCCGGCAAGGATCGTCGCGCCACCAAACAAGGTCGTCAGGATAGCGAGCAGCAGGCGTCGAGCACTCATGCGTCTTGCCCCAAGTCAGCATGAGCGCGTCTCCAACGGTGTGCAAGACCCGTTTGTAGCTGACAGACGTGGGGGGGACAAGCTCCGGAAATCACGGGTTTTCTTTATTTGTTGTCTCGTATGTTCCACGGTTTTCGTTTGCCGGTCAATAGCCACTTAAGGTCTGAAAATAAAAAAGGGCTTGCATCGCTGCAAACCCTTATTTTCATTGGTAAAGTGGTGGTGGGTGCTGACGGGCTCGAACCGCCGACCTACGCCTTGTAAGTGCGAACACTGCACTTAAGGTTTACCACTCAAAACCACCGTTTCACTGGTGAACTTCTGACCCTATTCTTGCCATTGCTTGCCAATAAGTGCAACTGCGAACTATAATTTGCACTTACGGTGCACTTACGGTGCAAGAAAGGCAAGCGATGACAGCCGCGATTGTAGCTAACGAACGCTCAACTATTGCCAAGGCCGCACAGTCTAGGGACAAGCCCGAAAAGCCCTATGAGGTGCGCGCCGAGAAGCCTATGGGCTTGTTGCTCAGGGTTCAACCCAGCGGTTCACGATCCTTCTACGTCCAACTTGGCCGCGGTAAGCGCGTCCGCATTGGTCCCGCTGGCACCTACACATTGAAACAAGCCGAGGAACGCGCCAAGAAGATCATTCTTGACCCCGGCACGGCATCAAAAAAAACAGGCACCGGCTTGACCCTGGACGAATATATCGACCAACATTACAAGGAACACGCGACAGCCAAGATGAAAAACGGTGCCAAGTCGGTGGCAAGGGTCAAGGCGATTTGGGAAAAGCTGCTGAACAAGCGGTTGACCGACATTAACGCCAGCGAAGTGGACAAATTCCGGAATAAGCGCATTAACGGCGATCGCGTGGCACCGGCGACGGTTAACCGCGACGTCGCCGCCCTGTCCGGCGTCCTGACGCATTGGGTCAAGAACAACAAGGGCACGGTGCACCCCTTGGCCGAATTGGAAGCTTTGGACGTGGCCGATGACGAAACCATACGGTATCTGACCGCTGCTGAATCTGCGAGTTTGCGTAAAGCC
>CAITQH010000031.1 GCA_903894475.1 uncultured beta proteobacterium
AGGGGCTGCCGGGGCCGCAGTGGCTGCACCAATACACCGAAGCATCGCGTCTGGCCTTCGCCGACCGTGCGCAATTTGTCGGCGATCCGGCTTTTGTGGGCGCTCCCGCGGGTGATTGGAACAGTCTGCTGGCAAGCGACTATTTGCGTCAGCGCGCCGCACTGATCGGCCCGACCAGCATGAAGCAGGCGAGCGCCGGCAACCCCGGCGCCGTTCGCACCAGTTATGCGCCGCAAGCCGAGCAAGCCGAATACGGGACCAGTCATATCAGCATCGTTGATGCGCAGGGCCGGGTTCTGGCCATGACCACCACCATTGAGGCGGTTTGGGGCTCTCGAGTGATGTCTGACGGTGGCACCGGCATGGCCGGCGGATTTGTCCTGAACAATGAGTTGACCGATTTCTCGATGCTGCCAAGCGACACCCAGGGCCGACCCGTCGCGAATCGCGTGCAGGCGGGAAAACGGCCCCGCTCCAGCATGAGCCCGTCGCTGGTGTTCGATCGTCGCGATGGGCGCGTGCGCATGACGGTTGGCTCACCCGGTGGTGCCGCCATCATCAACTACACAGCCAAGACATTGATTGCGACCCAACAATGGGGCCTGAACGCCCAGCAGGCCATTGCCTTGCCGAACTTCGGTACCTACAACGGCCCGACTTTGCTTGAGGCCGGCCGTTTCCCGGCGAGCACGGTCGAGGCCCTGCGACAACTGGGCCACAGCGTCAACGAAGTACTTCTGCCCAGTGGTTTGCAAGCCATTGAACGTACCCCAACGGGCTGGTTTGGCGGTGCCGATCCGCGCCGCGAAGGTGTGGTGATGGGAGACTGAGCCATAGGTACCCTTTTTCGTCATTGCGAGGAGCGCCAGCGACGCGGCAATCCAGGATGTTTCGGACCATGAATTTCAGATGCTCGCTGCTGCTCGTACTGTTGCTGGCAAGCAGTGCGCAGGCTCGGGAGACCTTCACGGGCCAAGTGAGCTACGTCACCGATGGCGACACGCTATGGGTACAGCCCGATACGGGTGGCGCGGCGCGCAAACTGCGCCTGCTCGGCATCGATGCGCCGGAAATCTGTCAGAGCGGTGGCAAGGCCGCGCGTGACTTGCTGGCGCAACTCGCCTGGCAGCGGCGCGTCACGGTCAAAGTCAGCTACTTTGATCGCTATGGCCGGGGACTGGCTACCGTTACGCTCGATGGTCAGGACCTGGCTGCCAGGATGGTGCGCGCTGGTCAGGCCTGGTCATACGGTTGGCGTGGCAGACCGGGCCTGTACGCGGCTGAAGAAACCCAGGCGCGCCAGTCGCGTAGCGGTGTCTTTGCAGCAGCCATTCCCGAGTCGCCACGCTCGTTTCGCAAACGACACGGAAGCTGTCACCCCAGCAAGAAGTAACTCTCACTGCCGCGCGTTGCAGACCGGGCAGTCCGGCTGACGCGCGATGCGGACCTCGCTGAATTCCATGCTGCGACCGTCGAGCATCAGTAATCGACCCGCCAGTGACCGCCCGGTTGCGCTAAGCAATTTGAGTGCCTCGGCCGCTTGCATGGATCCAATGATGCCCACGAGCGGCGCGAAGACGCCCATGGTGGCACAGCGCGTTTCCTCAAAGGTCGTGGCGGGTGAAAAAATGCAGGCGTAACAGGGTGAACTACTGTCGCGTGCGTCGTAAACGCTGATTTGCCCGTCGAAGCGGATCGCTGCACCCGATACCAGGGGCTTGCGGTGTTCGAAGCAGGCGGCGTTGATCGCCTGACGCGTGGCAAAGTTGTCACAGCAATCGAGCACCACATCGGCCTGCCCCACCAGCGTGTCCAGCAGGGCCACATCGGCGCGTGCCTGCACGATTTCGACTTGCACCTCCGGGTTGATGGCTGCGATGGCGCTCTGGATCGATGCCACCTTGGGCTGTCCCATGCTTGCCATGTTGTGGGCGACCTGGCGCTGCAGATTGGTCAGGTCCACCACGTCGTGATCGACCACCGTGATATGACCGACGCCGGCCGAACCGAGGTACAGGGCCACCGGTGAACCCAGGCCGCCAGCGCCAATGATCAGGGCGCGACTGGAGAGAATACGCTGCTGGCCTTCGATCCCGATCTCGTCAAGCAGGATGTGGCGTGAATAGCGCAGCAGCTGCTCGTCCCTCATGCGGCGCTCATTCTTCCTTCTTTTCTTCCTTGCGCTCAACCAGCGTTTTGCTGACCAGTACCGGTTGACCTTTGAGCTGATTGATCGCCTGTGCCAGCTGGAAGTCCTTCTCGCTGCCGAACTCCGGCAGTCTGCGATCGGCCAGCGGCTTCTTCATCTCTTCCTCCAGTTTCAGGCGCGCTTCTTCACGCGCCTTCTCGCGCGCCTCGTCCTTCTTCTCTTCGCCCTGACCGCTGTTGAGGTGCTTCTCCAGGTCGGCTTCGCGCGTGCGCAGCGCGGCAAACAGATTGCCGCCTTCGGTCTCATCGACCATCACGTCGGGAACGATGCCCTTGGCCTGAATTGATTTGCCGCTGGGCGTGTAGTAACGGCTGGTGGTGAGCTTGAGGCCGGCCGTCGGGCAGTTGTCCATGCGGAACGACGGATCAAGGCAGACCGCAGTCTGCACCGAGCCCTTGCCAAAGGTCTGATTGCCCAGCACGGTGGCGCGTTTGTGGTCTTGTAGCGCGCCAGCCACGATCTCACTGGCCGAAGCCGAGCCCTCGTTGACTAGTACCACCAGCGGCACGGTCTTGAGCGCACCCTTGGTCACTTCCTGCAGGCGCTTGAGCGGATCCGGGCCACCCCGACGATGGTAAAACTCGGCCGAGGCCTTGTGCACAAACTTGCTTTCCGCCAGTTGACCATTGGCTGAGACAACCGTCACGTTTTCCGGCAGGAAGGCAGCAGATACGGCAACCGCCGCGTCGAGGTAGCCGCCCGGATCATTGCGCAGATCCAGCACCAGACCCTTGAGCTTGGGTTCCTGCTTGTAAATTTCTTCGATCTTGCGGGCAAAGTCTTCCACCGTGCGTTCCTGGAACTGGCTCAACCTGATCCAGGCGTAGCCGGGCTCGATGACCTTGCTACGGACCGACTGCGTGCGAATCTCCTCTCGGATGATCAGAACCGGGAAGGTGCGGCTCTCATCCTTGCGGTAAATGGACAGCAGCACCTTGGTATTGGGCTCACCACGCATGCGCTTGACGCCTTCGTTCAGCGGCAGGCCTTTGACCGGTGTGTCGTCGATTTTGACGATCAGATCATTGGGCTTGATGCCGGCCCGAAAGGCGGGTGAGCCCTCGATCGGCGAGACCACTTTGATCAGCCCATCCTCCTGCGCAATTTCAATGCCGACGCCAACAAACTTGCCGGTGGTGCCCTCGTTGAATTCTTTCAGCGCCTTCTTGTCGAGGTACTGCGAATGCGGATCGAGGCTGGAAACCATGCCGACGATGGCATCGGTAATGAGTTTCTTGTCGTTGACCGGCTCCACATAATTGCTCTTGACCATGCCGAAGACGGCTGCAAGTTGTTGCAGCTCTTCCAGCGGCAGTGGTGCCAGCGCGGCGCGCGCTACCGTTTGCAGCGAAACCGTCGTCATGGCGCCCGCCAGAACGCCGAGCGAAATCCAACCCGCAATTTTCAATTTTTGGCCCATAACAATCTTTAATCGGTTGAGAACAGCGCTATAGATCTGTCCAGCAAAGCACCAGCATACACGTTTGGGGCGTTTTGGGCGCGGCGCGTTGCCGGTTTACTCAAGCTTTACCCTGGGCCGCTACCGCTGCAGCCGCTTTGGCTGCGGCCTCGGCGTCGCCCAGGTAGTAGTGACGAAGGGGTTGCATTTGCTCGTCGAGTTCGTAAACCAGGGGTATGCCGTTAGGAATGTTCAGGCCCACGATGTCACTGTCGGAGATCTTGTCCAGGTATTTGACCAGAGCCCGGATCGAGTTGCCGTGCGCTACCACCACGACCCGCTTGCCGGCCTTGATGGCGGGCGCCAGGGCTTCGTTCCAGAACGGCATGACACGCTCCACCGTGTCTTTCAGGCATTCGGTCAGAGGAATCTGCTCGGGCTGCAGTCGGGCGTAACGGATGTCCGTGCGTTCACAGCGCGGATCGGTCGGCTCCAGTGCCGGTGGCGGCGTGTCGTAGCTGCGGCGCCAGGTCAGCACCTGGGCGTCACCATACTGGTTGGCCATGTCGGCCTTGTTCAGCCCCTGCAAGGCGCCGTAATGGCGCTCGTTCAGTCGCCAGCTGTTAACGACCGGCAGCCAGGTACGGTCCATGGCGTCGAGCACATGCCACAGCGTGCGGGTGGCGCGTTTGAGAACGCTGGTGTAAGCGACATCAAATTCATAGCCGTCAGCCTTGAGCAGGCGGCCGGCCTGATCGGCCTGTGCGATGCCGGTAGGAGTCAGATCGACATCAGTCCAGCCGGTAAAGCGGTTTTCCAGGTTCCAGGTCGATTCGCCGTGGCGGATGAGAACGAGTTTGTACATGATTTGGCAGGGCTAAGGCGGGGAATAACAGGGTGAGACGGCATCGCGCAGGGCTTCATTCTAAAATGCTGGAGCATTGATGTGAAAACAAGTGGAATTTGTTGATATTTACGGAATTCACGACACCGTTGGGCTAGAGTCACCAACAATCTGTCATTGCGGGCTTGACCCGCAATCCAGGGGTCGTGTGGCACTGGATCCCGGATCGAGTCCGGGATGACAGCTTCCTCATCGGGGATGACAACATCATGCCTTGTGGGTGACATTATTTACAAAAGTCTTAATAGAAAGAAGCAATGAAGTTTATTCTCGACAACTGGATGTTGATGTCGGTCGCGCTGGTCTCGGCCAGCCTGCTGTTCTGGCCTATCCTTAAAGGTGCCAGCGGCGGTGGGTTGACGGCACAGGGCGCAGTGCAACTCATCAACCGAGAGAGGGCAGTGGTGATCGATGTCTGCGAAGCCAATGAATTTGCTGCGGGTCACGTTGGGGGTGCCAGAAATATTCCTCTGAATCAGCTGGAAGAGAAGTTGACGGCTGCCGTCAAGAACAAAGCGCTGCCGGTTATTCTGGTCTGCCAGTCGGGTGCCCGTTCGAATCGTGCTGTGGCGATTGCCAAAAAACTTGGCTACGAGCAGGCGCAGTCACTGGGCGGCGGCTTGAGTGCCTGGAGAACCGCCAATCTGCCGGTGGAGAAAAACCAATAATTTTGCGGGACAGATCTTTAGCTCTGTCCACGACTATCCTGAAACTTTGCGGGACAGATCTTTAGCTCTGTCCCCAACTAATATGCAACCAGTCAAAATTTACACCACCGCCGTCTGCCCCTACTGCGTGCAGGCCAAGCAGATCCTCAAAGCCAGAGGCGTTGTGCAACTCGAAGAAATCCGTGTTGACACCGACCCCGCACAGCGTCTGAAAATGATGGAGCTGACCGGGCGGCGCAGCGTGCCGCAGATTTTTATTGGCCAGACGCATGTCGGTGGCTGTGATGATCTGATGGCATTGGATGCTCGCGACGGCCTGCTGCCGCTGCTGGGCGCGGCCTGAGATAATCTGTCTCGTTTTCCGTTTCCGCTCGGAATTTTCCGCAGCGTTTTTTTGATCAGAAAGAAATCCCATGTCCGAACAACAAGGCCCCATTTTCCAGATTCAACGCGTTTACCTGAAGGGTGCTTCGCTGGAGCAGCCTAATTCACCGGCCATCCTGCTCGAGCAGGAAGCTCCCACCGTCGACATCCAGCTAGGTGTCAACGCCGGACCGGTGGCTGAAGGCATTTTTGAAGTCACCATCACCGCCACCGTGCAGACCAAGATCAAGGACAAAACAGTCTTTCTGGCCGAAGCGACGCAGGCCGGTATTTTCGAAATTCGCAATTTGCCGCAAGAGCAAATGGGGCAGGTGATGGGCATCGCGTGTCCGCAAATCGTGTACCCCTATTTGCGTGGCAACGTGGCAGACCTGATCCAGCGCGGCGGTTTTCCGCCGGTGCATCTGTCGGAAATCAACTTCCAGGCCATGTACGAGCAACAGCAGCAGCAGGCCGCTGCCGCAGCCGCGGCGGAGTCTGCGCCGGCTGCCATAACACAGTAAGTTCCGGTTGACAGTTCCAGCTCACGGACCTCACTGACAATGAAAATTGTTGTGCTTGGGGCCGGTGCCTGGGGTACGGCGTTGGCTGTCAATGTCGCCAGCCAGAGCGGCGCGGCGCACAGCGTGAGCTTGTGGGCACGTGATCCGGCGCAGGCGCAGGCGCTGCAGGCACAGCGTGAAAATGCCCGCTATCTGCCGGGCATCGTCTTGCCGCCCGGGGTGAGTGTGAGCCCCGGCGGCCTCGCAGCACTACGCGGTTTTGTGCCGGGCGCTGATTTGCTTGTTATCGCAACACCCATGGCGGGATTGCGCGCCTTGCTCGGCGAATTGAAGTCCTGCCCGGTGCCGGTAGTCTGGCTGTGCAAGGGCTTTGAGGCCGCAAGTGCACAATCCCCGGGGCTGCTGGCGCACGAGGTTCAGACGCTGGTTGCGCCTGGCCTGCTGGGCGGCGTGCTGAGCGGCCCGAGCTTTGCGCTGGAGGTGGCACGCGCTCAGCCAACGGCTCTGGTGGCGGCCAGTACATTGGCCCCTGTTCGCGAACTGATGGTGCGCGCTTTTCACAGTCAGTCCTTGCGCGTCTATGCCAACGATGACATCGTCGGCGTTGAAGTGGGCGGTGCGGTCAAGAACGTACTGGCCATTGCCACCGGCTTGTGTGACGGCTTGAGCCTCGGCCTCAATGCCCGGGCCGCCTTGATCACACGAGGGCTGGCCGAGATGACACGGCTCGGTGTCGCGCTCGGTGCACGCGCCGAGACGTTTATGGGACTGGGTGGACTGGGTGACCTGGTGCTGACGGCGACCGGCGACTTGTCGCGCAACCGGCAGGTCGGTCTGGCCCTTGCGCGCGGTCAGACGCTGCAGCAGGTACTCTGCGCCCTCGGGCATGTGGCGGAGGGCGTGCACTGCGCCAGAACCGTGCTGCAGCGGGCCAGCAGCGTTGGCGTTGAGATGCCAATTACTGAAGCGGTGGTGAACTTGCTGGACGGGAAAACTGAACCGTCTCAGGCGGTCGCCCTGCTGATGGGGCGTCAGGCGGCGGGCGAATAGGCCAGCCGGACGTAAATCGGGGCAAACACCTCGGCCTGTGTAATTTCGATCAGGGTTTCCTTGGCCAGTTCGAGCAGGGCAATGAAGGTGACGACCAGCACGGGCGCGCCCTTCGCCGGATCGAACAACTCTTCAAACTCAACAAAGCGCCGGCCCTGCAGCTTTTTCAGCACCATGCTCATGTGTTCCCGGACCGACAATTCGGCCCGAGTGATCTTGTGGCGCTGCACCAGCCTGGCACGCTGCAGCAGTGCGGCCCAGGCTTCCTTCAGATCGACCACATCCACGTCCGGAAAACGCGGCTGCAGTGACTGTTCGATGTAGACCTGAGCCCTCAGAAAGTCGCGACCAAACTGCGGCAAGGCATTGAGCTTGGCGGCGGCCAGCTTGATGCGTTCGTATTCGAGCAGGCGGCGCACCAGTTCGGCACGTGGGTCCTCGGCTTCCTGCCCGGGCGCCACCCTTTTCGGCGGCAACAGCATGCGCGACTTGATTTCAATCAGCATGGCTGCCATCAGCAGGTATTCGGCGGCGAGTTCCAGATTGCGACCACGGATTTCTTCGACATAGACCAGGTACTGGCGCGTCAGGCCCGCCATCGGGATGTCCAGAATGTTGAAATTCTGCCTGCGGATCAGGTACAGCAGCAGGTCCAGTGGACCTTCAAACGCTTCCAGGAACACTTCCAGCGCATCCGGCGGGATGTACAGATCGTGCGGCATGGAAAAGAGCGGCTCGCCGTACAGGCGCGCCACGGCGACGTGGTCCACCACTTCAGGCATGCCTGCCAGCTCTGGCATTACTTCAAGATCAAGCCCGTCCTGGGCGCGGGTTGCCAAGGTCTTATTTGGCAGCGGTCTGATAGACGTAAGGCTGCTGCGCTACCCGGGCGGCGCGAAAGTCGCTCTGGGCATCGCGGTCCAGCGTCTTGTTCCACAGCAAGGCACGACCCTCGGTTTGACCGCCGGCCATCTGCGGGTTCTTGGCCTTGAGCTCGTTGATGAACTGGGTGGTTTCAGAAAGGTATTTCGGGCGGTAGAAGATATTCATGAAGTAGGACCTCTTTCGGCTATTTTAGCGGCTAGATTTACAGCAGCGCTGACGCCGGCGGCCAGGTGCGGGTAGAACTGCTCGGCGCCGACCTGATTGACAAAGCCGGTGCGTTTTGCGATGTCTTGCGGTTGATGGCTAAGCCCGCAAATCAACAAGGTTACGCCGTCATTGCGGCAAGCGCGCGCCAGATCGTTCAGGGCGTCGGCGCCGGAGGAGTCGATGTAGAGCAGATTCTTCAAATCCAGCAGCAGCACACTGGCCGGTAAATTGTCCTGCAGATCTTCAATCAGTTTGACGGCACCAAAAAACAGCGCGCCATAGAGTCGGTAGCTCGCCAGTGTTCGCTCGGGTCCCGCGACACCTGCAAGTTCGGGGAAGTCTGCCGCCGCCACCTCCTCGCATCGCGACAGACTGGAGATGCGGTAAATGAAAGTCAGGCAGGCTGCCACCAGACCGACTTCGACCGCCACCGTCAGATCAAAAACCACGGTCAGGAAGAAGACCGCCAGCAAGGTGACGCGGTAAGGCATGCGGTACTGACGCAGATGGACGAACTCGCGCCACTCGCCCATGTTCCAGGCGACAAACATCAGGATCGCCGACAGGCAAGCGAGCGGCACGTCCTTGGCCAGCGGCGCGGCAATCAATATCACGAGCAGCAGGGTGATGGCATGCACCATGCCGGCTATCGGACTGCTGCCACCATTCTTGATGTTGGTAACGGTGCGGGCAATGGTTCCGGTGGCCGGCATGCCGCCAAAGAACGGGCAAATGAAGTTGGCTATGCCTTGTGCCATCAATTCCTGATTTGGATTGTGACGGTCGTCGATCATGCCGTCCGCCACGCGCGCGCACAGGAGGGACTCGATCGATCCGAGCAGGGCCAAGGTCGTGGTCGGAATCACCAGAAATTTCGCAGTTTCCCAACTGAAGTCGGGTAACTGGAAGGAGGGCAGAGAACTGGGGATGCCGCCAAAGCGGCTGCCAATCGTGTCGACCTGCAGGCCAAGCACCGACACGGCTACTGTGGCCAGCACCAGCGCCACGATCGAGCCCGGAATAGGCGTCAGCTTGCCGACGAACTGCGCGCTGCCGATCTTGGGCATCAGGAACTGCCACAGGATGATGACGGCCAGTGATGCCGCTGCCAGCAGGAAGGATTGGGTGTTGAGGCTGTCCAGGTTCTTGCCAATGGTCGAAAGAATGCCAAAGAAATCGGCAGGCATCACCTTCACCTGCAAGCCCAGAAAGTCCTTGAGCTGGGACAGTCCGATGAGTACCGCAATGCCGTTGGTAAAGCCGATCACGACCGAGATTGGTATGAAGCGGATCAGGGTTCCGAGCTTGAGCAGCCCCATCAGAAACAGCAGCACGCCCGACATGGCAGTGGCGATGATCAGGTTGCCCAAACCGTAGCGCTGCACGATGCCGTAGACGATGACGATGAAGGCGCCGGCCGGGCCACCAATCTGAACCCTGCTGCCGCCCAGTGCGGAAACCAGAAAGCCGGCGATGATGGCGGTAAAGATGCCGGCTTCTGGTTTGAGTCCGCTGGCAATGGCAAAGGCCATGGCCAGCGGCAATGCAACCACACCGACCGTAAGACCGGCACCTATGTCTCGCACCAGGCGTGAGCGGCTATAGCCCTGTATCGCGTCAAGCAGTCTTGGACGAAATTCAATTTTCAGCATCAGCGAACGCGCATGCCGGGCTGCGCTCCGGCAAGGGGCTCCAGCACATAAATGCCGGGGTTCGACTTTTCATCGGCGTGGCTGGCGGCGAGAACCATGCCCTCACTGACACCAAACTTCATCTTGCGTGGCGCCAGATTGGCCACCAGGACGGTGAACTTGCCGATCAACTGCGCTGGGCTGTAGGCGCTGGCGATGCCGCTGAAAACATTGCGCGTCTTTCCCTCACCGGCATCGAGTGTCAGGCGCAGCAGTTTGCTGGAACCCTCCACAGCCTCACAGTTCACAATTCTGGCAATACGCAGGTCAAGCTTGCTGAAGTCCTCGATGCCAATGGTCGGGCTGATGGCCTCGCCACCAGGCAGGGGCTTTTCAGGTTCGGCAGTGGCAGGGGCTTCAAACAGGGCTTCGAGTTGCTTCACGTCAACGCGCTGCATCAGGTGCTGGTAGTTGCCAATGCGGTGGCCGGCGCCCAGTGCCTGGTTGGGTCTGCCAAAGGCCAGGGGCTCGATGCCCAGAAAAGTCTCGACCTGCGCGGCCAGTTCCGGCAGCACCGGCTTCAGGTAGCCGGTTAGCACGGCAAAAGCTTCGATGCAGACAGTGCAGACGTCGTGCAGGCGCGCCTCCATGCCCTCCTGTTTGGCCAGTTCCCAGGGCTTGTTGGCATCGACATAGGCATTCACCCGGTCGGCCAGCGCCATGGTCTCCCTCAGCGCCTTGGCATACTCGCGGTCCTCGTAGAGTTCCTCGATGCTGCTCTGCGCCTCGCGCAGCAGGGTCAGAAGGGCTGCGCCATCAGCCGAAGCCGTACCGAGCTTGCCGTCAAAGCGCTTGCTGATGAAGCCGGCAGCACGGCTCGCAATGTTGATGTACTTGCCCACCAGATCGCTGTTGACCCGGGCCATGAAGTCCTCCGGGTTGAATTCCACGTCTTCATTGCGGGCGTTGAGCTTGGTGGCCAGGTAGTAGCGTAGCCACTGCGGGTTCATTCCCAGGCTCAGGTATTTGAGCGGGTCCAGGCCGGTGCCCCGGCTCTTGCTCATCTTCTCGGCGTTGACCGTCAGAAAGCCATGTACAAAGACCGCATCGGGCACCTTGCGTCCACTGAAATGCAGCAGCGCCGGCCAGAACAGGGTATGAAAGGTGATGATGTCCTTGCCGATGAAGTGGTACTGCTCGGTTGCCGGGTTGGCCATGAAGGCAGCATAGTCGACGCCGGTCTTGCCAAGGTAATTTTTCAGCGATGCGAGGTAGCCGATGGGCGCATCCAGCCAGACATAGAAGTACTTGCCCGGCGCATCCGGGATCTCGATGCCAAAGTAGGGCGCGTCGCGGCTGATGTCCCAGTCGCCCAGGTCGCGCTTGCCGGTCTCGTCGGGCAGCAGCCATTCCTTGATTTTGTTATAGACCTCGCTCTGCAGGTGCGTCTGGCCGCGCGGGTTGCTGCCCTGCGTCCATTTCTCCAGGTACTCGGCGCAGCGTGGGTCCGACAGTTTGAAGAAGTAGTGCTCGGAGTCGCGCAGAACCGGTATTGCGCCGGACAGCGCCGAGTAGGGATTCTTCAGATCGGTCGGGCTGTAGACAGCACCGCATTCCTCGCAGTTGTCCCCGTACTGGTCCTTGGCACCGCATTTCGGGCATTCGCCTTTGATGAAGCGATCCGGCAGGAACATGTTCTTTTCAGTATCGAAGAACTGCGCGATGACGCGTGTTGAAATCAGGCCGGTGGCCTTCAGGTCGCGGTAGATCGCCTGCGCCAGTTCGTGGTTTTCCACGCCGTCGGTCGAATGCCAATTGTCAAAGCTGATGTGAAACCCGTCCAGATAAGGCTTGCGGCCCGATGCAATATCAGCCACAAACTGCTGCGGCGTTTTACCGGCCTTTTCGGCGGCAATCATGATCGGTGCGCCATGGCAGTCATCCGCGCAGACAAAGTGCACCGCGTTGCCCATCATCCGCTGATAGCGTACCCAGATGTCGGCCTGGATGTACTCCATGATGTGACCGATGTGGAAGTTGCCGTTGGCGTAGGGCAGGGCGGTGGTGACAAAGAGTTGGCGTGGCATGGAGTCGTCGACTTTCGAGAGGGAAACGTGATTTTAGTCGCCACTGTTTGCTGCTACCCAGCCTGGCGGTGCAGATTACTTCCCAAATGCGAGTCCCAGGCGTGTGTGGGCCAAGGGCGCCGCAGTGGATGGCTCCGCGAATGTCCCCCGGCCCAAGGGCCTCCTCCTTGATTTCGCTGCGCCACCCACTGCATCGCCCTCGGCGACGAGCGGTCGTGGTTTGTGCACTTCAAATACCAGCGCTGCACGCAAGATCGGGCCGATGGGGCGCTCGACGCAGCGGCATAAAGGGGGAGTCCGCAGGACGGAGGACAGCCGCGAAGTTGAGTGCCGCAGTGGCACGATCCACCCAACCATCTGTGTCAGACGGCGCTGACCTCTTCGGTCGTCAGCACCGGTCCATGTCCGCTGAACCGGTCCAGCGCCAGATAGATCACCGGCGTGATGAAGAGCGTAATGGCTTGCGAAAAAACCAGGCCGCCAACCACGGCCAGACCCAGCGGCTGGCGTAGTTCCGCACCGGCACCGATGCCGATGGCAATCGGCACAGCGCCCATTAGCGCGGCCAGCGTCGTCATCATGATGGGGCGAAAGCGCAGGATGCAGGCCTCGCGGATGGCCACTGCAGGCGTCATGCCCTGGTGGCGCTGCGCATCGAGCGCAAAGTCAATCATCATGATGGCGTTCTTCTTCACGATGCCAATCAGCAGCACGATGCCGATGGTGGCGATCAGCGTCAGGTCCTGGCCAAAGGCCATCAAGGTTGCGAGGGCTCCGACGGCCGCGGACGGCAGACCGGCCAGAATGGTGATCGGGTGGATGTAGCTTTCATAAAGCACGCCCAGCAGCACATAAATCACCAGCAGCGCGGCAATGATCAGAATCGCCTGACTGCCTTGCGAGCTCTTGAACACGGCGGCATCGCCGCCATAGCTGGCAATGATGGAAGGCGGCATTTGAATGGCTTCGCGCAATGAATCAATCTTGGCGGTGGCATCGCCCAAGGCCGCACTGGGCGCCAGATTGAACGAGACCGTGACCGCCTGCAGTTGTCCAGCGTGGTTGATGGCAGTGGGGCCGACGGTGCGCTCTACCGTCGTGAAGCTCGACAGGGGA
Organism: uncultured beta proteobacterium; assembly: GCA_903894475.1. GTDB lineage: Bacteria > Pseudomonadota > Gammaproteobacteria > Burkholderiales > Burkholderiaceae_C > Rhodoferax. The sequence goes on from CAITQH010000031.1 coordinate 13,044, forward strand.
ACCAGCACGCCGGTCGAAGAACGCACATAAATGCCACTCAGCGCCTGCTCGTCCTGCTTGGCGTCGGGGGCCACTTCCATGATCACCTGATAGCTATCGGTCGGCAGGAAGATGGTGGATACCTGACGCTCGCCAAAGGCGCTGAAAAGCGCGCTGCGGATCGCATCCATCGAGACGCCCAACGAGTTGGCGCGATCGCGGTCTATCTTGAGCTGCGCCTGCAAGCCGCTGAGTTGCACATCGCTGGTAACATCACGAAACATATCGTCGGCGCGCAGTTTTTCCTGCAGCTTGGTGGCCCAGCCACTCAACTCGTCGGCGCGAACGCTTTGCAGAATGTACTGGTAGCGCGCCTTGCTCTGGCGGCCACCGAGCTGCAGGTTCTGGATCGGGCGCATGAAGACGGCGATACCGGCCACGTTGCGCAGCTTGCGACGCAAACCTTCCACGACGGTCTTCATCGCCTGGCGCTCGCTGGCCGGCTTCAGGCTGATGAACATGCGTCCCGAATTCTGCGCGCCGCTGCCGCCATTGAAGGAGCTGACAGCCGCGACGTTGGCGTCAGCGCGGATGATGCCAGCCACGCGTTCCTGCAGTCGCACCATTTCCGGGAAGGACGTGTCTTCAGCCGCTTCGGTCGACACCTGGATCTGCCCAATGTCTTCTTCCGGGAAAAACCCCTTCGGGATGATGATCATCAGCCAAGCGGTCGCGGCAAAAGTGGCGAGCGCCACCAGCAGCACCAGTTTGCGGTGGGACAGTGCCTTGTCGAGCAGGCGCGTGTAGAGCGCCAGCACGATGTCAAAACCGCGCTCAAAGGAGTGCACCAGCGGCCCCGGCGGCTTCTTGTGTGCTTCGTCGGTCAGGAAGCGGCTTGCCAGCATTGGCACCAGAGTCAGTGACACAAAGGCCGAGACCACAATTGCCAGCGCGACCACGACGGCAAATTCGTGGAACAAGAGTCCGATCACGCCCGGCATGAAGAAGATCGGAATAAAAACCGCGATCAGCGACGTCGAAATGGCAATGATGGTGAAACCCACTTCCCGTGCACCGCGCATCGCTGCCGAGAAGGGTGGCACACCGTTTTCGACATGGCGGATGATGTTTTCCAGCACCACGATGGCGTCGTCCACCACCAGCCCAACGGCCAAGGTCAGACCGAGCAGCGAAATATTGTCCAGGCTGTAGGAGAAGCCCCACAGCAGGGCCACCGCGCCGATCAGCGAAACCGGTAGCGAAAGCGTAGGAATGATGGTGGCTACAAAACGGCGCAGGAACAAAAAGATCACCAGCACCACCAATGCAATGGTTCCCAGCAAAGTCAGGCTGACGTCGTGCAGCGCGTCGCGCACCGAGACCGAGCGGTCATTCACCGGCGTCATGGTGACCGATTGCGGCATCTGGCTTTGCAGCTTTGGCAGCGTCGCACGAACCGCATCAACCACACGCACGGTGTTGGCGCCGGGCTGGCGCAGGATCGCAATCGTGATGGAGTTTTCTCCGTTCAGTGTGGCCCAACTCTTGAGTGTCTCCAGCGAGTCTTCAACGCTTGCAACATCCTTCAGGCGCACCGGATTGCCGCCCCGGTTGCTGACAATCAGATCGGCAAAGTCGGCGGCGTTCTTCAGCTGCCGATTGGCTTGCAGCGTCAGCATCTGGCGCTGGCCCTCAAAGGTGCCGACCGGCGTGTTGACGTTCGCAGCACGCAGCGCCGCGCTCAGTTCGTCCAGCCCGATATTGCGCGCCGCCAGCGCGTCGGGCTGCACGCGCACGCGCACCGCATAGCGCTTGGAACCGAAGACATTGACCTGTGCGACGCCGTCAATCGTCGACAGGGTGGGAGAGATCAGATGCTCCGCGTAATCCTGCAGGTCTGACGGCGTCAACGACGGCGAGGTCAGGGCCAGCAGCAGTACGGGCGCGTCGGCCGGGTTGACCTTGCGGTAGGCCGGCGTCGTCGTCATCTCCACCGGCAGCGAGCGCTGTGCGCGCAACAGCGCTGCCTGGACATCGACTGCGGCCGCGTCGATGTTGCGACCTTCTTCAAATTCCAGTGTCAGCGAGGTGCTGCCCAGTGTGCTGGTGGAACTGATGGTCTTGAGGCCAGGCACTGTCTGGAACTGCTTCTCAAGCTGCAGCGCCACCGAACTGGCCATGGTCTCAGGGTTGGCGCCGGCAAGCGCCGCAAAGACATTGATGACGGGGGTGTCGTAGCTGGGCAAGGCTGCTACCGGGATGCTGCGAAAGCCTATGATGCCTGCCAGCACCACAGCCAGATTGAGCAGCACCGTCATCACCGGACGACGGATGAAGATTTCGGAAATATTCATGGCGTGGCCGCACGTTTTGCGCCAGACGCTGCCGAAGCAGCCTCCCGGGCGCGCTCAAGCACCGGCACGCCAGGGCGCAGGTTCTGCCTGCCATCGAGCACAATTTGATCGCCCACCTTGACGCCCGTTACCGCAGCATCGTTGTCCTGCGCGTACAGAACCTTCACCGGTTTCATCGCTGCCTTGCCAGCTTCCACGACATAAACAATTGTGCCGCGTGCGCCCTGAATGATGGCTGCCTGTGGAATCACCACAGCGTCCTTCAGGACACTCACCGTCTGAGACACTTCAACAAAGGCACCGGGCCAGAGCTTGCCTTCGTGGTTGTCAAAGACGGCCTTGACTTTGAGCGTGCCAGAACCGGCATCGACTGTGTTGTCAACAAACTTGAGGTGCCCGCTGAACGTGCCGGCACCATCGGCCAGGGTGGCCGTCACCACCGCACCGCCATCCTTGAGTGAGGACATGGCGTCGGGCAAATTGCGCTGCGGCAGGTTGAAGGACACCGCAATCGGGTCAAGCTGCGTGATGGTCACCAGTGAGGTCAGGTTGGCTTGAACAGCGCTGCCTGGATACACGTTGACAGCACCGGCGCGTCCGGCATGGGGCGCGCTGATTCGTGAGTAGGAAAGCGCAACCCGGCTGGCGTCGAGCGCTGCCTGGTCCGCCGCCAGTGTCGCCAGCAGCGCATCGACCTGCGTGATGCTGGTATCCAGTGCTCCCTGCGAAATGAAATTCTGCGCCAGCAACTGGCGCGAGCGCGCCGCCTGCCGCTGTGCATCATCGAGCGCCGCCTTGTCCTTGGCCAGTTGCGCCTGAGCCTTGGCAACGTTGGCCTCGTCGCTGCGCGCATCAAGCGTAAATAGCAGCTCACCGGCCTTGACAAACTGGCCTTCGCGGAAATGCACTTTGCTAACGACGCTGCTGACCTGGGCCCTGACATCCACGCTGGTCAGCGCGGTGACGGTTCCATTGGCCGTGAACAGTACCGGCAGGTCACGTTTTTGCGCCTTCACCGTGCTCACTGCTACTGCCGTTGCAGTAGCCGAAGCACCACTGGCGGGTGCACTCGCGGCACCGGCTGCTGCGGCGCCATCAGTCTTTCCACCGCAGCCGGCAAGAAATGCCATTGCAAGGCCGCAAACAAGAGAGAACAAATACGGGACTGTCTTCATGATTTTCCTGTGGCTGGTCGGGGTTCTTTGACCCCGTTTTCGACTCCGAATGCTATCAGAGATGCAGGAACGGCCGTCAGACCCGCCCGTCGCGTTCAATTGTCCCAGTCACCCCCGCCGGCATCGCTGCCGCCGGCATCATCCCAGGAGGCGGCGTCATTCACGCCGAAATTCTCACCGCCCATGTCCGGATTGCTGTTGTTGTTCTGGTAGTCGTTGTTGGCAAGTGTGTCTGGTGGTCTGGCACCCTGATCATGATTGCCGGTCAGCGTGCGACCAATTGCCTGCGCTGCCATCACGCCGGCACCGACGGCCAGACCGGTAGCCACGCCACCCATGATCTTGCCGCCCAGGCCGCTGCTGGCCGGCTGGCCATAGGGTTGTTGTATCGGCTGTTGCATCATTCCCGGGGCTACCGAGTTGCTCGCGCCGAATCCCTGAGGACCAGTCAAGCCACCGGCGCCCTGATTGGCATACTGCTGCGGCTGTTGCTCATAGACCGGCGCAGGCTTTCTGCGCGTCAGGAAGATCGCCAGGCCGATGGCGGCACCACCAAGCGCCAGTGCCAGGCCCCAGGGAAAGGAGGAGGCCGGAGCAACTTCTTGTACTACGGCAGCCGCTGGGCGGTGCTGCACCGCGCCGTTGGCCGGCGCAGGCGCTGCTCTGGCCGCGAGTTGCGCGCGCAGGCTTTGCACCGATTCCGGCTTGATGGAGGGCAGTCCCGGTGCCAGCTTTTCGGCCGTGGCCAAAGATTCGCGCGCCAGGCCCAGCTTGCCCTGGCGTGCAAATAGTTCGGCCTGCACGAAATGTGCCTTGCCGCTGCCCGGATGGGCCACCAGCACCTGCTGCATCATGGTTTGAGCCTGCTCTACGCGCCCGTTCTGGGCGGCCTCGTAAATCTGACCCAGCGTCGGTTCTGATTGCGCCATCGCCAGGCCAAAGCTCAGCAGAGCGCTCACCAGCAGCCATCTGCCAAGGTTTCGTACGATCGATCGGTTCATATTGGTCATGCCCTGAGAAGTTAAGAGGAAAGGAGTCGCCCGGCGGAAGTTGTGCCATTCGGCGCCAATTCAAGTGCTGACGCACTTCGCGCGGTGCTCAAAGCAGTTGCAACTGCCTGGCGCCTTCGGTCAACTGTGCGCGGAAGTCTGGGTGCGCAATCGCGATCATCTCACGGGCACGCTGCTTGGCGGACTTGCCGCGCAGTTGGGCCACGCCAAACTCGGTGACAACATAGTTGATATCGTTCTTGCCGGTGGTCACATGGGTTGCAGGAGAGAGGCTCGGAACGATGCGCGTCAGGCTGTCATTCTTCGCGGTCGAGGGCAACACAATGAAGGCTTTGCCGCCGCGCGAACGGTTGGCAGCGCGCACAAAGTCGAGTTGTCCGCCGGTGCCGGAGTAGGGCAGATGGGCCAGGCTTTCCGAGCCACACTGGCCCAGCAGATCGATTTGCAGCGTGGCATTGATGGCGATCAGTTTGTCGTTCTGCGCCGCCACATAAGGGTCATTGGTAAAGTTGGCCGGGTGCATTTCAAGGGCCGGGTTGCGCTGCATGAACTGGTAGAGCTTCTTCGAACCCAGGGCAAAGGTTGCGATCATTTTGCCTGGCATGAAGGACTTCTTGCGATTCGTCACTGCGCCGCTTTCAACCAAGGTCAGGATACCGTCGCCAATCATCTCGGTATGGATGCCAAGGTCATGCTTGGCGGTCAACTGCATCACCACCGCGTCGGGAATGCCGCCATAACCAATCTGCAGCGTCGAACCGTCGTCGATCATGTCGGCAACGTACTTTCCGATCGCTTCCTGCACCGGCCCGATCTTGGGCAGACCGACTTCCGTCACCGCTTCACTGCTTTCAACCAGGGCCGTCACCTGGGAAATGTGGACCAGGCAATTGCCATTGGCGAATGGCACGTTCGGATTAACTTCAAGCACGATGGCGCGCGCTTTGGCCACTGCCGCCATCGTGTAGTCTGCGCCCAGGCTAAGAGAAAAGTAGCCATGCTCATCCATGGTGGAGGCCATCGAGAATACAAGGTTGGCCGGGATCTGATCGCGTTCAATCATGACCGGAATGTCGGAGAAACTGCAGGGTATGAAATCGAGCCAGCCGGCTTGTCCGCCTGCGCGCGAGGCGCCGCCAAAGAAGAAGGCCACATGGCGCACGTGCTGCACGGTCTCCGGGTCGAAATAGCCATACTTGCGCACTGCCAGGATCTGCGCCACCTTCACATCCTGCAGGCTGCGACGCTGCTCGGACAAGGCAGTCAGCAAGGTCGGCGGCTCGCCGACACCCGTTGGAACGATGACAAAGTCCCCGTTTCTGATTAGCTTGATTGCATCTTCCGGGGTGGCGCGTTTTCTTTGGTAGAGTTCTTGAAAAGACATGGGTTGAGGACTTCTTCGGGTTGGGGTGTGGCGTCGGGCTGGCGCATGTTAGCCCGTTTGCCCCAGGCTTGGATTACCTGGCCCAAAGCCGGGCAAAACTTGTGAACGACGCCAAGGCAGCAAAGCCGGCCGCCAGACCCAGAGCCAGCACCGGGCCGCGCGCGCCGGACAGACCAAAGCACAGTGCAACCAGCGCCGCGCCGGTGGTTTGACCGAGCAGCCTGGCCATCGCGATGACGCCACTGGCACCCCCGCTGCGCTCGGGTGGTGCACTCGACATCAGTGCTTTCATATTGGGCGCCTGGAACGAACCAAAGCCGGCGCCGCACAGCGCCATGCAAAGCACGATGACGCTGGCTGAGGGATGGCTGGTCAATAGAGCAAAAGTCAGGAGACCGGCACTCAGCAGCAGCAGTCCGAAGCCGCCCAGCAAGCCAGGCGGGTAGCGGTCTGAAAGGCGCCCGGCAATGGGTGCTGCCAGTGCCACCACGATGGGCCAGGGCGTCATCAGAAACCCGGTTTCGATCGGGTTGCGACGTAGTACCTCTTCGAAATAGAAAGGCAGAGCGACGAAGGCCAGACCCTGGGTCGTGAAAGAGGCCATGGATGTGACGGCAGAGAGCGCAAACAGCGGGCGGCGCAGCAGATCAACCGGCAGCATGGGCGCCGGGTGGCCGGCTTGACGCCAGAGCAGCAGGCCGACTGCCACCACAGCCACGCCGAGTGCCAGCAGCGCCATGGAAATCGGCTCCCTTTGCGCCGCGGCACCCAGCGCCAGCACCAGGGCGGCAAAGCTCAGTGCCGTCAGCACGGCCGTCAGCCAGTCAAAGCGATGACCGCGCGTGGCCGAGTGCGGCAAGGCCGGTAACGCAAAGGCCAGCGCCAGCATGCCCAGGGGCACGTTGATGGCAAACAGCCAGGGCCAACTCGCCACCGACAAAAGCAGCGAGGCGATGGTCGGACCGAGCGCAAACGACACGCCGACCACCAGCGCGTTCAGGCCAACACCGCGCCCCAGCCGTGTCGCCGGGAAGATGAGTCGGATCAGCGCGATGTTGACACTCATGACGCCGCTAGCGCCAATCCCTTGCAAGGCGCGCGCGCCAGCCAGTGCGGGCAGCGTGCTGGCGAAAGCGCATCCCAGCGACGCGACGGTGAAAAAGGCCAGGCCGGCCAGAAAGACGCGCCGTGGCCCGAGCAGATCACCGAGCGCGGCAAAGGGCAGCAGGGTGGCGACAATGGCAAGTTGATAGGCATTAATGACCCAGATCGAGGCTGCCGGTGAGGCCTGCAGATCGGCGGCAATCGCGGGCAGGGCGGTATTGGCAATGGCGGTATCCAGCGATGCCAGTGCCACACCGAGCAGGATGGCGATCAATGCGCGCAGGTCCAGACCATCGGCTGTTCTGAGAGGCTCAATCAAGGTAAAGTGTTCAAATCGCAGATCACCCGCTGCACTGTAGCAAAGATTCAAAGTCCTGGAGGTATCCATGCACAAGGTTCGCTCACCCGCTGTTGCCGGCGCCTTCTATCCGGCAGAGCAACAGACCCTGACGCAGGATGTGCTGGCGCTGCTGGCCGCCAGCAAGCCGCCGGCCGACGCACCCAGCCCCAAGGCCCTTATCGTGCCGCATGCCGGCTATATCTACAGCGGCGCTACGGCGGCTCTGGCCTATGGGCGACTCTTCAAGCTTCGGGACAGCATCCGGCGTGTGGTCCTGCTGGGGCCGGTGCACCGGGTGCCGGTTAGGGGGCTGGCCTTGCCCGATGCGGACTTCTTTGCCACCGCGCTGGGACAAATTGAAATCGACCAGCAGGCGCGCTCAGTCATTGCACAGTTGCCTCAAGTCGTGGTCAGCGCGGCAGCGCATGCGCAGGAGCATTCGCTGGAAGTGCATTTGCCCTTTCTGCAATCGGTAATGAAAGACTTCAAGTTGCTGCCCCTGGCGGTGGGTGACGCAAGCGGAGCCGAAGTCGCGCAGGTGTTGGAGGCACTCTGGGGTGGTGACGAGACGCTGATCGTGGTCAGTTCCGACCTGTCGCACTTCTTGTCCTACGCACAGGCGCAGGTGATCGACCGCCAGACAGCGCAGGAAATCATGAACTTCAAGAGCGTTATCACGCACCAGCAGGCCTGTGGTGCAACACCG
>CAITQH010000032.1 GCA_903894475.1 uncultured beta proteobacterium
CTTTAGATGCGTATACCCGGTTTGGAGAGAGCAGATTGCAAATGTCTACTTCGGCAATGTGTCTCTTGTTGACGGTGGTGTTTACGTCAGGCAGTCTTCACGTTCTACAGCCGGAAGAGACACCAAAGCGACATTCAACTTTCCGAACTGCTCGCTCGAAAGCCGTCATTCAATCTTCAATTTTTCACCCTCGGTACATTGCCATGTCAGATCAGGCTTCCAGTTCTTGACCCAAGTCGGCAATTCATCAGCCGGCATCGGGTGTGCAATGCCATAGCCCTGCGCCAGTTCGCAACCGAGTTCAAGCAACATGGAGCCATGCTGTGCGGTCTCCACCCCTTCAGCAATCACTCTCAGGTCAAAGGCGCTGGCCAGTTTGAGCACGCCAATCAGAATCAAGAGGCTGTCGCTGTTGTCAAGCATGTCACGGATAAAGTTCTGGTCGATCTTCAGGTACTTCACCGGCAGTTTCTTCAGCCCCGTCAAGGAAGTGTGGCCGCTGCCAAAGTCGTCGAGTGCACATTCAACGCCGAGGTTGCGACATTCCTAGATGACTTGGGACACATGGTTCATGTCCTTGATGGCGCTGGTTTCCAGCAATTCGATTTCCAGGCAGTTCGGCTGTAACGCGGGGTGAGCGGCAAGTGCTTCGCGCAGTTGATCTGCGAAGCCAGCCTGCATCAAATGGCGCCTGCCGACATTGACGCTGACTGGCATGTTCAGTCCGACTCCTCGCCAGCGTTCCATCTGCGCCAAAGCGCTTTCAATCACCCATTGCCCCAGTTTGACGGCCAGCGGGTGGTCTTCGATCATCGGCAGAAAGTCTGACGGTGGCAGCAGACCCCTCTGTGGATGCAGCCAACGGATCAGGGCCTCAACGCCGATCACGGCCCCAGTGCGCAGGTTCACCTTGGGCTGGTACTGCAGCACAAACTCACCTTCACTCAGGGCGCGTTCGATACTTTGCATGCTTTCGTGACGGGCACGCACGTTGCGGTCCTGCTCGACATCAAAGACATGAAAGCGGTTCTTGCCGGCTTGCTTGGCCTGGTACATGGCCTGATCGGCCTGGCGCAGCAACTGGTCGGGTTCGAGTTGCTGTCCCTGTGACTGCGGGTAAAAGGTGACTCCCAGACTGGCCGAGACCTGCAGCCGTGCCTGACCAAACTGGAACGGTCTGGCTGCCGCGTCGAGCAAGCGGTTGAGCATGGGGGCACTGGCGTCCACATCGGCCAAATCGAGCAGCACGGCAACAAACTCGTCACCACCCAGGCGTGCCAGGATGTCGCCATCGCGCAGCGCCCCCTTCATGCGTTCGGCCAGCGTGATCAGCAGATGGTCTCCGGCCTCGTGGCCATGGGTGTCGTTGACTGCCTTGAAACCGTCGAGGTCGATGAAGACCACGGCCAGCTGCTGGCCACGGCGCAGGGTCTGGTTCAGTGCCTGCTCCAGGCGTTCGCCCAGCAGGGCGCGGTTGGGCAACTTGGTCAGGCTGTCGTAGCGGGCGATGCGTTCGAGCTCCTGGTGCTTTTCTTCCAGTTGCTGGTGGGCGGTTTCAGCTGCTTGCTTGGCTTGGCATAGCTCGGTCACGTTGAAGCGAAGACCGACCACGTAGCCCGACGGTGTGCGCTGGTCGATAACCTTGATCCACAGCCCCTTGCTCATTTCTCGCACGACATCCAGATTACCTTGTCGATGCTCCAGTAAACGCTCGGCGATCCACTGGTCTTCTTCTCCGGCGGGTATGGGGTATTGACCATCTGCAGCCCGCAGGCGAAGAATTTCTTCAAACGTGCGACCGTATAGATCAGAGTCATCGGCATTGCTTGCAGGCTGAACTGTCCATCCAGCGGGTGACCGATAACTGCTGTATAACTTGTTGCACAAGACCAGCCTATCATCGGAGTCATAAACAGCAAAGCTGACGTTCAACGTGTCAATCGACTCGCGAAACAGGGCCTCTGTACTTCGCAACTGTTCCTCGATGCGTTTGCGCTCGGTGATGTCTGTGTGTGTTCCGATGGTGCGCAGTGGCTTGCCACTTGGGTCGCGGCTGACGATCATGCCGCGGCTCAAAATCCATTTGTAACTTCCGTCCTTGCAGCGCAGACGGTATTCAGGCTCGTAGTTGGCCGTCTTGCCGGCGATATAGTCGGCGCTGCTGGCAAGCACTGCCTGCCGGTCATCGGGATGGATACGGATTTCCCATTCCTGGTGATTTGGCAGGATTTCATGCTCTGCGTAGCCCAGCATCTCTTTCCAGCGCCGGGAATAGCTTTCTTCACCGGTTTGAAGGTTGTTGTCCCAGACACCGTCGCCAGCGCCTTCGATGGCAAATTTCCATCGGAATTCGCTCTCTGTGAGTGCCTGCATCAGATGGTTCTTCTCTTCGAGCAGACGCTCCAGATCAGCGTGGGCATGGCGTTCGAGAGCAACAGTCAGTTCCTGGCGACGCGAACGCAGCACGGCCAGACCGGTCAGTATCGCAAACAGCACGCCAACGCCAATGGCACTCATGGATATCAGCCGCACTGTGGCGTATCTATCCACTGCCAACTGGTATTCCTGCTTGGCTACGCTGAGCTGAATCTGCATCAGGCCATCAAGCCCCAACTGCAAAGGTATCTCCAGGGGGACTAACCGATCCCGCATCAAGCCCTGAGCGCCGGCCATATCATTGGCGCGCAGGGCTGCCATGGCCGGCTGCAGAGCCTCCTGCTCGAATTTACGGTGGTCCAGTGCGAATTTGGCTGCAAGCTTTTTTTCCTCCTGGTTGAGGGAAGTGGCCATATAGGCAGCCCATGTCTTGCTGAGGAGTTCCGAGGTGTTGCGCAGTGCCGGGAGATTGACGGCAATCACCTGAGGTCTTGGATCAAATAAGCTGATACCGATCAACGATCGGCTGCGCATTAACTGGTGCTGCACATCGCTGAGCAATCCGATGGCAACCGTGCGGTCCTCGTACACAGTCTTCAGGGCATCGTTGGACTGCCGGATGCCAAACAGGCCCAGACTGCCAATGGCCAGCAGCAGGGTTGATAAAACCCCTACCAACAGGAACAGAAGCGTCGATGACCGGTGCTCGCCCAGCAAGGCGCGCTTAGGCAACTTTGTCACGCTGTCTTGGCCGGCCTGGTTTGGCTCGGTAACATCGACGCGCAGACCGACCTCGTAGCCCGACAGTGTCCGTCGCAACTGTTCCTCATTGCGCTTGGCCGCAAGGACTTCGGCTTGCATCCGCTTGCGCTCGGCAATCTCGCTCAGCACGATACGCATTACAGAACCCTGATCGGCAGTGGGCGCGGTTCTGACCATCAGGTTTACCCAGACAGGCTCACCCTCGTTTTGCCGCAAGCGCAACTCACATGTCTGTACTGCTTTGGTCTGCAGTAGTTGCTTTCGCATCAGGTAGAAAACATCCTGATCCGCTGGTTCGATGAAGCGGGTGAAGGGCTGCTTGATCAACCGGTCGCGTGGCACGCCCAGCAACTTTGCGGTCGTCAGGTTGGCCTCAATAACGGTCCCTTTGTCGTTGACTGTGCAGTAGCCCAGCGGGGCCATGTCATAGAAATCGAAAAAGCGTTCGCGTGAAGCGTCGAGGTCGAGCTGAAACTGGCGCAACTCTTCGTTCTGCATCTCCAACTCGATCTGATGCACACGAAGTTCATACAAGGTCTGCGCCAGCGCATCGGGCCCGCCCGTCTCACCGGGGCCGCCTGGCGGACTCTTCTCCTGCCAGGCCAGTACCTCAGCGCGCCTGCGCAAGGCCTCAGGAGCGGGCGCAGAAGAGGTCACCACGCCCCCCCCCCCCCGGACATGGATGACCAGGTCTGAATGGTCGTCAACGGTCTTGCCAGCCAGCATTTGTTAAGCCCTCGCAATGCGTTAGGTTTAGGCGCATGTTCTCAACTGCGGTGACTGATTGCAGTCCGCAGGAAGACGATAAGGGCAATGCGCGTGACAAAACATAGCGGACAAATGTTTATTTGGTGCTACCCTGGGAGACTATGCGCACCCAAACCTTTGTCTTGCCGTCGGATATTGAGCGTGAAACCGGTTTTGGTATAGGTCAACTGCGAAAGTGGCGTCAGCGTTTTGGCTTTCCCCCGGCGGAGTCAACGGCTGATGGCAAGCCCGCCTATTCACGCAAGACCGTCGATCAACTGCTCTTGATCAAACGGCTGCTCGAAGCTGGCTTTAGGCCCGGTCAAGTCGTGGACAAGACCACTCGTGAACTTGAAAAGCTCAATCTTGCTCTGGGCCTGTCGGTTCCGGCCGTACGCCGCGATAAATCAACCCAGGCCTTCATCGCGCAACTCAAGCGTACTGACCTTGCGGGATTCAGCGCCTTGTTGGCCAAGGAGCGAGCCAAGCCAACACTGCTTGACTTTGTCCGCAATACGGTCACGCCACTGATGGTCGGTATTGGCGACGCCTGGACGCGCGATGAAATCGACATTCACCATGAGCACCTTTGCAGCAGTTGCGTCGAACGGCTGTTGCACGCGGAAATCCTCAAGCTCAAACCAAAGAAGGGTTTGCCGAGTATCTTGTTGTTCGCCCTTGCGCCAGGAGAGCACCATATGCTGGGGCTGCTGATGATCGAGGCCGCACTGGCAGAGCAGGGAGCCAGAACGATCAACATTGGATCGGATATCCCTCTAAACAATCTGAAGCTGGCCGCCATTTCATGCAAGGCTGATGTAGTTGCGTTGTCCTTCAGTTTTGCTTATCCGGCGCGCGATGTGGTGCCGACCTTGCTGCACTTGCGGCGCTTGCTGCCGATCCAGATTCAGATTTGGGCAGGGGGTGCTGGCTTGGCGGGCATCAGAAAGCATCCCAAGGGGGTGCGCATCATCTCGGACATCGGTGAAGCAGTTGCGGCCCTGAAAGAACTACCCGTTCAAACTAAACTGGACCGCCACGAGGAATGACCGGTCACGAGAACTCGACAGAAAGTCCTGGCTCGCGGCGAAGGGCTGGTTGCGCTGCCCTGCTGAATTACGTTTCTCCATTGCTGACGCTCAAACTCGAAAGTCGGATTCAGAGAATGGTGGCTGGAGTCAGAAGTCACATACCCGACGGTGGACTTTCCGAGCTGGTCGCTCCGAAGCGGCCGCAGAAGATGTCTCAACTGTAGAGTCCTCTCCTACGCCGGAACCGAGTACCCGCGTTCTCGGAACAGTCGCAAGCAGGCACCAACTACCGCTGGGTCAAATTTCGTTCCACTCCCAAGCTCTATTTCAGTCAAGGCTGCGCCAATACCCAGTGCCGCCCGGTACGGCCGATGTGACGACATTGCCTCCACGACATCGGCCGCTGCGATGATCTTCGCTTCAAACAAAATGTCCTCTCCTTTAAGCCCTTGTGGGTATCCGGTGCCATCATGGCGTTCGTGGTGCTGCAAAACTATTTCAGCGATCTGCCAAGGAAAGTTTACATTTTTCAATACTTCATAGCCATCATGGGCGTGAGTCTTTATCAACGCATATTCTGCTGGTTTGAGTTTGCCTGGTTTGGTGAGTATTTCCGACGGCACCGTGATCTTGCCAATGTCGTGTAGATAGCCCGCGACGCGCAATCCTTCCTGCTGTCGCGCATCGCAGCCAAGCTCGGCTCCGATGGCAACTGCAATCTCGGCGACGCGCCGCTCGTGACCCGATGTGTAAGGATCACGCATTTCCGTCAGAAGAGTCGCCACCTCCACTATTCTCCAAAAAGCGCCTTCAATCTCTTTCAGCTGGATCGAGATTTCCTCATTTGCGACAGCCAACTCAGCAGCACGCTTGGCCTTCTCTGCATTCTGGAAAAGCAATTCCTTGTTAGCGATCACCAGCTCGGCAGCGCGTTTGTCCTTCTCTGCATTCTGGAAAAGTAATTCCTTGTTGGCGATCACCAATTCGGCAGCACGCTTGGCCTTCTCTTCATCTTGAAACAGCAGTTCCTTGTTGGCAATCACCAGTTCGGCAGCACGCTTGGCCTTCTCTTCATTTTGGAAGAGCAGCTCTTCATTAGCGATCGCCAGCTCGGCAGAGCGTTTGTCCTTCTCTGCATTTTGGAAAAGTAATTCCGCATTGGCGATCACCAATTCGGCGGCGCGTTTGTCCTTCTCTGCATTCTGGAAAAGTAATTCCTTGTTGGCGATCACCAGTTCGGCGGCTCGCTTGGCCTTCTCTTCATTTTGGAAGAGCAGCTCCGTGTTGGCGATAGCCAATTCGGCGGCACGCTTGACCTTCTCTTCATTTTGGAAGAGCAGTTCTTGGTTAAGGGACACCAACTGGGACTTGAACACCATAATTTACTAAGGGTCAGTGACCTTTACCGTTTTTGATTTGTGGCAGGGCGTTGCCGAGGCCCATTAGGCATCAGATTTGCCTAGTCGTGCAGTTTTTTGTGGCAACTTTGGCTGCCAGAAAGCTGCCCGTCGTGAGAGACTCGATACGCTGCCCTGCCGAATTACGTTTTGCTCCATTCCTGACGTTCAAATTTGATAGTCAGCGGCGGAGAAACGTGGCTGGCTCCAGAAGACACATACCCC
>CAITQH010000033.1 GCA_903894475.1 uncultured beta proteobacterium
GTAAACCGCATCGGGAAACAGGTCCACCTTGACGTGGTCCCAGAACTCGGCTGCGTCGCGCGTTTCATTCTGGATGTCGAGTAGCGACTGCATCCACTTGGAGCCGTGGCGGTCGCTCACGCTGGCCTGGGCCGGGCTGTTTACCTTGTACAACCAGTGGGCAGCCACACCGGACTCGGCAACCACGTTCATCGCCTCGGTTCGGACCTGGAATTCAACGCTGATGCTGGACGGGCCCACCAGCGTGGTATGCAGCGACTGGTAGCCGTTGACCTTGCCAATCGCAATATGGTCCTTGAACCGGCCGGGTACCGGCTTGTAGAGTTGGTGCAGGATACCCAGAGCCGTGTAGCAGTCGATCACGCTGGGCACCAGAACCCGGAATCCATAGATGTCGGTCACCTGGGCAAAGCTTAGGTGCTTTTCGGTCATCTTCTTGTAGATCGAATACAGCGTCTTCTCTCGGCCGCTGATTCTCACTTCCATGCCGCTGGTGGCAAACGCCGACTCCACTTCTTTTTGCACTTTCTGGATCAGGTCCCTGCGCCGGCGTCGTGCTTTTGCCACCGCTTTTGACAGTACGGCAAAGCGCCAGGGCCGCAGATGACAAAAAGCGAGATTCTGCAGTTCGCGGTAGGCTTGATTCAGTCCCAGACGGTGCGCGATCGGGGCGTAGACCTCCAGCGTTTCAGAGGCAATACGCGCCCATTTCTCGCGCGGCACGTCCGACAAGGTACGCATGTTGTGGGTGCGGTCGGCCAGCTTGATCAGGATGACGCGCATGTCCCTGGCCATCGCCAGCAACATCTTGCGGAACGACTCGGCCTGGTTTTCTTCCCGCGTATTGAAATGCAGCTTTTCTAGCTTGGTCAGACCGTCCACCAACTCCGCCACAGCCGGGCCAAAGCGCTCGACCAGTTCGGTCTTGGTGACGCTACAGTCTTCCATTGCGTCATGCAGCAGGGCGGCCATCAGCGCCTGGGCGTCGAGTTTCCAGTCAGCGCATTGCGCGGCCACGGCGATCGGATGCGTGATGTAGGGCTCGCCGCTGTCGCGGATTTGCCCCAGATGGGCCTGATCGGCAAAGCGGTAGGCACTGCGTACCAGTTCTAGATCAGCCAGTGTGAGGTAGTCCAGCTTGGCCGTCAGACTGGCGAAGCTGGCCGCTGCTGCGTTGGCTGCAGCAGGGTGGTTGCCGGTAGGGGTTTTGAGCGTTGTACTCACCCCCCGAATATAGCGCGCAGCCGCTGGTCTGTGCTGTTGCAACAAAAAAGCACCGCCAGCGGTGCTTTTAACAGGATCCGCAGCGGCTTAGAGAGGGACCTTTTTCAGCATTTCCAGACCGATCTTGCCGGCGGCAATTTCGCGCAGGGCGGTGACGCCCGGCTTGTTCTTGCTGGTCACCTTGGGCGCGTGTCCCTGGCTCAGCATGCGCGCGCGGTAGGTTGCTGCCAGCACAAGCTGGAAGCGGTTGGGGATCTGCAGCAGGCAGTCTTCGACAGTAATACGGGCCATGAAATTCTCCGAGAGATCAGTGAATGCACTAGGGGATGTGCAGAGCTTTGAAAGTTTCAGCCCTGGCGCGACGTTGCGCCGAGAACTTGAGTCGCTGGGAGTGAACGATCGCCTTGAGGTCAAAAAGCGCTCGGTCAAACAACTCGTTGATTATAACGAAGTCGAACTGATGAACCTGCGCCACTTCGAGAGCGGCGTTTTTGATTCGCAAGTCGATGACTTCGGGTTGGTCTTCGCCGCGGCGCTCCAGACGCGAGCGCAATTCTTCCCAGCTTGGTGGCAGGATGAAGATGCTGATGGCATTGCTGAACAGCTTTTTGATCTGCAGCGCGCCCTGATAATCGATTTCGAGAATGACATCGGCGCCCTGGCCCATGCGCTCTTCAATCGCCTTCTTCGAGGTACCGTAGCGGTGCTGGTGAACGTGAGCCCATTCGACGAAGGCATCGGCCTGCACCATCGCGTCAAATTCTGGCTTGGAGACAAAAAAGTACTCGCGGCCATGTTTTTCCTGACCTCGCGGCGCGCGCGTTGTGTGTGAAACCGAGGGTTGCACGTGTGAGTCAAGCTCCAGCAGCGCTTTGACCAGGCTTGATTTGCCAGCGCCACTGGGGGCGGCAACGACGAACAGGTTTCCGGGATAGTCCATGCGAGGCGCTATTCTATGTTCTGCACCTGCTCTCGCAGTTGCTCGATCAATACTTTCATGTCAACCGATATATGGGTCAGTTCCAGCGCCGCTGATTTGGATCCCATGGTGTTGGCTTCACGGTGCAATTCCTGGATCAGGAAATCAAGTCGCTTGCCAATTTCTCCACCCTTCTTGATGAGGCGTTCGATTTCGCCGAGATGCGAGAGCAGGCGCGTGATTTCTTCCGCCACATCAATTCGGATGGCAAACGCCGTGGCTTCTGCCAGCGCGCGGTCATGCGCCATCTCCGGCAGGGTGGTACCTTCAGCCAGGGCCATTGCTTCTTGCCAGCGGTCCATGAAGCGCTGACGCTGTTGTGCCACCAGTTGCGGCACCAGCGGCTTGGCCTGGCCGGCCAATGTGCGCAGCTGGGCAATCTGATCGAGCATGGCGCTGGCCAGGCGCTCGCCTTCGCGCCCTCGAGCGACCAGCAATTGTTGGAGGGTTTGTTCGGCCAGCGGCAAGATCTCCTTGCTCCAATCCCGAGATGACGCCTGCTCGCTGATGCCAAGGCGGATCACGTCGGCAACACTCAGGGCTCTGGCATCGGGCAACCAGGCCCTGACGCTGTCCTGCACAGAACCCAGGCGTTGCAACAGCCTCGGATGTGGATCCGGTACGGCTGTGCTGGTGCTGCTTTCGATCAGGACGCGGAGCTCGATCTTGCCGCGTTTGATGCGCGCGGCAATGATCTCGCGCAGTGCCGGTTCATACGAACGCAATTCCTCCGGCAAACGCAATGACAGGTCCAGAAAGCGGCTGTTGACCGACCGGATTTCCAGGCCGAGGTGACTTGAAGTTGTGGCTCGGGATTCGGTTTCGGAACCGGCGTGGCCTGCGTTGTGCTGTGCGCTGGCGTAACCGGTCATGCTATAAACTGGCATCTCTACTTTCTGTTCAATGGGATGGACTTGAGAATAACCCGATTCATGTAGAAGCGGTGCTTATTCGTTCAAAAATTATGGCCAAGGTCAAACCGGCACCCTTACCGCCCGATACCATGATTGGCGGCTACCGCGTCTTGCGCAAAGTAGCCGCCGGTGGGTTTGGGGTGGTCTATCTTGCTGTCGACTCCACCGGTCAGCAGGTCGCCATCAAGGAGTACCTGCCGGCTTCATTGACGACGCGGGTTCCAGGTGCGCTGGCGCCTGAGGTGCCGCCGGAGAAGTTGTCTTTGTACCGACTCGGGTTGAAGAGTTTTTTTGAAGAAGGACGATCGCTGGCGCAGATTTCCCACCCTTCGGTGGTCAGTGTGATGAATTTCTTCCGGGAGAATGAAACCGTTTACATGGTAATGAATTATCTGGAGGGAGCTTCTCTGCAGGATTTCATTGTCACGGCGCGTGATCTCAAGCAGGCCAAGGTGTTCCGGGAGTCCACCATCCGCTCCCTGTTTGACGAAATTCTGCGTGGCTTGAGAATTGTTCACCAGCACAAGATGCTGCACCTGGACATCAAGCCGGCCAACATCTTCATTACCGATGACAACAAATCGGTGCTGATTGACTTTGGTGCTGCGCGTGAAGTGCTGAGTAAAGAGGGCAATTTCATTCGCCCGATGTATACACCCGGATTTGCAGCGCCCGAGATGTACCGGCGCGACGCGGCCATGGGACCCTGGACCGATATTTATGCCATCGGCGCCTGTATCTATGCCTGCATGCAGGGCTACCCGCCCAATGAAGCGCCGCAGCGGCTTGAAAAGGACCGCATTGCCATCGCACTGACTCGCTTGCGCGGTGTCTACTCGGACAACCTGATTGAGGTGGTGGAGTGGTGCATGTCGCTGGATCCGCTGTCCAGGCCTCAATCGGTTTTTGCCCTGCAAAAAGAGCTCAGTCGTGAGGGTGAGCGTCGTTACACCAAGCTCAGTGTCGGTGAAAAAGTGCGTCTGCAGTTTGACACCATGGTGACCGACAACAAGAAGAGCGGCCAGAAGGCGACGGCGGTCAGCGGAAAAGGTAAATGAAGTTTTCCATCTTCCAGGTCAGCCGCAAGGGTGGACGGGAAATAAACGAAGATCGGATGGGCTATTGCTACACCCGTGCAGCAGGAATCTTTCTTCTGACAGACGGGATGGGTGGACATCCGCAGGGCGAGGTAGCCGCGCAGTTGGCCTTGCAGGTCATGGCCGCGATGTTTCAGAAAGAGGCAAGACCGGCGCTGCTCGATGTTGCACTGTTTCTGACGACTGCCGTGACGGCTGCGCACCGTGAAATAGTGCGTTATGCGATTGCAAGAAACATGCTCGACTCGCCCCGAACGACGGTGGTTGCGGCAGTAGTGCAGGACGGTCTGGTGAGCTGGATTCATTGCGGTGACTCCAGACTCTATCTGGTCCGACAAGGAGAACTGCTGGTGCGCACGCGGGATCATTCCTTCGTAGAACAGCGTCAGATGGCTAATGGCAAACTGAAATTGCCGGATCGCAATAATCGCAACATTTTGTTTACCTGCCTGGGTTCTCCCTCGCGTCCGATGTATGAGGTCAGTGGCCCGGTAGCGCTCCAGCAGGGTGATCGACTGATGCTCTGCTCCGACGGCCTCTGGTCGGTACTCAGTGACATTGACATCACCTACCACTTGAGCCACAAACCGGTTAACCAGGCTGTGCCGGATCTGGTTGAAAGTGCGCTCTGCCGTGCAGGCGACAGCAGTGACAACGTGACCGCGCTGGCGTTGGAGTGGGAAACGCCGGACGGTTTGCTGGCTACCCGAACAAGTATTTCAACCGATACCATGAGTGACGCCGTCTTTGCCTCCACCGTGCAGGGGGGCTGGAGCCATCCCGTGCAGGACGACCTTGACGATGCGGCAATCGACCGCTCCATCGCCGAAATCAACGCGGCAATCCGCCGCTCTGTTGCACGTCAGGCCTGAGGAAACCAGTATGAATGAATTTGCCAGAAACCTGGGCCGCGGCGCAGACCAGTTGCGCCCGGTGCGCATCACACGTGGCTA
>CAITQH010000034.1 GCA_903894475.1 uncultured beta proteobacterium
GGGGCGGTCGATGTCGATGTTCTTGTGGCTGTGCTTGATCAGGGATACGCGCAGGCCGCTGCGCGTGAGCTCGGGCACCAGCCGCTCCAGCAGCGTGGTCTTGCCCATGCCGGAATGTCCGGCGATACCGAAAATTTTCATAGGGACTCCCGATTTGCGGCGAACGCTGTGTTCCTCAGTGAAGCGTGGGCATGCCGGCTTGCATGCGCACAAAACGCTCGGTCAAGGCACCGAGCTCGCGGTAGAACGCAGACTGCGCGCCGCTGGCCATCGCCGCTGCAAACGGGGCTATCCAGGCACCAAGGTGTTCGGCGAGAAAGCGCTGCTGCAACGATCGCGTGGTGGCAGCCTCGTCGCTCTTGCCGGCACCGACAGCGCGGTTCTGGTTGAAGATCAGGAGGTACAGGAATTCGAGCTCTACGGCCACATGGTCAGGCCTCTCCCTGAACTCCTCATCGATCTCGAAGCCGCCCTGGCTGTACAAGTCCAGCACCGCCAGCGGTGGGTTGTCTTGCGTCGACGCGGTCGAACTCAGCCAGGACTCGCCATACGGACTGGCCAGCGCTTGCACCGGTCCGAGAAAAAGCCGTGTGTAGTCCACCAGAAGGGTCTCGATGTCCTGCGCCGCGAAAGCATCGCCCAAGCGGCGCGCGTGCTCTGCCAGATAGGGATCAAGCCGCCTGGCCGCAATCAGCATGTTGTCAAACAATTTCTCCTCGACGAATTCCGCCGCCGGCTCGTAATAGCAGGCGGACAGAAAGCGGCACAGGTCCTCGCGCGCAACCGTCTCGTCGGGGTCATAGTCGGACATCATCTCTCCTGGAACAAAAAAGGGGCCGGTCATCCCGGCCCCCAAACACACTTGGCGCCGGGCCGCTCAGGCACGGGGGCTGTACTTGCCAATGTAATGCACATTGGGTCTGGTGCCTTTTTCCTCCAGCAGCCGGAAGGTCTTCTCGTTCTTGAGGATCTGCGAAATCTGGCTGGCCGGATCATCCTGGTCGCCAAAGATGCGCGCCTTGGAGGCACAAACTTCCACGCACGCCGGCTGCAAACCGTTAAGCACCCGGTGGTAGCAGAAAGTGCATTTCTCCACCACATCGTCGCTGCGCACGGGCTGCAGGTCGCCGCCCTTCCACGCATTCAACATCGGCGGGCTTGCGCCTGCCAGCGCAGCCACTTCGGCGCCCGATGCGGTACAGCCGGGAATGGCTGAAGTCTTGTCCGCCCAACGCGGCTGCGTGCTTTCATTTTCAGGGTTGAAGCTGATCACACTGTAGCTGCCACCGTCCAGGCTCGTCGCATCGAGCTTCTCACGGCTGTAAGGGCAGTTGGTCTGGCACTCCCGGCAGCCGACGCACAGCGCCGGGTCGTGCAGGGTAATGCCTTCGGGCGTCTTGAACAGTGCTTTGTAGGGGTTGCCCGGACCCGCTTTCTTGGGATTGCCAGGGCATTTGGTGACGCAGGGTGCGTCGCTGCAGTGATTGCACAACACCGGCATCACGAACTGCGTCACGTTCGGGAACGTGCCCTCGGTGCGCATGATGAAGTCGGCCCAGTTGTAGCTCTGCTCATTGCCACGGTCACGGGTGTTGTTTTCGGCTTTGCAAGCAAAGGCGCAAGCGCCACAACCGTTGCATTTTGCGAGGTCTATGACCATTCCAAGTCTTGACATGATGTATTTCTCCTGTAGAGGGTTGGGGGCGATCAGGCCTTCTGGATCCGAACGCCGGTGAAGCCGCCGTTGCGGGCGGTCGCACCACTCAACCGGTCGTAGTCATCGACCAGGATTTCATTGTTGTTGCCGCCATTCGGAATGGCTTTGGCATAGTCTTTGGCAGCCACCCGACCGTAGGCCCAGTGCCCCTGGCCGTAGCACTTGGCTACCGTGCCGGGTCGCACACCTTCCCACAGTTTGAGCTGGCAGGAGATGGTGCCGCTCACCGACGTGATCTTCACCGTGTCTCCATTCTTGAGGCCCAGTTTGGCCCCATCCACCGGATTCATCTTGACCACATCACCCCAGGACACATCGCCCGGATCGACTTTCTTGAACTCCTGGTACCAGGGCGTGTTCTGCGAGCGCCCTTCGCGGTTCAGGCGCGATTTGTAGTCAATAAAAGTAAACGGATAGTCGGCTACGCTGCCGTGGCGCTTGACGGTCTCATAGTGAGGCACAAAGGCCACTTCACCCCGCGCCGCGTAACCACTGACAGTCAGGATGTCGTCCACTGTGGTTTCGTACTTCTTGGCGTGTTCGAGCAAGCCCTTCTTCAGGGTCTCGCTGTAGAACTCGAACTTTTTGGTCGCAGTGCCAAACTTGCCGCCCCAGCCCTTCTTGAGCGAGTACTTGGCGCCGTTGAACATGCCTTTCTTCTTGAAGTCAACCCAGCCGTTGATGGGTGCATCGCCCTTGAGCGGCTCCTTGGCCATCCAAATCGGGGCACTGGTCATCTTGGCCGCAGTCTCGGCAAATTCCAGCGCTGTGGTCGGTGCCTTGCCGGTCTCGGGGTCCTTGAACTCTTTCGAGTAGTAATCAAACAGGTTGGCAAAACCCTTGGCCTTGAGTTTTTCGGCCAGCAGCCACATGACTTCGGTCTCTTCCTGCTTGACATCCCACAGGCGTTTGACCGCACCTTGCTGAATGGACGCATAGGCGTACCCATTGCCCATGTTGGTGACGATGGACCAGCCCTCTGCCGAATTGAAGGTGGAGGGCAGCACGATATCGGCAAACTGCGTCATCTCCGATGCGTTGGGCACCATGTGCACAAAGAACGGCACTTTGGCCATGGCCTTGTCCCAGCGGTCCGCACCGGTGGCGGAGAAGTTGAAGTTGGACCAGGACGAGATGAACACCTTGCAGGCACCCGTGTCCTTGAGCATGCCGTTGGCTACGTTGTTGGTCACCACACCACTGCCGGGAACCGCATTCATCATGGCGGGCATGTCCTTGGCGCCACGTCCGTCGAGCTTCTTGCCCTTGGATCCGGCCTTGGCGATGTCATCGACGTAGGCATCCATCTTCGGGAACGCCGCCAGCGGCGGGCTGCTTGGGCTCTGCCAAACACCGCCTTCCACATCGACCGAGCCCAGCAAGCCGTTGAGCGCATAGACCGCCATGGCAGCGTAGGTGCCGCGCGGCGTCATGGCCACACCAGGGCCCATGTAGACGACGGATTTCGGCGCCGCCTTGCCCATGGCACGGGCCACGCGCACGATCTGCGCCGCCGGTATCAATGACTCTTTTTCACCCCAGGCCGGTGTCTGGTTTTTGAGTTCCAAGTTCCACCACTTGACCAAACCATAGGTCTCCTTCTCGACAAAGGCCGTCTCGTCCACCGTCTTGCCAGCGGCAAACAGGTTCTTGCCGTCCTTGAAGTCGCCAACGAACTCACGGTTCCACAGGCCCTCCGTCAACAGCACATGCGCAATAGCGCCAGCCAGTGCGCCGTCAGTACCCGGGCTGATGGGTAACCACTCGTGCGCCTTGGCCGCCACCACCGACAACCGGGGGTCGATGGCAATCACGGTGCCACGCTTCACGATATCCGGGAAGTTCTTCTGCATGTTGGGCACCATGCGGTTGGCAGCCAGCGGGTCCGTGCCCCACAACACCAGGCAATTGGTGTTCGACAGGTCGTAATCGCGGTAGCCGAAGAAGCCTTGCGTCAGGCCCGGTCCCATTTTTTCGGCCTCGGCACAGATGGCGCTGTGCGAGAAGTAATTGCCGGTACCAAAGATCTTTGGCAGCGTGCCGTAGAGCAGCTCGGTCGAGGTCGGTGAATAGCGACCCCGCATATAGATCAGCTTGTTGGTCTCACCGGACTTGCGCAACTCCATCATCTTGTCAGCCACCGTGCCCAGCGCTTCGTCCCAACTGATCGGCACGAACTTCGGATCGACACCACGACCTTTAAGTGGGTTGGTCCGTTTCATCGGCACCTTGATGCGGTCCGGGTCGTACATCTGCTGCGGAATCATGTGGCCGCGCGGACAGACATAGCCGTGATTGGTCTTGGACAGCGGATTGCCGCGCACGCGCGTGGCGCGACCCCCTTGCACATAAATCTGGATGGCACACCACTGCGTGCAACCCTGGCAGGTACTGGCCACCCAGTCGCCAACGGCCGGGCTGCTGGGCTTGGCCTTTCGCGGTATCAGCGCGCTGTGGACTGGCCCAGATGCCATGCCCGCGCAACCGGTAATCAGCGACCCGGCAGAGATGCCTGATGCCATGATGAAAATTCGTCTTGTTAGCCTCATAAGAAACTCCTGATTTGATGTTCAATCACTGCACCGCTGAACCCACGCTGGCGCGTCTTGACCATGGTCTGATCAGGTTCGGCGTTGCAACTTTCGCGCCACCGCCGGGTTTTCACTGCGCCGCTGCGACGGCGTCACAGTCGCTGCGGCTGGTCGGTTACTTCCCGGTAACGATGGACCGGTAAAATTCACAGCGTTTTCAACAAGCTGGCGCCAGGCACACAGGCCCTGCGCTAACCGGTCTGACCCGGCGTTACCGATGGGTAACGCGAATCAGCCTGAAGGCAGCCAATGTCACCGTTTGGTAACAAGGAAGCACGATGCACAAATTTCTGGGAAAACTGCTTGTCGCGGCCTGGCTGGGTGCGCTGTGTCCGGCGGCGCTCGGTGCCCCCGACACGGCGGTGATCCGCTTTGGCATGACGCCTGCTTTTCTGCACGACCAGCATGCCTTGCTGGCCGAATGGCGCGTCTATCTGGAAAGGCGCGTGCAACGCCCGGTGGAGTTTGTGCAACGAGACCGTTACCGCGAGACCATGGACTTGCTGCAACAGCAAAAAGTGGACTTTGCATGGATCTGTGACTATCCCTATCTGGTACTGAAAGACGACGTGCGCCTGCTGGCAGTGGCGCTCAACGAAGGCAAGCCGACTTACCGTTCCTATCTGATTGTTCCCGCCAAGGACACCCAGACCCGCAGCATCGGCGATCTGAAAGGTCGCGTCTTTGCCTACGCCGACGTTCATTCCAATACCGGCTATCTGTCGCCACGTTTTGAGATCAAGAAGACCGGCGCCGACCCGGCCAAATTTTTCAAACGAACCTTCTTTACCTGGTCGCACCGCAAGGCGATTGACTCCGTTGCAGCCGGCCTGGCCCAGGGCGCGTCGGTCGACAGTTACGTCTGGGATGTCCTGAACAAGGTGCGACCCGACATCACAGCACGCACACGCATTGCCTGGCAGTCGCCGGAGTACGGCTTTCCACCTATCGTGGCACAGCGCGACCTGCCTGCCGCAGAATTCCTGCAGATGCAGAAGATCCTGATGGAGATGAAAGACGATGCGCAGGGACGGGCCTTGCTGGAGCGGCTCAAGCTCGGGGGCTTTATCGCGGGTTCACCACGGCTCTACGATGGTGTGGCTGACATGATGAGGTCCTTTGGCGAGTACTGATGCGCCTGCTTGACCTGAGCCTTCGTTTCAAGTTGCCACTGTGGGGTGGCGGCCTGATTGTGGCCACCGCCTTTGCTCTTTCCGCCTCCTTTTTGTTCCAGGACTGGGACAACCTGAATCGCGATCTTCAGCACAACGCCGAAGAAATAGGACGAACCATCTCCCATGCGGTCTTCCCGGCGCTGCTGCACGACGATATGTGGGAGGCGTTCGAAGTGGTTTCCGTGCCCTTTGCGGCCAACCCGGGTCAGGTGATGGTTGAGAGCCTGATCGTGCTCGACAATGAGCGCAGGGTTTATGTTTCCTCGCATCCCGAGGATCATCCGGTGCTCAGCCCGCTGGCCTCGCTGGGGCCAGACTTTATTGCACTGGACCAGGAATTACTGAAAGCGCCTGAGGCCGCCATGCTGGTGCGTGATTCCATCGGCATCGCCCGCATTTACGTGACGCTGCCGATTGCCAACGACGGCGTGCGCCTGGGTACCTTGATCGTGTCCTACAGCAAATCCCTGCTCTGGCAACGTTTTTCGCTGATCCTGGGCCGCTCGGCATTGATCAGTCTGCTGGTACTGGCCGTGCTGCTGCCTATCACCGCCTTTTGGGGCCGGCGCATGATGCTGCCCATGCAGTTGATAACCCAGCGCATCAGCGGCATCGGCAGTGGCAACCTGGAGGTACTCGACCCCAAGCTCTACCCGCACCAGGACGAAGTGGGACAGCTCTTCGTCGCCTACGGTGAAATGCTGTCCAAGCTGCGCGAAAGGGCCGAATTCGAGAAGGGCATGATTGCGAGCGAACGCCTGGCCGTGGTGGGACGCCTGGCCGCCAGCATCGCGCATGAGATCAACAACCCACTGGGAGGCATGCTGAACTCCATCAGCACCCTCAAACGCCACGGCAGCCCGGACCCGGTGACACAAAAGACGATCTCGCTGCTGGAACGCGGCCTCTCACAAATCCGCGAAACCGTAGCCGCGCTACTGGTCGAAGCCAAAATCAAGAGCCGTGCCCTGACGCCGGCCGATCTGGAGGACGTGCACATCCTGGTCGCTCCGGCCGCGAAAAAGCAGGGGACGCAGATTGCCAGCCTGATCGAACTGCCAGCCAGCCTGGCGCTGCCCTCCACCCTGGTGCGACAGGTGCTCATCAACCTGATGCTTAACGCCATCGCCGCGGCCGGTCCCGCAGGCCGGGTGGCGGTGCGTGCCCAGGCCGGTTTGACACAACTCACCCTCGTCGTTGAAAACAATGGAAAATCTCTCTCGCCCGATCAGTTGAACCGCCTGTTCGAGCCCTTTACCAGTTTCTCCGAACAAGGACACGGCCTCGGTCTGTGGATTTGCTACAGAATCGTGACCCAGCTGGGTGGCACGATTCAGGCCGAATCGAACGACAGCCTGACCCGATTCACCGTTACCCTGCCACTGGAAACCGCACATGACCCTGCCGAAGCCGAAAATCTGCCTGATTGAAGATGATGAAATCATGGGCGAGTCCCTGATCGATCGCTTCGATCTGGAAGGCTTTGACCATGACTGGCATCGCACTGGCAATGACGCGCTGGCGGCCCTGCGCAGCCGGCATTACGCGGTGGCCCTCAGCGACATCCGCCTGCCCGACATCAGGGGTGACGTGCTGTTCAAGCAACTGCTCAGCGAGCACGTGCGTCTGCCTCCCTTTGTCTTCATCACCGGCCAGGGTGACATCGACAACGCCGTCAGTCTGCTCAAGCACGGCGCGCAGGACTACATCACCAAACCGTTTGACCTCGACGCCCTGATCGAAAAGCTGCGCAATCTGACAGCGCCTGTGCGGGACCTCGGCGCTGGCGGACTCGGAACCTCGCTCGCCATGCGACAAATCGAAACCATGCTGGAGCGCCTGGGCTCCAGCACAGCCTCAGTGCTGATCACCGGCGAGTCCGGTGTGGGCAAGGAGCGCATCGCGCAAGCCTTGCATCAGCGGACCGACAGCGCCAGCCCCTTCATTGCCGTGAACTGCGGCGCCCTGACCGAGAGCCTGCTGGAGGCAGAACTTTTTGGCTACGAAAAAGGCGCCTTCACCGGTGCCGGTCGCACCAAGAAAGGTGTTTTTGAACAGGCTGACGGCGGCACGCTTTTCCTCGATGAAATCGGCGACATGCCGCTTTCCATGCAGGTCAAGCTGCTGCGCGCGCTGGAGGAGCGCAGCATTGTGCGGGTTGGCGGCGAGACCTCGATTCCGGTCAGCATCCGCCTGATTTGCGCCACCCACCAGATTCTGCAGGAGCGCGTTGCCAGTGGCAGCTTCCGCGAAGACCTGTACTACCGCATCAATGTGGTGGAGCTGCGCATTCCGCCCCTGCGCGAGCGCCCTGAGGACATTCTTCCCCTCGCGCAATCCCTGCTCGCGGAAATCGCCTCGGCGCGCGGCCGGATCGCGCCCGGCCTGACGCCAGCCGCAGAGCACGCCCTCCTGAACTACCCCTGGCCCGGCAATATCCGGGAGCTGAAAAATGCTCTGGAGCGTGCCAGTCTGATGAGCGACGGCCGCTTCATCTCGCACGACGTTCTGTTCGACCGTCCGGCACCCAAGCTGGGCGCGCTGCAGGACGTTGCCAGCAGCCTGCGCGACTATCTGAGCGAATGCGAGCGCGACTTCATCGTCCGCGCGCTGGACGCCTGCCAGTGGCAGATCCAGAGTTGCGCCGATTCGCTTGGCATCAGCCGCAAGAACCTCTGGGAAAAGATGCGCAAGCTCGGCATCGACAAGGAAGTTGTCTGAGCATGACGCCGCAAGACTTCATCGCCAAATGGGGCGCGCCCGACGGTGTGCCGGGTCCGGCATTTGCGCTCAACGAAGAGCAAGGTGCGCAAAGCCATTTTCTGGACCTTTGCGAACTGCTGGACGTGCCCAAGCCCGGCAGCGCCAAGGACTATCTGTTTGAAGAAAAAGGCGCAGTCATTGGTGGACG
This sequence comes from uncultured beta proteobacterium, assembly GCA_903894475.1. Lineage (GTDB taxonomy): Bacteria > Pseudomonadota > Gammaproteobacteria > Burkholderiales > Burkholderiaceae_C > Rhodoferax. Next base: position 8,395 of record CAITQH010000034.1, read on the forward strand.
CACGGGGTATGCCGATGTCTTCATGCGCGGTGTCTTTGTCTGGGAGAACAAGGCACCGGGAGGCAATCTGGATGCGGCGTTCAGGCAATTGCTGGCCTACAGCTTTGCCATGTCCAGTCCACCCATTCTCGTGGTGTCTGATCGGCTCACGATCCGTATTCACACGCAGTTCACAGGGCATCCAACGCAGACTCACTTGATCAAGCTTGAAGAGCTCGATCAACCCGACAAACTGGCCCTGCTTAGAAGAATATGGAACGAGCCTGAGAGCTTCAAGCCGAGGGAAACCAGTCGTGACATCACGGAAGCTGCGGCTCGCAACTTTGCCGACCTCGCAAAAAGTCTGCAGTCGCGCCCAACAGGGTCGGTTGAAGCCGATCAGGATTCGCGAAATCGTGCCAAACAGGTCGCCCATTTTCTGACCCAATGTCTGTTTTGCTTCTTTGCCGAGGACGTAGGGCTACTGCCTGGGCGAATGTTTGAAAGATTGGTCAAGAACAAGCAGATTCCGCCAGAGCGTTTAACGCAAGGTCTGACTGAGTTGTTTGCAACCATGGGCAAGGGTGGCCTTTACGGCGTGGACGACATTCCCCGTTTCAACGGCAACCTGTTCATGACGATTGACATCCCGCAGCTCAGCACCGTCGACGTCGCCGAACTGCGCAAGGCTGCCAGTCTGAACTGGAGCGCGATCGATGTCTCGATCATTGGCACACTGTTTGAACGTGGCCTCGACCCCGACAAGCGCAGTCAGCTCGGCGCGCACTACACCGACACGGCGACGATTGACCGCCTGATCGACCCCGTACTAAGGCGGCCTTTGCTGGAAAAGTGGGAGTTGATTGCATAGGAAATGCGCCGACTCATGGCCAGGAGCAAGCTCAGAAGGCGTGCTGCGTATACGGCCGGACGTCGCTACTTCAAAGCGACAGCGGGCGATGCGTCATTCCAGAAAACAGAGGCAATTTTTCACGACTGGCTGGAATCTCTGAAAAGCTACCGGGTACTGGACCCAGCCTGCGGCAGCGGAAACTTCTTGTACCTTGGCCTCAAATGCCTGAAAGACATTGAGCTCAAGAGTCATCTGGAAGCCGCCGCACTTGGGCTGGACCGGCAGAACGATCTGGTGACCGGTCCGCACAACGTACTTGGCATCGAACTCAATGAATACGCCGCAGAGCTGGCCCGCGTCACGGTGTGGATCGGAGAACTGCAATGGCGCACCGCGCACGGCTACGAGTTCAAGACCAACCCGGTGCTGGAGTCGCTGGACCACATCGAGTGCCGCGATGCGCTGCTGTCGTTTGCTGCTCCCGGTGTCGAAGCCTCCTGGCCCAAAGCCAACGTCGTCATCGGCAACCCACCTTTCTTGGGTGACAAGAAGATGCGCTCCGAGTTGGGCGACGCCTACACCGAGACGTTACGCAAAACCTATCAGGGCCGTGTACCCGGTGGTGCCGATCTGGTTTGCTACTGGTTCGAGAAGGCACGAGCAGCGATTGAGAGCCATGGCTTGCTTGCCGCCGGACTTGTTGCCACCAACTCGATTCGCGGTGGCAAGAACCGGGCGGTGCTTGATGCCATCACGAAGACCACACGCATTTTTGAGGCCTGGAGTGACGAGGGTTGGGTCAATGATGGTGCGGCGGTTCGCGTGTCCCTGGTGGCGTTTGGGCAGGCGACTCAGGAACCTCTACTCGACGGGCAATCGACACAAGTCATTCATGCCGACTTGACTCCCGGCCACGCTGATGGCTCGTTGGCTGACCTGACGACTTCCCGGCGTCTGACTCAGAACGCCGAAAGCTGCTTTGAAGGAGCCAAGAAGTACGGGCCTTTCGACGTACCTGGAGCCATCGCACGCAGTTGGTTGAGACAAGCCGGCAACCCGAACCAGCATCCGAACTCGGACGTGCTGCGTCCATGGATCAACGCCACGGACGTGGTTCGCCATGATTCCGACACCTGGGTCATTGACTTCACTGGTCTAACCGAAAACGAAGCAGCTTTGTACGAGGGGCCGTTCGAGTTCGCTCGCCAAAACGTTCGTCCTGCTCGCGCCAATGACCGAAATGCCAAGACCCGCGACCAGTGGTGGCTGTATGAACGACCGCGCATCGAAATGCGTAGGGCGACTGCAAACTTGTCACGATTCATCGTCACGCCAGTCGTCGCCAAACACCGTATCTTTGCATGGCGACGTGCACCGACACTGTCAATGAATTTGCTCGACGTCACAGCCCGCGCCGACGACACCACCTTCGGCATCCTGCACAGCCGCTTTCACGAACTCTGGTCACTGCGCATGGGCACTTCGCTCGAAGACCGACCGCGTTACACCCCAACCACCTGCTTCGAAACTTTCCCCTTCCCCACCGGCCTGACACCCGCCGACACGGCGCATCAGCAGACGGAGCAGGTTGAGGGCGGCGCGCTGATTCCGGCAGTGGTGGCGTGCGCAGATGGATTGCGGATCGAGTCCGCAATGACAATTCCATTACACGCAACGACGAGTCAACAGAACTTATTGGAATTGCGCGCCGCAGCCATCCAGATAGCCACAGCCGCAAAGAAGTTGAACGACCTGCGCGAAGCATGGCTCAACCCGAAAGAGTGGACGCACAGGGTGCCGGAGGTCACGCCGCTGGGCATGAGCAAGTCGCCCTACCCTGATCGTGTTGAGCCCAAACCCGGCATCAGCGCGGACGACCTGAAGGCGCTGCAAAAACGCACGCTCACCAACCTGTACAACCTGCGCCCGCAGTGGCTCGTGATGGCGCACCAACAGCTTGACCTGGCCGTGGCACAAGCCTATGGCTGGAGCGACTACAGCGCCGACACGGCGGATGATGAAATCCTCAAGCGTCTGCTGGCACTGAATTTGCGGCGCTCGGCTACCATTGAATAAAATCGGGCTGTAACCATCATGAAACCATCGACCTCATTGGATCTAAAGCGAATGGCCGTGCGCGACGCAGCGGCACGCTTTCGCACGGCCAATCCGCGTGTCTTTGGTTCGGTGGTACGTGGCGACGATACCGACGGCAGTGACATCGATGTCCTGGTTGATCCTCTGCCCGGCACCACCTTGTTCGACCTTGGCGGACTTCAGATTGAACTGGAAACCTTGCTGGGGGTCCAGGTAGACCTTTTGACACCGGGCGACCTGCCGCTCAAGTTCAGGGCTCAAGTGCTTTCCGAGGCACGGCCTGTATGACATCGAGTCGCGTGACAGACTACGTTGACCGTATGCTGGAAGCTGCCACGCAGGCATGTGCCTATGTTGAGGGCATGTCCAAGGAAGAGTTTCTAGCTGACAAACGCACCCAACAAGCCGTCGTCCTGAACCTGATCCTCATTGGTGAAGAAGCCACCAAGCTGCTCAAAGACAACGAGGCGTTTGCAGACCTGCACTCGCAAGTACCCTGGCGCAGCATGAAGGGCATGCGCAATCGCATCGCTCATGGCTATTTCGAGATCAATCTTGATACGGTCTGGGACACCATACAAGCCGCTTTACCCAGCCTGATAGCGCAGTTGATGGCCATTCGAGAGACTCAGAAGTGAGCTGAGCCGCCTGCTGGCGCCGAATCTGCAGCGCTCGGCACCCCAACACTGAAACTGTACAATTTGGCAATCCAATTTCCAATTTGTAAGAAATGATCCCGCGCCAAGCCACCCCTGTCCTGCAAAAGCTCGCTCTGGGCTATCCGATTCTGGCCATCACCGGCCCGCGTCAGGCTGGCAAAACCACGCTGGCGCAGACCACCTTTCCCGACAAACGCTACCTGTCGCTGGAAGACCCGGACCAGCGTGCCTTTGCCGAAGAAGACCCCAGAGCCTTCCTGGCGCGCCTGCCGCAGGGCGCCATTCTGGACGAGGCACAGCGCTGCCCGGCGCTGTTTTCTTACCTGCAGACCCGGGTTGACGCAGAAAAGAAAATGGGGCAGTTCGTGCTCACCGGCTCCCAGCAGTTTGGTCTTTTGTCCAACATCACGCAAAGCCTGGCCGGTCGCGTCGGCATGGTTCAGTTGCTGCCGTTCTCGCTGCAGGAGATGCAGCGTGGCGAGCTTGCAATCCATGACCTGGACGATCTGATGTGGCGCGGCATGTACCCGCCCGTGCACGACCGCCAGTTGGCGCCCGAACAGTGGTTTGCCAACTACCTCGTGACCTACGTCGAGCGTGATGTACGCCAGTTGATCGAGGTGCAAAACTTGAGCCTGTTCCAGCGCTTTATCAAACTGTGTGCGGCGCGCTGCGGACAATTGCTCAACCTGTCGAGCCTGGCCAGCGACTGCGGCGTGTCCCACAACACGGTGCGGGCCTGGATTTCGGTGCTGGAGGCGAGCTATGTGGTGTTTCTGCTGCAGCCACACCATCAGAACTTTGGCAAGCGCCTGGTCAAGACACCCAAGCTGTATTTTGTGGATACCGGTCTGGCCGCCTTCCTGCTGGGCATTCGTGACCCGCAGCATTTGTCGATCCACTCGGCGCGCGGTGCCTTGTTTGAAAATTTCGTCATCAGCGAACTGCTCAAGCGCCGCTACAACGAGGGTCTGCCGTCGAACCTCTTTTTCTGGCGCAACAACGCGGGCGTCGAGGTCGATCTGCTCATCGAACAGGGCGAGCAGCTGATACCGGTCGAAATCAAGTCCGGGCAAACCTTTACCTCTGACTTCCTGGCTGGTCTTCAGAAATGGATACGCCTGGCGGGTGAAACCTGCCTGGCTCCGCGTCTGGTGTATGGCGGCGAAGAGAACATGACCCGCAGCGGTGTTTTGGTCCAGTCCTGGAAGGCAATCGACGCAACATGACCCACGACCACGAGCACAATCACGACCACGCGCCGGCCAACTTCAATCGCGCTTTTGCCATCGGCATTGCGCTGAACGCCGTCTTTGTTGCCATCGAAGCCTTTTACGGCTGGCGCGTCAACTCACTGGCCTTGCTGGCCGATGCCGGACACAACCTGAGCGACGTGGCTGGGCTGGTGCTGGCCTGGGGCGGCGCGCTGGCGCTCAAAGTCAAACCCGATGCGCGCCACACCTACGGCTGGAAGCGCGCCACCATCCTGGCCGCTTTTGCCAACGCCCTGCTGCTGTTGATGGCTATCGGCGCGCTGGCCTGGGAAGCCATCGGGCGCCTGCTTTCTACACAGGCGGCGGTGCACGATCAGGGCGTCACCATCATGCTGGTGGCCGGGGTCGGCATCGTCATCAACACCGCCACTGCCCTGCTGTTCATGCGCGGGCGCAAGAGCGACCTAAACGTTCGCGCCGCCTTCGTGCACATGGCGGCGGACGCGCTGGTGTCGGCCGGCGTGGTGATTGCGGGTGCATTGACGCTTTGGCAGGGCTGGGTCTGGCTCGATCCGGTGGTGAGCCTGGGCATTGCGGCGGTGATTCTGTGGGGCACCTGGGGACTCTTCAAGCAGTCGTTGCATCTGCTCTTCGATGGCGTACCCGACAGCGTGGACCCGCAGGCAGTGCAAGCCTGCCTGGCAGCGCTGCCGGGCGTGACGCGCGTGCACGACCTGCACATCTGGGCGATGGGCACTTCGCAAATCGCGCTGACCGCGCATCTGGTGATGCCGCAGGCTCAGGCTGACGACGCCTTCCTGCAACAGGCCAACGATGTGCTGCATGAACGCTTCGAAATCACCCACGTGACCCTGCAAGTGATGAAACAGGCTTTCACCCGGGCTTGTGTAGAGCAGGATGAGCCGCCACATGTCACCCATGAACACTGATCTGACTGCGCCGCCCTGGCTGGCCCAGGTCTCAGCCGACGCGCTGAACCAGGGCTCCTTCTGTCGCACCCTCAATCTGGAGCAGTTGGCCCGGCAACTTGAACGCGATCCCAGGCTCGGTACGGTGCTGCCCGACATGGTGCGCGCACGTCCGCATTTGTTCTCATCGACTGTGGTCTTTCTCTCGGCCGAAGTGGCACAGCGCATCAGCGAGATCATCAGCGCGGTCGAGAACGTGTCGGCCCTGCCCGGCTACCGCACTCAGGCACTGATGCGCGCGCCGGTGATCGCCCAGCACGCCTTCGGCCCGCTCGGTGCCTGCATGGGCTATGACTTTCACCTGAGTGCCAGCGGGCCGCAACTGATTGAGGTCAACACCAATGCTGGCGGCATTCTGCTCAACACGGTTCTCTCAAGAGCCCAGCAATCCTGCTGCAAGGAGATGGACTGGGCATTTGCACCAAAGCCCTCGGCGGACGATCTGGAACAGACCCTGTTCGACATGTTCCAGGCGGAGTGGCGCTACCAGCGCGGTGATGCGCCCTGGAACTCGATACTGATTGTTGACGACGCGCCCGAAGCGCAGTATCTGGCGCCCGAATTCGAGCTGTTCCGCCAGTTGTTCGAGCGCTTCGGCGTGCGCGCAGCTGTTGCCGATCCGTCTGCGCTGCGCTGGCATGACGGCAAGCTGTGGCACCAGGGCGCAGCGGTGGCCATGGTGTACAACCGTCTCACCGATTTCTATCTGGAAGAAGCCAGCCACCAGCCGTTGCGCCATGCCTATGAGAGCGGCGCGGTGGTACTGACACCGCACCCGCGGGCGCACGCGCTGCATGCCGACAAGCGCAAGCTGATTGCGCTGAGCCAGGATGCCTTGCTGGCGAGCTGGGGCAGCACATCGCGCGATAGAAAACTGCTCGCCGCCGCGGTGCCAAGAACGCGGCTTGTCACCGCCGAGCGCGCCGACGAATTGTGGGCTGAACGGCGGCAGCTCTTTTTCAAGCCGGTGGCCGGATACGGTGCCAAAGCGGCCTACCGCGGCGACAAGTTGACGCGCCGCGTCTGGAGCGAGATTCTGGCGGGCGACTTTGTCGCTCAGGCGCTGGTGCCACCCGCTGCGCGCCTGATCGAAGTCGATGGCGTGCAGCTTGACCTGAAATTCGACCTGCGCGCCTACAGCTACGCCGGGCGCGTGCAGTTGCTGGCGGCACGCATGTACGCCGGCCAGACCACCAACTTCAGAACCCAGGGTGGCGGCTTTGCCCCGGTGATTGTGCTGCCGGCTCCGGAATTGTCTTAGCGACACCAACTGTCATTGCGGGCACCAACTGTCATTGCGGGCTTGACCCGCAATCCAGTCATGGCGTAGCACTGGATCCCGGATCAGGTCCGGGATGACAAATACCAAGTCCGGGATGACAAATGCCAGGTCCGGGATGATAAATGCCGAGCCCGGGATGACAAACTACTGCTGTTCATATCTGCAAGCTTGCGTAATGGCTACCCTGCCAGCTACCGCGCCTTGCCAGTTCAGCCGAAATGCGCGGCGCCAGCTCCGACAAACGCATGTTCCATTCTGGGGCCAGCTTCATCGAGGGCGGCACCTCGCTGCCCACACGCTGCAGCAGGATGTGCGGCGCCAGACGCTCGATGAAATCACACAGCAGGGCAATGCATTCCTGCTCGTCAAACAAAGGCACACTGGCCGGGTCGCTTTGCCACTGGCGCGCCAGCGCCGTGCCACGCACCAGTTGCAGCTGGTGCAGTTTGAGCGCTCGGATCGGCAGTGCCGAGAGCTTGCGCGCACCGTCCAGCATGCTCGCGCGCGATTCCCCCGGCAAGCCCAGCAGCATGTGCGCCGTCACGTCCAGCCCCAGCGCCGCTGCGCGCGCTATCGCGTCCGCACTGGCGGCAAAGTCGTGCCCCCGGTTCACACTGGAGAGCACCTCGTCGTTGCAGGACTCAACGCCGATTTCCAGTTCGATGATGTGCTCACGGGAGAGTTCAGCCAGGTACTGCAGCACCGGTTGGCCCAGACAATCGGGCCGCGTGCCTATAGCCAGACCGCTGATCTGCGGATGCGCCAGTGCCTCCTGGTAGAGCGAGCGCAGGCGTTGCAACTCGCCATAGGTGTTGCTGTAGCTCTGAAAATAGGCGATGAAGCGATTCGTTCCGGGGTAGCGGCGCTGCAGAAAACTCAGTCCGGCGTCGATCTGCTGCGTCACACTCTGGCGTCGCTGCAGGTAGAGCGGCGTGAAACCGTCGTTGTTGCAAAAGGTGCAGCCACCGGTGGCGACCCGGCCGTCGCGGTTCGGGCAGCTGAAACCGGCTTCAACCGACACCTTCTGCACGCGCGCGCCATAGCGCTGCTTCACATGCTCGTTCCAGGCCTTGTAGCGGCGTGCGCCGAAAGGGTTGGCCGCGTCGCCTGGGGGTTGGTAATTTTCAGCCATGCAGCACCAAAGAATCGGTATCCCTTTAAGATACATCAAATATGAAAATCTGCTTCAGGTACCTTCGCGGCTGGTTGCTGCTGCTGACCCTTTGTCTGCACTTCGCAGCCAACGGCCAGCCGATTGCCGTGCGGGATCTGGCAGTTCTGGTGGATCCGGATGGCTCGCAGACCATCACCAGCGTCAGCGCGCCCGAAAATCAGCAGCGCTATAGCCGCCTCGATGGCATGCTCAGCGCCGGCTACACGCGCAGTGTCCACTGGCTTCGATTTACCGTGCAGGCGCCCAGCGCGGGCGCCTGGTGGCTCGAAATTGAACCCCCCTTTCTGGACGATTTGCGCCTTTACGTACCTGACGGCAACGGCGGATTTACCGAACGCCGCAGCGGTGACCACCTGCCCTTTAGCAGCCGCGAAGAAAACTTCAACGGCTTTGTCTTCAAGCTGGCTTTGCCCGACAGCGCGCCGCGCACCTATTACCTGCGCTTGCAGACCACCAGTTCTTCCGTTTTGACCTTGCACCTGTGGCGGCCCGAACATTTTCACGCAGCAAAGAATATTGAATACGCCGGCTTGGGACTTCTGTTCGGCTTCTACGTTCTGGTGCTGCTGCTCAACCTGATCCTGTGGCTGGGCCTGCGCGAATCGCTCTACGGCTGGTTCAGCCTGTTCGTCGCGTCCAACCTGCTGCTCTACTTCAGCACCAACGGTCTGGCGGCGCAATACCTGCTGCCCGAGATGCCACTGCTGGCCGACGCATCGGTAGGCGCCAGTCTGCTGCTCTTCCTGGCCGGCACCGCGCCTTTTTACCGGCGCATTCTGCGCATCGAGCGCAGTCAGAAGATCTACTCCAACATCTTCCGCCTGATGGTGCTGCTGCCGTGTGTGCTGCTGATTTCGCTCTACACCGGGCACTTCACCGAGGCGGCGCGCCTTGCGATGGGCTATGCCGGCCTGGCCACGCTGCTGGTTCTGTTTCTCTCCTTGAAGCTCTGGCGCGACGGGCGGCATGAGTCGCCCTACCTGCTGTTGGGCAACGCCTTGACGCTGCTGGCAGGTCTGGGTGCCGCGCTGTTTATGCTCGGTCTGATGCCGGGCAAACTGTTTGAACACCTGCTGTCCTTGCAACAATGGACTCTGCTGCTTGTCACGCTGAGCATGCAGGCCGCGCTGGCAGTGCGCCTGCGCAGCATGCACAGGGAGCGCCGCCTGTTACTGGAAAGTGCCAGCGAGATTGAGCGTGATGTCGCGCTGGAGCGCCGTGCCAACATCAAGCTGGCGCACTTGCTGGACGAAAAGAGTGCGCTGATGGAAGCGCTCGAACAGCAGAGCAAATCCGTGCAGGAGAATGAGTTTCGCTGGAAGTTCGCCCTCGAAGGCAGCGCCGAGGGTGTCTGGGACAAGAATCTGCAAACCGGCGCGGCCAGCTACAGCCTGCGCTGGAAAGCCATGCTTGGTTATGCGGAGCATGACGGTCTGCCGGCTGAACATGAATGGCTGGAGCGCATCCATCCGGACGACCGCGCCGAGGTGGTCCGCCGCGATCAGGCTTACCTGGACGGCCAGTCAGAAATTTACGAGGCCGAATTTCGTCTGCGCTGCAAGGACGAGCGTTACAAATGGATTCTGAGCCGCGGCATGATTGTGAGCCGCGGCCCCGATGGCACGCCGCTGCGCATGATAGGCACGCACGCCGACATCAGCCTGCGCAAGGAGGCCGAAGAAGACCTGCAACTGGCCGCCAGTGTTTTCAAGCACGCCATGGAAGCCATCGTCATCACCGGAGCGGACAGCCGCATCATCGATGTCAACGCCGCCTTCAGCCGCATTACCGGCTACAGCCGCAGCGATGTGCTGGGCCAGAACCCACGCCTGCTCAATTCAGGGTTGCAGGGCAAGGACTTCTTCCAGACCATGTGGCAGCAGTTGACCGAACACGGCAACTGGTACGGTGAAATCTGGAACCGACGCAAGAACGGCGAGGTCTACGCCGCCACGCAAAACATCAGCGCGGTGCTCGACGCGCAGGGCAAGGTACAGCACTATATTGCGCTGTCGACCGACATCACGGTGGCCAAGAGTCAACAGCAGGAACTCGAACGCATTGCCCACTATGACACCTTGACCAAACTGCCGAATCGCGCCCTGCTGGCCGACCGCATGAGCCAGGCCATGACGCAAACCCAGCGTCGTGGGCAACAATTGGCGGTGGTGTTTCTCGATCTGGATGGCTTCAAAGCCGTCAACGACAGCCATGGTCACGACGCAGGAGACTTCCTGCTGGTCAGCGTGGCTGATCGCATGAAGCTCGCGCTACGCGACGGCGACACGCTGGCGCGCATCGGTGGCGACGAGTTTGTTGCCGTGCTGCTGGACCTGACCGACATCGCCGCCAGCGCACCCATGCTGAACCGCCTGCTGGCCGCGGCCTCGCAGCCCGTGCAATTTGGCAGCGTCACGCTGCAGGTCTCGGCCAGCCTGGGTGTGACCTATTTTCCGCAGACTCAGGACATTGATGCCGACCAATTGATGCGCCAGGCCGATCAGGCCATGTACCAGGCCAAGCTGGCCGGCAAGAACCGATTTCACTTTTTTGATGCGGCGCAAGACCGCAGCGTGCGTGCGCGTCACGCCAGCCGCGACGACATCGCGCGCGCGCTGCTCGAAGGTGAATTCCTGCTGCACTATCAGCCTCAGGTGAACCTTCGCACGACTCAGGTTGTCGGTGCCGAAGCGCTGATTCGCTGGCGCCATCCAGACAAGGGCCTGCTTGAGCCGGCGCATTTTCTGCCGCTGATCAAGGACCATCCGCTGGCCATCGAACTGGGCCGGTGGGTGCTGGAAAATGTCTTGCAGCAGGCTGAACGCTGGCAGCAGGCCGGCCTGGCGATACCGGTCAGCATCAACATCGGCGCACGCCATCTGCATCAGCCTGATTTTGTAACAGACCTGCGCCAGGCTCTGGGCGCTCACCCCACGCTGAGCCCTTCCTGCATCGAGCTCGAACTCTTCGAAACCAGCGCCTTCGGCCACGTGGATCATGTCGCCAAGGTCATCTCCGAGTGCCGCCAGATGGGTGTGCGCTTTGTGCTCGACGGCTTTGGCTGGGGTGGCTCCTCGCTGAGCGTTCTCAAGCAACTGCAAATTGCCCGGCTCAAGCTGGACCGTAGCATCATCCTGCACATGCTCGAAGATCCGGATGAGATGGCGATCCTGAAAAGCATTCTGGGGCTGGCGCGTGCCTTTGACCTGGAACTGCTGGCCGAGGGTGTCGAGACCGTCGAGCAAAGCCAGATGCTGCTGCAACTCGGTTGTGATCTGGCGCAGGGTTTTGGCATTGCACAGCCCATGGAGGGTGCCGAATTTCCGGACTGGGTGCGGGGGCGGTGTTAAAGTGAAAGAACGTCAGGATGCGGATCGCTTGTCATGCCGGGCCAGGACGCGCCCTCCCTGACTCCGATTGTCATTGCAGCCCCCATTTGCCGTTGTAGTCCGTTTTGTCATTGCGTACTTGATCCGCAATCCAGTATTTACCGTGCTTGACCGCCGCTGCGAAAGGGCACTAAGCTCAGAGCACTTTGTTTATCAGCGATTCCCCCCAACGACTCCTACCTATCGGCGGCTTGCAGTCATGCTGAGGCGCTTCTACGCCATGAATTTCAGCCCTGAGCTGCGCACGCGGCTCGAGGCCGCGTTGCCGACCCTGGTATTTGTACTCTCGCTGAGCCTGTTTGGCACGGCCGCCCTTTGGCGCGCCAACGATATTCGCGGCGATGCAGAGGTCGAAATCCAGCACGCCAGCGAGCGGTTGTCGTCCGAAGTGGTGCGACGCTTGCGGCAACCGATATACGGCTTGAATGGCGCCAGAGGGGTTTTCGCCCATGACGACAGACTCAAACGCGCCGAATTTCGCGCCTACTTCGAATCACGCGATCTGTCCAAAGAGTTTCCCGGCGCGCGCGGCTTCGGCTTCATCCAGCGCGTGGCTTACTCGGAATTGAACGCCTTTGTGGCGGCCGAGCGTACTGACGGTGCGCCGGATTTCACTGTCCACCCAACACCAGCGCAAGGACGGGACGATCTGTATATCACGCGCTTCATCGAGCCCTCAGCCGGCAATACCGGGGTGCTCGGGCTGCTGAACGCCGACCCAGCAGGCCGCAGTGCCATGCAACGCGCTGTAGACAGCGGCGAGCCGACCATGAGTGAGCCCGTCATGCTGCTGCAGGATCAGCGGCGCACACCGGGCGCACTGATGCTGGTGCCGGTTTACCGAAACGGAACACGACCCGGCAACATGGCCGAGCGGCGCGCCGGACTGATGGGTTTGCTGGCTGCGCCTGTCGTATTTGAGGAGATGCTCAGCGGACTGCCCGAGGTGGCCAGTGGTCTGTTCGATATCGAGATTTTCGACAGCACCGCCGGCGACGCCCTGATTTACGACTCTGACCAGCATCACGCCAAGTCGGGCGAGCCCGCAGGGGCTCCCGCAAACCACCGCTATTCGGCACTTAAAACCGTCTCACTCATGGGCCGTGAACTCTCCGTGCGCATCAACGCCGAGCCGAAGTTCAACGAAGCGCTGGACCATAGCAAACCGTGGCTATTGTTTGGCACCGGCTCGCTGATCAGCACGCTGCTGTGGCTTTACCTGCGCCGGCGCTGGTTGCAGCACAGCCTGGTTGTCGACATGGTCGAGGCGCGGACCCGGGACCTGAACCGCGAGCGCCGGCGCCTGCAAACGATACTGGAAACCGCCACTGACGGCATCCATATTCTGGACCTTGACGGTTTGCTGGTTCAGGCCAATCCGGCCTTCCTGAACATGCTGGGGCTGGACCAATCTGCCATCGGCCACCTGCACGTCAGCGACTGGGATACGCTTGACCAGGCGACCATCCGCAAGGTGATTGCTTCGCTGATCGAGGCTCAATCGAGCAGCATTTTCGAGAGCCAGAACAGACACAGCGATGGTCACCTGATTGACGTTGAGATCAGCGCGCGTGGCATCAACATTGACGGGCAGTGCCTGGTCTATAACTCAGCTCGTGACATCACTGAGCGCAAACGCAGCGAGATTGCGCAAAGGGAAAGTCTTGCCGCACTGCACCTGCGCGATCAGACGCTGCGCCAGATTTCGCAGGGCGTCATGATTGCCGGCGCCGACCGACGGCTCACCTACGTCAACGACGAGTCTGAAAAAATTACCGGCTACAGGCGGCAAGACTTGCTGGGCAAATCCTGCGCCGTCCTGCAGGGACCCGACACCAAAGCGCAAACCGTAGAACAGATACGCGCCGCACTGAACCAGGCCAAAGCATTTACCGGCGAGATTCTCAATTACCGCAAAGACGGCACACTGTTCTGGAACGATCTCTCGATCACTCCCGTATTTGACGAGGCTGGCCAACTGCAGCAGTTCATTGGCGTGCAGCGCGACATCACAGAGCGCAAAGCTGCCGAGCAGAACTTGCTTGAGGCCAAGGCAGCTGCCGAAGCCGCCAACCTTGCGAAGAGCCAGTTTCTGGCCACCATGAGTCACGAGGTACGCACCCCCATGAACGGCATTCTGGGTATGGCCCAGGTGCTGCTGATGCCTGGCATCACCGAGGCCGAGCGCCTGGACTATGCACGCACCATTCTGACTTCGGGCCAGACCCTGCTCAAGCTGCTTAACGACATTCTGGACCTGGCCAAGATCGAAGCCGGCAAGATCGAGCTTGAATCCCTGGAGATGACACCGGCGCAGGTCCTGTCGCAGACGCAGGACCTGTTTGGACAAAGCGCCCAGGCCAAAGGATTGCAGATCGAATGCGAATGGACCGGCCCGAAAACGCATTATCTGGGCGACCCGCATCGGCTGCGTCAGATGCTCTCGAACCTGGTCAGCAACGCCCTCAAGTTCACAGCGCACGGTAGCCTCAAGATCCAGGCACGCGAAGTCAGTTGCACTGATGACAAAGCCACGCTCGAATTCTCGGTCTCTGACAGCGGCATCGGGATCGCGCCAGAGAAGCTCGGTATGCTGTTCCAGGCTTTCTCGCAAGTTGACAGTTCAACCGCGCGCCACTTTGGTGGTACCGGTCTGGGTCTATCGCTTGTGCGCACGCTGGCGCAGTTGATGGGTGGTGAGGCTGGCGTGCAAAGCGAGCCGGGACGGGGTTCGCGTTTCTGGTTTCGTATTCGTGCCTTGCGCCTGGCAACAAGGCCGGTCGAAGAGTTGGCGCCGGGCCTTCCGGCAGATACGGCGGACCGGCATGCCAGCAGTGCAGCGTCGGTGCGCGTGCTGCTGGTGGAAGACAACGCGGACCATCGCCGCCTGACCGCGCTGCTGCTCAAACAACTCGGTGCTGATGTGGTTCTGGCCGAGAATGGGCAACAAGGGCTTGAGGCCGTGACGAATGGCGAAGCGGCACAGATCATCCTGATGGACCTGCACCTGCCAGTGCTCGACGGCTACGTCGCTACCGCGCAGATACGCGAGTGGGAGCAGCGCAGCGGACAGAGCCGACGCACCATCATCGCCCTGACGGCGGACGCCTATCAGGATGACCGGGAGCACTGCCTGGCTGTCGGTATGAACGAGGTACTGACCAAGCCGGTCTCCCTGCAAACGCTCAAGGCTACACTCAAGCGCTGGCTGCCCACCGCGCCCAGCGTCGAGTACAGGGCTTTCGATGCGGCTCGTGTGCGCAGTCTGATCCAGGTAATTGAACCTCTGCTGGTGAATCACCAGTTTGACGCCACCACGCGCTTTCGGGAGTTGCAGGAGGCCGTCGCCGATACAGAACTGGCGGCAGCGATTGCCCAGGCCGGGCAGGCCTTGCAGGAATTTCGTTTTGCTGTGACGCTGGAACTTCTACACAAGATCACGATGGCCAGGGGTTGGCAAGGAGCGAACGGTGAATAAAGAGCAGCGATCCGCGATTCTGTTGATTGACGATATGCCTGTCAACCTGCAGGTGCTGACGGCCGCGCTGTCGGCTGACTATCAGGTCCAGATTGCCACCTCGGGCGCTGTCGGCTTGGCGCTGGCAGCAAAGTTTCCGCCGGATCTGATTCTGCTTGACGTCATGATGCCCGAGATGGACGGCTTTGAGGTGTGCCGCCGGCTCAAGGCCGACCCGGCGCTGATGAATATTCCGGTGATCTTTGTCACTGCCATCGCCGATACCATTGCGGAAGTAAATGGCCTGGCGCTGGGCGCGGCCGATTACATCAGCAAGCCGATCAAGGTCGAGATTGCCAAGCTGCGGATTCGCAACCTGCTGGAGCGTGAACTGCTGCGCCGCAAACTTGAAGAAAAACAGAACGAGTTGGAGTTGATCGCGAAGTACGACACGTTGACGGGATTGCCGAACCGTGCCTTGCTGGCCGACCGCATGAGCCAGGCCCTGCAGCAAACGCAGCGCCGTGGCCAGAAACTGGCGGTGGCCTTTCTCGACCTCGACGGCTTCAAGGCGGTCAATGACAAGCATGGCCATGATGCGGGCGACCACCTGCTGATCACGCTGGCCGAACGCATGAAGCAGGCGCTGCGCGACGGCGACACACTGGCGCGACTGGGTGGCGATGAGTTTGTCGCGGTACTGGCTGACCTGGCCGACGTAAACGCCAGCGCACCGATGCTGAACCGCCTGCTGGCCGCTGCAGCGCAGCCGGTGCGCTTTGGTGCAGCGCAGTTGCAGGTCTCGGCCAGCCTGGGCATCACCTTTTACCCGCAGGCGCAGGCGATCGATGCCGAGCAGTTGATTCGTCAGGCCGATCAGGCCATGTACCAGGCCAAGCAGGCCGGCAAGAACCGCTTCCATGTCTTCGATGCCGATCAGGACCACAGCGTGCGTGCGCGCCACGAGACCATGCAAAGCATCGAGCGTGCCTTGGGCCAGGGTGAATTTGTGCTGGAGTATCAACCCAAGGTGAACCTGCGTCGTGGCGAGGTGAGCGGTGTGGAAGCCCTGATCCGCTGGATCCATCCCGAACGGGGCATGCTGCTGCCAGCCCATTTTTTGCCCATGATAGAAGACCATCCGCTGGCCATCGAACTGGGTCAGTGGGTCATTGAAAGCGCACTGCAACAGATAGAGCGCTGGCAACAACAGGGGCTCAACATCCAGGTCAGTGTCAACATCGGCACGCGCCATCTGCAGCAAACCGATTTCGTCGAACGACTGCGCAGCACACTGCAAACTCATCCCGGCTTGCCGAAGCACTGTCTGGGACTTGAATTGCTTGAATCCTCCGCCCTGGGCGACCTGGCCCGCGTCTCGGGCGTGGTCAGGGATTGCCAGCAAATGGGCGTCAGGTTTGCGCTGGATGATTTTGGCACCGGCTATTCTTCCCTGACCCACCTCAGGCAACTGCCGGTTTCCCAACTCAAGATTGACCAGAGCTTTGTTCGAGAGATGCTGGGTAACCCTGATGACCTGGCGATTCTCAAGAGCATTGTCGGGCTTGCCAAAGCCTTCGACATTGAGGTGCTGGCTGAGGGAGTTGAAACGGTAGCGCACGGCGTCAAGTTGCTGCAACTCGGATGCGAACTGGCGCAGGGTTACTGCATTTCACGCCCGCTGCCGGCTGCCGAAATCCCGCTCTGGGTGAAAAACTGGCGGCCCGACCCGGCGTGGACCCTCAGCCCCGCTGGTACCAGTGACGGCTGTGATTGACGACGTAAACCACCAGCAACATCACCGGCACCTCGATCAAGACACCGACCACCGTGGCCAGTGCAGCGCCGGAGTTGAAGCCAAACAGGCTGATGGCCGCGGCCACGGCAAGCTCAAAAAAGTTGGACGCACCGATCAGCGCTGACGGGCAGGCGATGTTGTGCTTCTCACCGAGTGCGCGATTGAGCCAGTAGGCCAGCGCCGAGTTGAATAGGACCTGGATCAGAATCGGCACTGCCAGCAGCGCAATTACCAGCGGCTGCTTCAAAATCGCTTCACCTTGAAAGGCAAACAGCAACACCAGGGTTGCCAGCAGCGCGCCGATGGACCACGGGCCAATTTTTTCCATCGCAGCGTCAAATGCCGTCTGGCCCTTGCTCATCAGAGTTCGGCGCCACGCTTGCGCCAGGATCACCGGAATCACGATGTAGAGCAGGACCGAAATCAGCAGCGTGGCCCAGGGTACGGTAATGGCCGAGATGCCGAGCAGAAAAGCCACCAGCGGCGCAAAAGCCAGCACCATGATGCTGTCGTTGAGCGCCACCTGCGACAGCGTGAACAGCGGGTCGCCGCCGGTGAGGCGACTCCAGACAAACACCATCGCCGTGCAGGGAGCAGCGGCCAGCAGAATCAGGCCGGCAATGTAGCTGTCGATCTGGTCCGGCGGCAGCAACGGCGCAAACAGATGGCGGATGAAGAACCAACCCAGAAAAGCCATGGTGAAGGGCTTGACGAGCCAGTTGACAAAGAGCGTGACGCCTATGCCCTTGATGTGCTTGCGCACCTCCTGCAAAGCACCAAAATCGACCTTGACCAGCATCGGAACAATCATCACCCAGATCAGCAGGCCCACCGGCAGATTCACATGCGCGATTTCCATGCTGCCGACCGCCTGGAACACACCGGGCAGCAACTGACCCAGTGCGATGCCGACCACAATGCACAGGAAAACCCAGACCGTGAGATAGCGTTCGAATAGGTTCATTTGGTTAGGGAAATGGAAAATATGGATATGCCGTTGTGATCCCGCAGTCAGTGGTTGTCATCCCGGACTCGATCCGGGATCCAGTGCCACGCGCACACTGGATTGCGGATCGAGTCCGCAATGACAAAAGGGGACGCAATGACAAAAGGGGCCGGGATGACAGAAAAGTCCGCAATGACAAACCGGGGGGCAACTGGCATTTTTGCAAATTCCATATCCCTTACTCCCGTGCCAGTCCACGCGCAGTGCTTTGCAACAGCGTCTTTTCCAGTTTGGCCGGTGGCAGACTGATCAGCAACTCCAGCCGGCGTTTGAGCGCGTGCAGGGTCTGCCGAAAGGCCTCAAGTTTCTGCGCCTCGCTGCCCTCACCCACGGAAGGATCGGGGTAGCCCCAATGCGCGGTGGCGGGCTGGCCGGGCCAGTAGGGGCAGGCTTCGCCAGCAGCGTTGTCGCAGACGGTGATCACCAGA
>CAITQH010000035.1 GCA_903894475.1 uncultured beta proteobacterium
GCTGAAGAACTCGACTGCAACTGGGCCAGGGTCAGCACGGAATATCCGACGCCGGGTCAGAGTCTGCGGCGCAACCGGGTCTGGGGTAATTTTGGAACAGTCGGCAGCCAGGGCATCCGCCAATCAAACGACTATGTACGCAAAGGCGGCGCGACGGCGCGCATGATGCTGCTGCAAGCCGCAGCCAACGCCTGGAACGTGCCTGCCAGCGAGTGCCGGACTGCCAGCGGAGTTGTCACGCATGCAGCCTCCGGTCGCAGTACCACTTACGGCAAGGTCGCAACGGCGGCCGGAAAACTGACACCGCCCAGCCATGTTGTTCTGAAAGATCCGAAGGACTGGCGTCTCGCGGGCAAGCGTCTGGCACGCATCGATACGGTTGACAAGACCACGGGCAAGCAGATTTACGGCCTGGACTTGGTGCTGCCCGGCATGCTCAATGCGGCAATCAAGGACTGCCCCGTCTTTGGTGGCAAGCTCAAGTCTTTCGATGCTGCCGCAATTGAAAAACTTCCCGGCGTCCGAAAGGTGCTGCGCGTGGACGCGAGTGCGGTTGCCGTCGTGGCTGACACCTGGTGGCATGCCAAGACAGCGCTCGATGCACTCCCTATCGAATGGGACGAAGGCCCCAACGCCAAATTCTCCAGCGCCAGCTTTGCCGCTGTCCTGAAAGCCGCACTTGATGCACCACAAGCGGTTGTCGGCAATCAGGTTGGCGATGCCCGCGCTGCCATTGCCGCGGCGCCACGAAAACTCGAAGCCATCTATTCCTACCCGCACCAGAACCATGCCACGATGGAAACCATGAACGCGACGGCACGCTTCACGCCAGAGCGCTGCGAAGTCTGGGTGCCAACGCAAAATGGCGAAGCAGCATTGGCTGCGACCGCCGAGGCTTGCGGCCTGCCTGCCAGCCAATGTGAGGTTTACAAATTGCATCTCGGTGGCGGTTTTGGGCGACGCGCGGCGCACGATTACGTAACGCAGGCGGTAGCTCTGGCCAAGCAAATGCCGGGCACACCGATCAAGCTGATCTGGTCACGTGAAGAAGACATGCTGCACGGCAGATTCCACCCGGTCACGCAATGCAAATTCAGCGCCGGACTGGATGCCCAAGGCAAGGTCATCGGCCTGCATATGCGCATTGCCGGGCAATCCATTTTTTCCACGGTTGCACCACAGGCCATCAGGGACGGCAAGGATCCGGTAGTTTTTCAGGGTCTCAACCCGCCTGGCCCGGAGGCGTCGATTGGCTACACCTTCCCGAATCTGCTGATCGATCACGCCATGCGCAACCCGCATGTGCCTGCCGGCTTTTGGCGTGGCGTCAATTTGAACCAGAACGCACTTTATCTTGAATGCTTTATTGACGAGTTGGCTCATGCCACGCAACAGGACCCGTTGGCGCTGCGCCGCCAATTGATGATCAATCATCCCAAACACCTGGCTGTTCTGAACGAGGTGGCACAACGTGCTGGCTGGGGCAAGCCAGCGCCGAAGGGAGTTTTTCGTGGCTTGGCACAGACCATGGGATTTGGCAGCTACGTCGCAGCGTGCGCTGAAGTTTCGGTCAGTGACGAGGGGGTCCTGAAGATTCACCGCATCGTGGCAGCTACGGATCCTGGACACGCCGTCAACCCGCAACAAATTGAAGCACAGGTCGAAGGCTCATTTGCCTATGGCTTGTCTGGCGCGCTTTATGGCGAATGCACCGTCAAGAATGGCCGCATGGAGCAGGACAACTTTGATAGTTACCAGGTACTCAGAATGGACGAAATGCCGGCGGTCGAGACGGTTGTCATGCCCTCGGGCGGCTTCTGGGGTGGTGTCGGCGAGCCTACCATCGCGGTGGCCGCACCGGCCGTACTGAACGCCATCTTTGCGGCGACCGGCAAGCGCATTCGTGACTTGCCCCTGAAGAACCATAGTCTCAAGAAAATCTGACAGATTCTGATGTTTCCAGACCAGGAATAACAGGGTAAAACATTCCCGCATGTGAAGACAAATTTGCCGGAGATGCCGACGTTGCAGCGGAGCGAGCAAAAGTACTCATCGCTGGGTGTGTCCTGCTGACTTGGAGCGATGACGTTGAAGGTCTGGTCATGCGGCCGGTTTGACCAGAGGTCATCGTGGCCGCGGTGGCCGCAGCAGCTAAGGTCGCAAAGTGACTCCGACCTTGTGAGCTGCCATGACAATTTCCTGCCAGGTGATGGCATCCACGCTGATGCCATTGATTTCGCGATGTGCGCGAGCGGCACGTTCAGGGTCGCCGGCAATCTGCACGGCATCTGAGTTGGGTGCGACAGGTCCGGCCTTGAGCCAGTTTACAAAAGCCAGCGCTTCAGCATGAAAACCGGTTTCAGTGCCCAGTCGTGCCGGGTCTATCAAGATGGTCAGCATACCGTTGACGACGGCGCGCACGCTGGGGTCTGTCGGCCTGTGCCAGGTGCCACCGCCCGTCAGTGCGCCGCCCAGCAGTTCGCAGGCCACGGCAAGGCCATAGCCTTTATGTTCTCCAAAGGCCAGCAGTGCACCAAACAAGCCATTGCTCTGGGGCACCACGACGACGCCGGGGTCGATGGTGGGACGCCCCAATTCGTCGATCAAGGTGCCCGGCTCGACCAGCCGCCCCTCGTTGTGTGCGACCCGCATCTTGCCTTGCGCCACTCTGCTGGTGGCGAAGTCCAGCACGAATGGCTCCCGACCCTTGAGCGGAATACCGATGCAGCAGGGGTTGGTGCCAAAGCGTCCGTCGGCACCGCCAAAAGGCGCCACCACCGGACGCGAAAGAACGTTGACAAAATGCAGGCTCACGAGACCCTGGTCCACCGCCATTTCGGCAAAATGACCAATGCGCCCCAGGTGATGCGCATTACCCAGCGTCATGATGCAACTGCCCTGGGTTTTGGCGCGCGCAATGCCAAGCTCCATGGTCTGTTCGCCGACGATCTGGCCGTAACCGCGCTGGCCATCGAGCGTCAGCAGTGAGCCGGTGTCAAGAAGCAACCGTACGCCGGTGTTTGGCTTGAGGCCGCCTTCCAGCACCGCATCCACATAGCGCGGCAGCATGCCTACGCCGTGCGAGTCGTGACCGCTCAGGTTAGCCAGCACCAGATTGGCTGCGACCTTGTCGGCTTCGTCTGGAAGGCTTCCTGCACCCGCCAGTACCGCACTGACTTGTGCTTCCAGTTCACTCGCTTGCAGTGTCTTTTGCATTGCCGTTACATCACTGCACCGATTTGCCAGGGGACAAACTCGCTCTGACCATAACCGTGCGCCTCGCTCTTGCTTTTTGTGCCCGACGCTGTGGCAAGAATGAGATCGAATATGCGCTGGCCCATCGCGGCCACCGTGCTGCCGCCGTCGATGATCTCGCCGCAATTCAGGTCCATATCGTCTTCCTGTTTACGCCACAATGCCGAGTTGGTTGACAGTTTGAGTGTGGGAGCGGGGGCGCAGCCATAGGCCGAGCCGCGGCCGGTGGTAAAGCAGATCAGGTTGGCGCCGCCCGCCACCTGACCGGTCGCGCTGACCGGGTCGTAGCCGGGCGTGTCCATGTAGACAAGACCGTGGGCCTTGACAGCTTGCGCATATTCGTAGACCGCATTCAGGTTGCTGGTGCCCCCCTTGGCGACCGCGCCCAGAGATTTTTCCAGAATGGTGGTCAAACCGCCAGCCTTGTTACCCGGTGAAGGGTTGTTGTTCATCTCGCCGCCATGGATGCGGGTGTAGTGCTCCCACCACTTGATGCGCGCTATCAGCTTCTCGCCGACTTCACGCTTGACGGCTCGGCGCGTCAGCAGGTGTTCGGCGCCATAAATTTCCGGGGTTTCACTCAGAATGGCCGAACCGCCATGCGCTACCAGCAAGTCAACCGCCGCGCCTAGCGCCGGGTTGGCACTGATGCCGGAGTAGCCGTCGGAGCCGCCGCATTGCAGGCCTACCGTCAGATGCGCTGCGTCGCAAGGCTCGCGCCGAACTGTGTTGGCGCGTGGCAGCATGTCCTGGATCAGCGCAATTCCCTTGGCGACGGTCCTGGCGGTGCCGCCGGTATCCTGAATGCTGAACACCCGCAATGCGTCACCCTCGCGCAGACTGCTATTCGTCAACCAGGCATTGATCTGGTTGGACTCACAGCCCAGTCCCACCACCAGAACGGCAGCAAAGTTGCTGTGTGTGGCGTAGCCAGCCAGCGTGCGCTGCAGAATCTGCAACCCCAAGCCGTCGCCGTCCATGCCGCAGCCGGTGCCGTGGGTCAGTGCCACTACGCCGTCAACGTTCGCAAAGGCGGCCAGCTGTGACGGATTGTTTCGTCGCGAAAAGTGGTCGGCAATAGCATGCGCCACTGTGGCGGAGCAATTGACACTGGACAGCACGCCGATGAAGTTGCGCGTTGCCACGCGGCCATCCGTGCGCTTGATGCCCATGAACGTTGCCGCGCGGCGGGGTGGCTCGGGTTTGATGTCGATACCAAAGGCGTAATCGCGTTCAAAGTCGCCCTTGTTCGGACCCATGTCCAGGTTGTGCGTGTGCACGTGCTCACCGGCGGCTATCGGCTGGCTGGCAAAACCGATGATCTGGTTGTAGCGTCGCACCGTCTCACCGCGCGCAATGTCATGCGCTGCAATCTTGTGACCAGCCGGGACCAGGCCTCTGACAGGGACGCCCTCGACGCTTGCTCCTCCGAGCAGTTGCTGGCGGGCGATCAGTACGTCGTCGTCGGGGTGGAGGCGAATAAACGGTGCCACTTATTTAAAAACCATATTTGGTAGCCACAGAACCAGTGTGGGGAAGTAGGTGACGATGACCAGACTACCCAGCAAAGGCACCAGCCACGGCAGAATTGCCACGGTGGTTCTTTCAACCGAGAGCTTCGCCACCCGGGCCAGCACAAACAGCACCATGCCCATGGGGGGATGAAGCAAACCGATCATCAAGTTCAGCACCATCACAAGGCCAAAGTGAACCAGATCGATACCCAGACGCTGACAGATGGGAACCAGGATGGGAACCAGAATGGTGATGGCTGCAGTGGGCTCGAGGAAGCATCCCACAAACAGCATCAGCAGATTGGCCAGCAGCAGGAACATGTACGGGTTCTGGGTGAAGCCAAGCACCCATTCGCTGATAGCGGCGGTGACCCCGGTGGCGGTCAGCATCCAGCCAAAGATGCTCGCTGCGGCCACGATGAACAACACCGTGCTGGTGGTCTCGACGGTCTCAAGACAGACCTTGACGAATGACTTGAAGCTCAGCGTGTGGTACCAGGCAAAACCCAACACCATAGCCCACAGGCAGGCTGCGATGGCACCTTCGGTGGGGGTGAAAATGCCGGTGGTCATGCCCCCGATTAACAGCACCGGCGTCATGATCGGTAGCGCGGCCTGAAACTTGAACCGCTTGTCGGCCAGGAACAATGCGATCAGCCCGAAAAACACCGTTAACTGCGCAGGCAGGCCAACCTGAACAATCAGTAGCCACAGTACGACCGGCCAGCCGATGACCACAAGCGACTCCACGAGCGCCTTGACCACGCGCGGCCAGGAAAACTTGATGTCGGCACCCCAGCCATTCTTGTGGGCAAACCAGGCCACCGTGAGCATCATCAGAAGCGCCATCAGGGCGCCCGGCAGAATGCCCGCGAGAAAGAGCGAGCCGACGCTGACGTTGGCCATCATGCCGTAGATCACGAACGGCAAACTCGGCGGAATGATGGGCCCGAGCGTGGCCGAGGCCGCTGTCACACCCACTGCAAATTCGATGTCGTAGCCATGGTCCCTCATCGCCTTGATCTCGATCGTGCCAAGGCCTGCCGCGTCGGCTATTGCCGTGCCGCTCATGCCGGCAAAGATCACCGAGCCAAGAACGTTGACATGGCCCAGACCACCCTTCATCCATCCCACCAGCGCCAGTGCGTAGTTGTAGATGCGGTTGGTGATGCCGGCGTTGTTCATCAGGTTGCCTGCCAAAATGAAGAAGGGAACGGCCAGCAGGGGGAAACTGTCAATGCCGCCGATCATGCGGTGGATCACCACATAGGGTGGCAAGGTCCCGGTCCACCAGATATAGAGCAGGGCCGAGCCGGACATGGCCATGGCCACCGGAATGCCGCCGCTCAACAAGAATAGAAAAATGATCTTCAGCATAGTGTGTTTCGCTCAGGCGTCAGTCATCGTTGTTTCGGGGCGCTCCAGCACACTGTAGCCGCGCTTCCAGTGAAAGCGCGCGACCCCGATGGCACGCCATGTCATCGCCACGAAGCCTGCCATGCAGACCGCATAGACCAGATTCATGGGCAGGTCGATCATCGTCATGCGCACATGGGTCAGCTTGTACATCATCATCAGCGTCAGCACGGCGAAGGCAACCAGGAACACGACGCGCATCACGTCCACCAGGGTGGCCATCGTGCGGGCAAACTTGTGTGGCATGAACCGGTAAAAGAAATCCACCTGGATGTGGTTGTTCTTGCTGACGCCGATGCAGGCGCCGATAAATACCACCCCTATCAGCAGGTAACGCGCAATCTCTTCGGTCCAGGCGGCTGAGTCGTTGAGAACATAACGCGTAAAGAACTGATAGAAGACGGTGGCGCCGAGCATCCAGAAGATGCCCAACGCCACCCAGGCTTCTGGTGTCGTGGCGGACAGGTCCACCGCTTCATCCTGCGCGTGGAACTCCCCGTCGTCGCCCATGATCCTGGGCCCGGCGTCGATGTCTTGCATGGCTGTGCTGACTATTTGATGGCAAGGATGCGGTCGTAGTCAGCTTGGCGATAGCCGAAATCGGTAGGCTTGGCATTTTTCAGGACAGCCTCCCGGAATGCGTTCTTGTCTACTGTGATCACATTGACGCCCTTGGTTTTGAATTCTTCGGCCAGACGAACTTCGGAGGCAATGATTTCACGCCCGGTCTTTTCGGCCGCTTCCTGCATCACGTCGCTGAAGATTTTCTTGTCTGCATCCGATAACTTGCTCCACAGCGTTCCGCCCACAATCGTCAACAACGAATCGACGATGTGGCCGGTCAGTGAGATGTTCTTCTGAACTTCGTAGAACTTCTTGGCCAGAATGGTTGGAAGTGGATTTTCCTGGGCGTCCACGGTGCCGTTCTGTAACGCCAGGTAAACCTCGGCGAAAGCGATCGGGGTGGCATTGGCACCCAGTGATTTCGGGAACGCCAGATACGCTGGTGCATCCGGTACTCTAATCTTGAGGCCCTTCATGTCCTCGGGCTTGACGACAGGCTTGTTGGACGTCAAATGGCGGGCCCCGTAATAGTTCAGCGCCACGATGTGGTTGCCGCTCTTGTCGTCATAGCCCTTGGCGAGTTCCTTGAAAACGTCGCTCTTGGCATATTTGAGCTGGTGCTCCGAGTCGCGGAAGATGAAGGGGAAGTAAGTCACCGCAAGCGGCGGGTAGCTCGCACCGGCAAAGCTCGCGCCGCTCAGGATGATGTCCACCGTACCCAGAGTCAGACCCTGGTTGATATCGGATTCCTTACCCAGTGAGGAGGCCGGAAAGACCTGCACTTCGTAGCGGCCGCCTGTGCGCTTCTTGATCTCATCGCCGGCCCAGACAGACCACTTGTGGAAAGGCTCGGATGTTTCATAAACGTGCGCCCATTTCAGTTTGGTCTGCGCATTCGCAATACCCAATGTGCCTGCGGCACTGGTCAGTAATGTGCAGGCAACCAGTGCTTTGATCGCCATCCCTGTCAGTTCTCTTTTCTTCATGCTGTCTCCTCGGTTGGTGGTTGTGAAATTCGTGTCCGTCAGGAAGGCTTGGCGCGCAGCCAACTTGCGCTGTACCGTTTATGCGCATTCTTCAGGTGCTGGTGCATGGCGCTGCGCGCGGCCGTGGCCGTGCGCGAACGGATCGCCTTGAGAACCGCCGCATGCTCGATCAGTGCGGCGTCCCACGAGACATCATCTTCAAAGTAGTCGCCCAGACGCTCAAACAGGGCGCCATGGCGGGACTGCCAGTAGGTTCGGACGGTGTCGCGCAACACCTCATTGCCGCAAGCCTGGGCAATGGCGTAATGAAAAGCCTCATCCGCGGCACGCGGTATCTGGCCCTGTGCTGCTTCGTCGCGCATTTGCTGCAACGCATCGCTCATGAGTTGCAGATCCGGCCGGGTGGCGTTACGGGCCGCCAGGGCAGCCACTTCGCTCTCGACCAGCTCGCGTGCGCGCATCAACTGCAAGGGACCCCACTCGACAGTCTCGTTGACCTTTTTGCGTGCAACAGTCCGTCGCTTCGGTTTGAGCACATAGATGCCCGACCCGCTGCGCACCTCTACGACATTTTCCACCTCCAGCGCTATCAAGGCTTCTCGTACCGACGGACGGCTCACGCACAGTTGCTTGGCCAATTCCCGCTCAGCCGGAAGTCTGGTGCCGACGGCAAATTCGCCCGCGTCAATCAGGGAGCGTAATTGCTCCGCGATCTGACGGTACAGGCGCTGTGTTTCAATGGTCGTTATCGGCATGCGGGCTGCTCTTGATCGGTGGCATGCATTAGGGTTAATCTGAATTGGTCAGGCGGTAAGGCCAATTCATAATTGCATGATTGGCGGTAGGCAACAACCGGAAAAACCCTAGGATGGGCGGCTGAGCTTCTGAATTTCTTGATTGGGGACGCTATGAGACTCGAGGGAAAGAATGTGTTGGTCACGGCCGCTGGCCAGGGTATTGGCCGCGCCAGCGCATTGGCAATGGCAGCCGAAGGCGCTCTGGTGCTGGCCACCGACATCAACGCGCAGTTGCTGGAGAGTTTTGCGGGCGTCGCCAATATCAATACGGCCCGACTGGATGTGACCGACAAGCTTGCCATCCAGGAACTGGTGGCACGGATCGCGCCACTCGATGTGCTTTTCAACTGCGCTGGCTTCGTCCATAACGGCACCATCCTCCAGGCAACAGACGACGACTGGAATTTTGCATTCAACCTGAATGTGCGTGCGCAGTTCTGGATGATTCAGGCGGCGCTGCCTGGAATGATTGCCAATGGCGGAGGCAGCATCATCAATATGTCGAGCGTGTGCGGCAGCCTCAAGGGGCTGCCTAACCGCTTCGCCTACGGCGCCAGCAAGGCGGCCGTAGTAGGTTTGACCAAATCGGTTGCCGCCGATTTTGTCGGGCAGGGCATTCGCTGCAACGCTATTGCGCCGGGCACCGTGGATACACCCTCGCTCGGCGAGCGCATCAATAGCTACGCCGATCCGATCGAGGCACGCAAGAATTTCGTCGCGCGTCAGCCGATGGGGCGCCTGGCTCAAGCCCACGAAATCGCGCCCATCGTGGTGTACCTGGCCAGCGACGAGTCTGTATTTGCTACCGGGCAGCTCTTCTCGGTGGACGGGGGAATGACCATATGAACCAACTTGATCTGGCCGGCCGCCATGCGGTGATCACCGGCGGTGCTACAGGGCTTGGCTTTGCCATTGCCAAGCGATTTTTGGCCTCGGGTGGCAGCGTCACACTTTGGGATCTGAACCGCGACTTGCTCTCCTCTGCGGCCGCTGAACTGGGTTCAGGCGTGCACACACTGCATGTTGATGTGGCCCAGCACCCCAACGTGGTGAGCGCGGTGCAGCAAACCCTGGCCGAAGTGGCAGCCATCGATGTCCTGGTGAATTGCGCCGGTATAACCGGCCCCAACGTCAAAGTCTGGGACTATCCGCCCGAACTATGGCAGCAAGTCATGCAAGTCAACATTACTGGCCTGTTTTATTGTTGTCGCGAAGTGCTTCCCCATATGCGCTCGCGCAACTATGGTCGTATTGTGAATATTGCCTCGGTTGCCGGGAAAGAGGGCAACCCCAACGCCAGTGCGTACAGTGCCAGCAAGGCGGCTGTGATTGCGCTGACCAAGTCGCTCGGAAAGGAGCTTGCCGATACAGGGGTGCGCGTTAATTGTGTGACACCTGCTGCCGTGAAAACCGCAATTTTTGAGCAGATGACACCTGAGCACATCGCCTTCATGCTGTCCAAAATTCCAATGGGCCGTTTTGGCATGCCCGAAGAGGTGGCGGCCATGGTGGCCTGGTTGTGCACGGAAGAATGTTCCTTTTCTACTGGCGCGGTGTTCGACCTGTCAGGCGGACGCTCGACATATTGATCCACTATGAACTTCTGGAACAGGCTGGCCTGAGCGCCCGCGAGTTCTGCCACCCACTGTTAAACACCAATCGAAAGGACAGAACGTGAAACTTGTTCGTTATGGCAACCCGGGTAAAGAAAAACCAGGACTCATCGATGCAGACGGAAAACTGCGTGACTTGAGCGGCGTGATCAAGGACATCGGGCCTGAGCAGCTCGGGGATGGCGCACTGTCCAAGCTGCGCAAACTCAAAACGCAGACATTGCCACTGGTCAAGGGCTCGCCACGCCTGGGCAGCCCGGTCAGGGGTGTCGGCAAGTTCATTGCCATCGGTCTGAACTATGCCGACCACGCGGCCGAGTCGGGCCTGCCCATTCCGAAAGAGCCGATTCTCTTCATGAAGGCGATCACCTGCGTTCAGGGGCCCAATGATCCGGTGATGCTGCCAAAAGGCTCCAAGAAAACAGACTGGGAAGTGGAACTGGGGGTAGTGATTGGCACGAAGGCCAGGTACGTGTCGCAAAAGGACGCACTGAACCATGTTGCCGGCTACTGCACCATCAACGATATCAGTGAGCGGGAGTTCCAGATTGAGCGTGGCGGTACCTGGGATAAGGGCAAAGGCTGCGACACTTTCGGGCCACTGGGCCCTTGGCTGGTGACGCGCGATGATGTGCCGAGTCCGCAAAAGCTCGGCATGTGGCTTGATCTGAACGGCAAACGCATGCAGACCGGCTCAACCAAAACCATGATCTTCGGCGTCGCCAAACTGGTGAGTTACGTGAGTCAGTTTATGACCTTGATGCCCGGCGACCTCATCACGACCGGCACGCCACCCGGTGTCGGCCTGGGCATGAAGCCGCCGCTCTACCTCAAGCAGGGCGATGTGATGACTTTGGGCATTGAGGGCCTGGGTGAGCAGCGCCAGTTGGTCGTGCCTTTCAAGCGATAAGTCCAGCGCATTCGGGCTCGTGAAATGAAGGACCATCTCGGACTTGTTGACAGCCTACCCGACGACAGCGCGCAGGCCACCCTGATAGCGCGCGTCTGGAGCGCAGATGCAGACGGACCCGTGCTGACGCGGGTAACGGCTGACCTGGTGTTCGATATTTCAAGCGTCGCGTCGACCTGCAGCGAATTGTTGAATCTGGCTGACCCCGCAGCGGCTGTTGCCGACCTGCAGAGATTCCCGAGCATAGGCAACACCAGGGACCTGCTGGCCGACTCATCGTGGGACCGCGATGAAAGTGCCAGAGCCTGGTTCCTGGCCCCATGTGATCTGCAAGCCGTCAAAGCCAGTGGAGTGACATTCGTCGCAAGCATGCTGGAACGGGTGATTGAAGAGCAGTCCATGGGTGACGCCAGTCGGGCAGACGATATTCGCAATTCGATCGTCGAAGTCATCGGGGAAAACCTGCGCTCGGTGCGGCCCGGGTCGGCCGCTGCGCAAAAGCTGAAGGAACTCCTGATCTCGAAGGACATGTGGTCGCAGTACCTGGAGGTCGGCATTGGTCCGGACGCCGAGATCTTCACCAAAGCGCAAGTTCTCTCGGCAGTCGGAACCGGCGCCGAGGCAGGAATTCATCCAAAGTCCCACTGGAACAATCCTGAACCGGAGATCGTCCTGGCTGTCAATCGATACGGAAGAATTGTGGGCGCGGCGCTTGGCAATGACGTGAATCTCAGGGACTTCGAGGGACGCAGCGCCTTGCTGCTTGGAAAAGCCAAGGACAACAACGGCTCCTGCGCTGTGGGGCCTTTCATTCGACTTTTTGACAGCCATTTTTCGCTCGACGACGTGAGGCAATGCGAGTTGTCACTGGAGGTCAGAGGCGAGGAAGGGTATGTCTTGCAAGGCAAGAGTTCGATGGCCTTGATCAGTCGTGATCCAGAGGAACTGGTGGGGCATGCCATGGGCCCGAATCACCAATACCCGGATGGCATGATGCTGTTTCTGGGGACGATGTTTGCGCCGACTGCTGATCGCTCTGTGCCCGGGCAAGGCTTTACTCACGCTGTTGGCGACATTGTGAGCATCAGGACGCCGGTACTGGGAAAACTGGTGAATCGGATCAATCACAGCGACAAGATAGCGCCGTGGACTTTTGGAATCACGCAGCTGATGCAGAATTTGTTTATCCGGAAAATCGCTGGCCGCGACCTGTAGTGGCTGGGCCGCATCGACCAAAGCGATGCCCGAGTCCATCAAAGCACTTCACTCTTTGACCGAACCTGTCATGCCGGACACGTAGTACTCGACAAAGAACGAGTAGATGAAGGCGACCGGCAGCGAGCCAAACAGCGCGCCGGCCATCAGCGAGCCCCAGTGATAGACGTCTCCTTCCACCAGTTCGGTGACCACACCGACGGGCAAGGTCTTGATCTCGCTCGACGAGACGAAAGTCAGCGCGTAGATGAACTCGTTCCATGACAGCGTGAAGGCGAAGATGCCGGCCGAGATCAAGCCCGGCACGGCCAGCGGCAACACAATTTTGACCAGAATTTGCCAGCGCGTAGCGCCGTCGATCAGCGCGCACTCTTCCAGCTCGAACGGGATGGAGCGGAAGTAGCCCATCAACAGCCAGGTGCAGAACGGGATCAGGAAGGTCGGATAGGTCAGGATCAGCGCAAGGCGCGTGTCGAACAGTCCGAGCTGAAATACCACCGAGGCCAGCGGAATGAACAGGATTGAGGGCGGCACCAGATAGGCCAGGAAGATGCCCAGGCCAACGTGCTTGGCGCCCGAAAAGCGCAGCCGCTCAATCGCGTAGGCGGCCAGCACCGAGGCGGCCAGCGAGAACACCGTGGCGACCACCGAGACGATCACGGTATTCCACATCCACTGCGGGTACGCGGTATCGAACAGCAGCTTCTTTACGTGGTCCAGCGTGGGCGCAATCACCCAGAACGGATTGCCGTCACGCGACAGCAGTTCGTTGTTCGGCTTGAACGCTGTGATAGCCATCCAATAGAACGGAAACAGCAGAACGAACAGGAAGATGATCAGCGGCAGGTAAACCGTGACGAACTTGCGCGGCGTGGAATCGAGAAAACTCATCCCGACGGTGTCGGTTGCGCCCTTGTCTGATGCACTCATTTGTCGGCTCCGCCTTGTTGCCATGTGCGCCGCTGCAGGCCGAAATAGCTGAACATGATCGCCGCCAGAAGGAAGGGCACCATCGCGATCGAAATCGCAGCGCCTTCGCCGAGCGCGCCGCCGTTGATCGCGCGCTGGAACGCCAGCGTCGCCATCAGGTGCGTCGCGTTAAGCGGGCCGCCGCGCGTGATCACGTAGATCAGCTGGAAGTCAGTGAAGGTGAACAGCACCGAGAACGTCATCACGACCGCGATGATAGGTGTCAGCAGCGGCAGCGTGACATGACGGAACTGCTGCCAGGGCGTTGCGCCGTCGATTGCCGAAGCTTCGTAGTACGAGGGCGAAATCGTCTGCAGGCCGGCCAGCAGCGTGATCGCGACAAAGGGCACGCCGCGCCACACGTTGGCCGCAATCACCGAGAAGCGCGCGTTCCAGGGGCTGCCGAGGAAGTCGATGTACTGGTCGATCACGCCCATTTTGAGGAGCGCCCAACTGATGATGGAGAACTGCGAGTCCAGAATCCACCAGAACGCGATCGCCGACAGGGCGGTCGGCACGATGTAGGGCAGCAGGATCACGGCGCGGAAGAACGACTTGAAACGGATGTTCTTGTTCAGCAACAGCGCCAGCCACAGGCCGAGAAAGAACTTCGCCACACTCGCCACCGTCGTGTAGAACAAGGTATTGAACAGCGCCAGTTGCATCACACTGTCCGTGGCCAGGTAGACGTAGTTTTCGATGCCGATCCACTCGCCCGGGCGTCCGATCTTGGCGTCGGTAAAGCCCAGCCAGACACCCAGCCCCAGCGGATAGGTAAGAAACAGCAGCAGCAGCAGCGCTGCCGGGAGCATGAAGATGAGACCAAGCGCGTTGCGGCTGTTCTGCAGTTTCTCTAGCATGGGCGGGATTTCGTCGGCGTTCGATCAGCGCTCAGACCTTGTAGTAGCGTTCGGCGCGCTTCTGGGCGCGCTCCATCGCTTCCTTGGGTGTCTTGGAGCCGCTTACCGCCTCAGCCACCATGTTCACCACGATGAAATCAGCGCCGGCGCCCGCCGAGGCGTAGCCCAGCTTGCCGGCATAGCCGGCGGGCCGCATGTTCTTCACGCCGTCGCGGTAGGGCGTGTGCTTGGGGTCGATGGTCCAGATCGGTGATTTTTCGTAGGCGCGCAGCGGTTGCGCGATGTAACCGCCGGCCCCGGTCAGCCAGGCGTCGAATTGCTCCTGTTCCATCATGAAGCGCAGGAACTCCTTCGCAGCGTTCGGGAACTTGGTGTATTTCATGATCATCTGGTTGAAGAACAGGTGCGACTCGGTCGGCACGCCCACCGGCCCGACCGGGAACGCCGCGTGATTGATGTCAGCCGCCAACTCCTTGACCTTGGGATCGGTCGAGTTCTTGGCAGCGTAGTAGATCGAGATGCCGTTGTTGGTGACGCTGATCTGACCGTCAAGAAAGGCCTTGTTGTTGTTCGGGTCCAGCCAGGACAACGTTCCGGGAATGAAGGTTGCGTACAACTCCTTACCGTATTCGAGCGCCTTGAGCGTCTCGGCGCTGTCCACGACCACCTTGTTGTTTTTGTCCACCAGCATGCCGCCGTGCGACCACATCAGCCAGTTGCACCAGAGGCCGTCGCCGGTCGCGTTGCCCAGTGCCATTCCGCCTGGCGTGCCCTTGGCGTGCAGCGCCTTGAACATCGCGAGGAAGCCGGCTGTGTCCTTGGGAAAACTGTCGAAGCCGGCGGCCTTGACCTGGCTCTGGCGGTAAACCATGTAAGAGCCTGAGGCGCCGAGTCCAAGGCCAATCCACTTCTTGCCATCGGGCTTCAGGTAGGCCTCCACCGCCGGGTACCAGCCGCCATACTTCTTGCCCAGGTATTCGGCCAGATCGGTCACATCGAGCAACTTTTCCGGGTACAGGTTGGCATCATCGTTGGTCGACAGGATGATGTCGGGGCCGGCGCCGGTGTTCGCCGCCACGGCAGCCTTCGGGCGCACGTCTTCCCAGCCCTCGTTGTCGACGCGCACCTCGACACCGGTCTTCTCGGTGAACTTCTTCACGTTGACCATGTAGGCGTCGATGTCGCCCTGCACGAAGCGACTCCAGCGCAGCACGCGCAGCTTGGCGCCCTTTTCGGGCTTGAACGCCAGCGCCTGAGCATGAACCGCGGGCGCCCAGACGGCGCTTCCGGCGCCCAGAGTGGCAGCCGCGGCGACGCCGGCCGAGCCTTCAAGGAATTTACGACGGTTGAACTGGTTCATGGCAAGTCTCCTTTTGTGATAAATCAATTGCTGGGTGGGTGAAAAGATTCAGGCTGCAAGGCGCTTGCCGGTGCCGGCGTCGAACAGGTGCGAGCGTTGCAGGTCGGGCAGCAGGTGGATGGTACTGCCAGGGGCGAAATCGTGCCGTTCCCGGAATACTGCCGAGAGTTCGATGCCCTCGTGACGACAGGCGATGAAGGTATCCATCCCGGTGGGCTCCATCACGACGACCTCGGTCGGGATGCCGCCGGAATCGACCAGCGTCAAATGCTCCGGTCGTGCGCCGAAGATCACCGGCAGGCCGTCCTCTCCTGCCGAACCGGGCGGTGCGTCAAACCGGGTGCCGTCTTTGAGTTCGACCCGCAACGTGTCACCGGCGCGCTTGAGCGTGCCGGGCAGAAAGTTCATGGCCGGCGACCCGATGAAGCCCGCGACGAACTGGTTTGCCGGGTGGTCGTACAAATCCAACGGGCTGCCGGTCTGTTCGATCCGGCCGTCACGCATGACGACAATCTTGTCGCCCATCGTCATCGCCTCGATCTGGTCGTGCGTTACGTACACCGAAGTCGTCTTAAGGCGCTGGTGCAGTTCCTTGATCTCGCTGCGCATGGCCACCCGCAGTTTGGCGTCGAGGTTCGAGAGTGGCTCATCGAACAAAAACACCTGAGGATCGCGCACGATCGCGCGCCCCATCGCGACGCGCTGGCGCTGACCGCCCGAGAGCTGACGTGGATAGCGGTCCAGCAGGGCACCGAGCGCCAGAATATCGGCGGCACGTCCAACTTTTTCGGCGATCCTGGCCTTGTCCTGCTTGGCCAGTTCGAGCGCAAACGCCATGTTCTCGCGCACCGTCATGTGCGGGTAGAGGGCATAGTTCTGGAACACCATGGCGATGTCACGCTCTTTCGGCGGAACCCTGTTGACGACCCTGCCGCCGATCAGAATTTCGCCGTGTGTGATCTCTTCCAGACCGGCGAGCATGCGCAGCAGCGTGGACTTGCCGCAACCCGAGGGCCCCACCAGCACGGCGAATTGCCCGTCGGCGATATCGATATCAACGCCGCAGATGACCTGCGTCGAGCCAAAGTATTTTTCTATCCCACGAATCTGCACCGATGCCATGCACTGTCCTTCTTGTTTCTGTCCGGGTTATATGCTGAATCGATCAGGCCGTCTATCGGGCAAAGCACTGATCGCGGCGCTCGGACCGCAGCCTGTAAGACGAGCAAGGGATGTTCTCATTGATCAGGAAGCCTTGAGCGCTGGGGCCGGTGTGTTGAGCCGCGGCAGGTGTCGCCGCGAGGCCAGGATTTCTTCGATGTCGCGCTGGGCACCATCAATCAGCACCAAAATCGCTCTTTCGGCCTGGGCTGGTTTGCGCGCGATCACTGCATCGAGCACCGTCTGGTGCAATCGGATGGAATTCGCCGGGGCCCCTTTCTTGAACGTGGACAACTCGAAACTGGTTCGCAACAGCGCGCCCAGCGCCTTGCTCATCTGGATCAACATGCGGTTCCGACCGGCCCGCAGCAGGCCCTGATGAAAAAGGAGGTCATGGGTCACATAGTCGCCCCCATCCTTGACGGCGCGCTTCATGCCATCCAGAGCGCTGTCGAGGCGCGCAATATCTTCCTGCGTTGCACGTTGCGCAGCCAGACGCACGGATGCAGGTTCAACGACGCGCCGCAAATCCTGCAGGTCACGCAGGAATTCAGGCGTCAGTCCGGCCTTCGACTGCCATCCGATGACGTCTGAATCGAACCAGTTCCAATCCTCCTCGGGCAGCACACGGGTGCCCACCTTGGGCCCAGTCGACACCAGACCTTTGGCGACCAGCGACTTCACAGCTTCACGCACCACGGTGCGGCTGACTCCCAACTCCTCGCCCAGCAGTGGCTCTGGCGGAATCGACGCGCCCGCGGCATAACGCCCCGAGACAATCGCTTCGCCCAGGTGATCCACCGTGTTGCCGTGCATGTTCTTCATGGTTTTGTCAATCTTCACCTACTATGATATGACCATAAAGTGACGCGCTTCATGCGGGTTTTCACCAAGGCTCGCACAGAATCCTATGATGATAATATGATTAGAGAGTAAGGAACAAACCGATGACAAGCGCCAGCAAGCCCAGGAAAAAGCCCGAAGGAAATGACCCCCACGCTTCGCTGCCCCCCGCGGGGGCCAAAGGCACCTTGGGGCGGCCCGGCGGTGCTTTACGCAGCCAGCAGTGGTTTGGCCGGCAGGACCGCGACGGTTTTGTCTATCGCAGCTGGCTCAAGGGCAAGGGCATACCGGACGACCAGTTCGATGGGCGCCCGGTCATCGGCATCTGCAATACCTTCAGCGAGCTCACGCCCTGCAACTCGCATTTCCGCACGCTGGCCGAGCAGGTCAAGATCGGCGTGTACGAGGCCGGCGGATTTCCGATGGAGTTTCCCGTCATGTCGCTGGGCGAAACGCTGATGCGACCGACCGCGATGCTGTACCGCAATCTGGCCAGCATGGATGTGGAGGAAAGCATTCGTGCCAACCCGCTCGACGGCGTCGTGCTGCTCATGGGTTGCGACAAGACAACGCCTTCTCTGGTGATGGGCGCAGCCAGCGTGGACCTGCCCACCATAGGCCTGAGTGGCGGAGCGATGCTCAACGGCAAGTGGCGTGGCCAGGAACTCGGCTCAGGCACCGGTGTCTGGAGCATGAGCGAACAGGTCCGCGCCGGCACACTCAAACTGGAGGAATTTCTGGAAGCGGAAAGTTGCATGAGCCGCAGTCACGGCCACTGCATGACCATGGGAACGGCTAGCACCATGGCCTGCATGGTCGAGGCCCTGGGTCTGGGCCTGCCCGGCAACGCCGCTTATCCGGCGGTGGATGGACGACGCAATGTGCTGGCTCGCATGGTCGGGCGGCGTGCTGTCGAGATGGTGCATGAAGACCAGACGCTTTCCAAGATTCTCACGCGAGAGGCGTTCGAAAATGCGATCAAGACCCTGGCCGCCATTGGCGGTTCAACCAACGCCGTGATTCACCTGATTGCCATGGCCAATCGAATCGGCGTCAAACTGAGCATCGATGATTTCGACCGCCTGGCCAGCGACCTGCCTTGCCTGGTCAACCTGCAACCTTCCGGCGAACACCTGATGGAAGACTTTTGCTACGCCGGTGGCGTGCCTGTGGTGATGAAGGAAATCGGGCATTTGCTGCACGGCGACGTCGTCACTGCCAATGGACGGACTGTGGCAGAGAACGTTGCCCAGGCGAGGAATTACGACCCGCGCGTCATCAAGACCTTCGACGAGCCATTCAAGGACAAAGCCGGCATCGCCGTTTTGCACGGCAATCTCGCACCGCGCGGCGCCATCATCAAGCCCAGCGCTGCCACACCGGAACTGATGACGCACAAGGGCCGGGCCGTGGTGTTCGAGGATATAGAAGACTTCCACGCCCGCATCGATGATGAGAATCTCGACATCGACGAAACCTGCGTCATGGTGCTGAAGAACTGTGGCCCCAAGGGTTACCCCGGCATGGCCGAGGTGAGCAACATGCCGTTGCCGCCAAAGATTCTGCGCAAGGGCATCACTGACATGGTGCGCATCTGCGACGGACGCATGAGCGGCACAGCCTATGGCACCGTGGTACTCCACGTCGCCCCGGAAGCTGCTGCCGGCGGCCCGCTGGCGGCGGTGCAAAACGGCGACCTCATCGAACTGGACGTCTCTCAGCGCAGAATCCATCTGCA
>CAITQH010000036.1 GCA_903894475.1 uncultured beta proteobacterium
GGCGGTGCCGGCCTGGCGGGCGTCAGAAAGCAGCCCAGGGGCGTGCGCATCATCCCGGATATCGCAGAAGCCGTGACGGCTCTGAATGAGCTGGCCGTTCAGACCAGTGCAGCACTGAAGATCAAGCCGAAGACCCCACCCGAGCGCCAGTAGTCAGCCGATGGCCGGTATCCGCCCTAGAGCCCAAGAGACTTCGCCGGCAGCCCCAGCGCCAGCCCCAGGAGCTGTGTGTAGAGCAGCGTGCGAATCGACGGATCGGCGGTGTCCGCCTGATCCGCCTGAACCCCGTCGAAACGCAGATGGCAATGCGGGCAGGCCGTGCACATCACTTGGGCACCGCTGGCCAGTGCATCGGCAATCTTGGCGCGCGTCATTTGCTCCGACAGCGCCGTGTTGGCCTGATGCAGCGGGTCGCCGCAGCAGTCGAGTTTGCGCGGCCAGTCAACCGGTGTTGCACCGGTCAGGCGAATCAGGTCTTCGAAGATCGTTGGTGCCAGTGCATTGTCAAAGCGTGCCACCTTGCTCGGGCGCAGCGTGTGGCAGCCATACTGGGCGGCGACCCGAAGGCCGGTACGCGGCTCGCGCACCGCGTTGGCCAGCGCGTCCAGACCGATCACGCGAGCCAGCACGGGCAGTACGTGCTCGACCTCGGCCGCGCCTGACCAGGCCAGCCCCTCGGCGGCCAGCGCCTCTGTGATGCGCGAGCGCAGTGCCGCGTCCTCTTTCAAAAAGCTGATCGCATGGCGCAGCGTGCCAAAGCAGCAAGCGCAAGGCGTCAGCACGTTCAGGCCGGCGCGCTCGGCCAGCGCCAGGTTGCGCGCAGCGGCCAGCACGAAGGCGTCGCGGCTGACATCACGCGCCGGGTAGCCGCAGCAGTTGAACTCGAGTTCGACCAGAGTCACGCCCAACTGCTGCAACACCGCGCGAGTTGAAGCGGCGTAAGCCGGCAAGCCGGAAGGGATCTTGCAGCCCAGGAACAGCGCGTAGCTCATGACGCTCATGATGGCACGTTCTGGCCGCGGACGCGGCCCAGGCGCTGCACCGCCAGCGCGCGCAACTCGACCATGATGTCGGCCACGCGTATGCCTTCAGGGCAGTGCTCCTGACACTGGTAGCAGGTGGCGCAACTCCAGACCATGGTGGAGCCCAGCGTGAGGTCGCGCAGGCCCAGGCGCAGCAGGTTCATCACCTTCTGCGGCGTCAGATCAACGCCGAAGGCGGGGTCCGTGCTGTGCGCCACCACCGGGCAGACGTTGCTGCAGGTCTGGCACTGCACGCAGCGCGAGAAGCTGTTGCGATCGGACGAAAGTGGCGCGTCAAGCGCATAGCGATCAGAAAAACTGTGTGGCCAGGAATCGTTTTGCAAGGACTCGGCCCATGCCAGTGCGGAACGTGCCTTCACCCACTGCGCAGGTGCCGGCAGGCCCGCGCCGGCCAGAGCACCGCGACCGGCCTGCCAAAGGTCTTGCAAATCGAGCCCCACCGGGCAGGCGATGCTGCAGCGTGCGCAATCGGTACACAGGAAAGCACCCTCGGCGATGTGCAAAGCCTGCTCTGCGGCGTCATTGCCTTTGTGACCCAACTGCAGCCCGGTACGAGCCAGCGCACCGGTAGCGATGAGCTTGTGCGAGGGCAGCAGATAGCGGTTGTCCAGATGGCGTGCCAGCGGGGCGACCGCGCAGTGCGCATCGCAGATGCCGCAGCCCACACAGGCATCCAGTGCCAGTGCGCGCCGCGTGGCACGGCTGGCGCTGGACCAGGCCTGAGGCCGCGCGGCGCCACTGGCCAGCAGGCTGATGGGTGCCGCGACCGCATGGAAGAAGCGGGTGAACGACAGCGTCGCCAAACCAAGGAAACACGCGAACACGTGAAGATAGAGCAGCCAGCTGTGCGCCTGCGCCTGGTCCAGAACGCCTACCCATGGCGCCAGCAAACGGGACACAGGATACGAGACAAAGGCGGATGCCGCCCTGGCGTGGCAGGTCTCGCAGTCTGCCTCATGCATGGTGCGGCCTTGCTGCAGCAAGCCCGGTGTGATCGGCTCCTTCAGATCGTCAAACGCCACGCCAAACTCGCTGGCCCACAAAGCACGCAGCGGTTTGAGCTCCGTCGGATCGGCGCTGCCGTTGAACTGATTGGCCATACGATAGAAGGCCTGCGGCGAGGCCATCTTGTCGGCTTCCAGCAGAAAGCCGGTCAGCAGAACAAAGCCCAGCAGCGCGACAAAGGCCGCAGCCATGGGAGGGCGCACTGGCGCAAAACGCGTGCGCCGCCGCCGCAATCCGAACAGGAACATTGCCATTCCCACCAACAACATCGCGCCGAACAGATTGCGCAAAAACAGATAAGGATTGCGGGTCGATTCGTAGCCCGGGAACAGCTTCACCGTCACGACGGCCGCCAGCGCGTGCATCAGCAGCAAGAGCATGAAGCCGGCAAACATGAGCCAGTGTGCGAGCCAGCGTGACCTGTCGCTGCGGTACAGCCGGCGCTGCAGGAGCACGTCGAGCAACAAGGCAGCGCCGACATCCAGCACGCGCCGGGTGAAGAGCGCCTCAGCAAGCCCGCGCAGCAGCGCGTGCCAGCGCTGCAACAGCGTCACCGCCTGCACCTCAGGCCCGATACGCAAGCGCACCCAACCCGACATGCGCCACAGCAGCCCGAGCGCGCACAGCAGCAGCGATGCGTACAGAGCGGTCTGAAAGAGGGCGTGCGACATGCTGCTAACTACCCGACTTTCCGGACTTCCTGGATTGCGGGTCGGAGCCCGCAATGACAGATCGGTTGTCATCCCAGACTCCGCAGCTGGCGTCCGGAACCTCGCAGCTGGCGTCCGGGTCCCCGCAGCTGGCGTCCGGAACCTCGCAGCTGGCGTCCGGAACCTCGCAGCTGGCGTCCGGGACCCCGCAGCTGTCATCCCGGACTTGATCCGGGATCCAGCACTGCGCCACCACTGGATTGCGGGTGCTGGAACCCCGGACCTGATCCGGGGACGCAATGACAAATCGACTGTCATGTCGAACCTGATCCGGGTCCGCAATGACATCCACCACCGCCCAGGCAGTTGCAATCGCCAGGCCTGAGCCGCACTTCTCGCGCATCCAGTCCTGCTCAGCGAGGATGGAGCCGATGGCAAACAGCTTCTCCCATGCCGGCTTGCCATTCGCAGCGAGCGGCCGCCAGGCCTCGTCTGTCATCAAGCCGGCGCGGTTGATGGCGTGGCCCGCCGGATCAAGAAAATCGCGCTGATGCCAGACCTCACGCGAAGCCGGTTGCTGCACCGGCAGGTCGAGGATGCTCTCGCGCACGCGCTGCCGATCGGCGGTCAGCCCGCGCCCGCTGAAGCGCCCTGTTGCCAGCACCACCGCACCGGCCTGGATGCACTCGCCACCGGGTGCGCTTTCGAGTTCCAGCGTGGCCGTGCTGCCATCGAATGTGAGCGCACGCACGCTGCAGAGCTGGCGTCGTGTCACGCCGCGCGCCGAGACCGCCGCTTCCAGCGCGCCCAGCAGCCGCAGCCCGGGCACCGAGGTCGGCATGGTCGGAATTTCGAATACCGGCACACCCAGCCCAAGCTCGAAAGCCGCGTGCACTTCGCTTGATCGACTTAAACCCAAGAGCGCCGGCAGTCCGACCACCCGCGCATCGCCCAGCAGCGGTTTGATGAGCGCAATCGTTTGCTCGCGCGTTTCCCGGTTTTCCAGGGCACGCGCAAGATGGGCGGCGTACAACTCGGGCACGGCTTCGAAGCCCGGAAAGTCGATGCGCTGATGGCGCAGCGCCGGCCAATCACCGGCCAGCGTCTCGACGATCTGTCGCGCGCTGAATTCACGCAGACCACGAAAGTCCACCAGCAGGCAGGGAAGGCGCCGCTCCAGCGCGGCTACGCCCGCGATCATGGTCAGCGGCACGCCGAAGCTGGTCTTGACGGTCCCTATCGATGTGATCACATGGCTGTTGCGCTCACCCAGCGGCGCGTAAGCCATCCCGGCAGAAGTCAGGGCCGCAACAAAGGTCTGGAACGCCGTGCGGACCGAAGCAGCATCGACCCGCGCCAGTGGATGCCCGGGCTGCTCGCGCGCCAGTGCTGCAAGTGCCTCAAAAGGCGACTGCCAAAGCCGATGTTCTGCCACCGGATGCACTGCCAGAAGATCCAGCAGACCGCTGGCAAACAGAATGCCGCCGCCACTGCCGATCTGGACGCAGGACAAGCCCCGCTCTGCGGCGAACAGCGCCGCCGCCATACCCGCCATGCCGGCGCCGATCACGGCGACGTCGTAAGTCTTTGCTGCTGCGCCGCTCACGGTCTGCCCTCGCGCGCCACATTGGCAAGCAGCGCCGCCTGGCGCAACTCTTCACCGAACAGGCCGCAGTGCAGCGCTTCGGCCAACTCGGCCTGGGCCAGTTGCTCGCCCCACAAAACGGGCTGCTGACCGCGCCAGCGCTCGCTGAAAAAATCGACAATTTCAGAGAGTCCCCGCTGCGCCTGGAAGTCACCCGTCTGATAAAGATGGGCCGCGCTGCGCAAGCCGCAGAAAGCTCCCTGGCAGGCACCTTTGCCGACACGGCTGCGCAAGCCGATGTCGGTCAGTGTCGGCTGGTCACCGGCCGCACGCAGCGCCGCATAGATGGCATCGACGGCACTGCCCGAAACCATTTCGCATTCGCACAACAGCGAGTCCTGTGCTTGATGCGAACGCAGCCACTCGCGCGCCGAGTGACCCGGCTCGGTCCACGCATTCTCAGTTGCCTGCGGCAAGAGCGTGCTGGCGCTGAGGCAGGGCCGTGTCACACCCAGGCGCCGGCACACCAAGTCGGCGCCGCGTTCGGCCATCAGCCGGCAGGTGGTGAGCTTGCCGCCGGTGAGGGTGGCGAAATTGTCCAGACCGTGCTCCTCGTGGTCGAACAAGGCGAAGCCGCGCGAGACCGTACGGCTGTCGGCCGCACCCGCCGAGCCCAGCAGCGGACGCACGCCGGCATAAGCGCGGATGAAGCGCGCGCTGGCCAGCACCGGCAGCATGGGCGTGGCCTCGGCGATGATCAGATCGGCCTCAGCCGTCGTGGCGCGAATATCGTCCAGCGTATCGACCTGCATGGATGTCGTGCCGACGATGGAGACGGTGCCGCCCGGCATCATGATGTCCCCGTTGCCGGGCCGGCGCAAACGGTTCATGACGCGACTCGCGAGACGCGTGTGCGTGACCAGCAGCGTGCCCTTGGAATAGGTCATCTCAATCGTGGCGCCGGCCAGCAGCGCCACCTCGCGCGCCCAGGCGCCTGCGGCATTGATCACCTGCTCGGCTTCGATGCGCAGTTCCTGCCCGCTGTCCAGCGACTGAACACGCACCGCGCCAATGCGCCGCCCCTCGCGCTCGAAACCGACCACGCGCGTGCGCCGCAGCAGCCGCGCACCCAGTCTGCGCGCTTGCGCCATGCTTTCCAGCGAAAGCCGGAATGGGTCGATTGCCGCATCGGGCACCTCGAACACTGCGATCGTGTGCTGCGAGAGTGCCGGCTCGGTCTCGCGTGCCAGCGCCACGTCGACCGCGCGCGCCGAGATACCGGAGCGGGCACAGTACGAGGGGAAGTCGGCGATGTAGCGCTCGTCGTCGCCCTGCACGGCAACGAAATAGCCACCTGTCTTCTGGATCGTCTGCGCCGCCACGCGCTTGAGAATGTCGCCCTCGGCGCGGCATTCCATCGCCGCGCCGGCGTCGCCCGCGACGTAGCGCGCGCCGCTGTGCAGCAGGCCGTGGTTGCGCCCCGAAGCGCCGGCGTTGATGTCGTCCTTCTCGACCAGAATACAGGCGACGCCGCGCAAGGCCAGGTCACGCGCCAGCGCCGTGCCGGTGACGCCGCCGCCGATGATCAGGACCTGGGTCTGCAGAGCGCAGTCCCCGGGTGTCGCAGCGCTGTTAAAACTGTTCACCGTTACAGCATAGACCGGCTTGATGAAAGCCCGCTCGCGCGGCCGTGCAAAATATGTGCTTAATCAAGATTTGCGTAAATTGACTTTTTTTTGACGTCTTTTCGTCATAATCTGGCGCTATGCTTGCCCTTTTACTCGAAGGAGATCCTATGAATTTCAAGATTGCAGCCGTTGCCCTCGCAGCGGCTTTTTCCGTTTCTGCTCAGGCCCAGACTGAAATTCAGTGGTGGCACTCGATGACCGCCGTCAATGGCGAGTGGGTCAACGACCTGGCCAAGGACTTCAACGCCAG
Source organism: uncultured beta proteobacterium (assembly GCA_903894475.1). GTDB lineage: Bacteria > Pseudomonadota > Gammaproteobacteria > Burkholderiales > Burkholderiaceae_C > Rhodoferax. Next base: position 6,222 of record CAITQH010000036.1, read on the forward strand.
CCAGAAGGACTACAAGATTGTCCCCACGTTCAAGGGCACTTACGACGAGTCCATGACCGCCGCCATCGCTGCTTTCCGAGCCGGCAACGCCCCCAACATCCTGCAGGTGTTTGAAGTCGGAACCGCCACCATGATGGCCAGCAAAGGCGCCATCGTGCCCGTTGGCAAGGTGATGACGGACGCTGGTTACAAGTTTGACCCCACCGTTTATGTTTCTGCCGTGGCCGGCTATTACACGGCGCCGAACGGCCAGATGCTGAGTTTCCCATTCAACAGCTCGACCACCATTTTCTACTTCAACAAGGACGCATTCAAGGCTGCCGGCATCGACACCGCCAAACCACCGACCACCTGGCCTGAAGTGGCGCTGGCAGCGGCCAAGCTCAAGGCCAGCGGTCACAAGTGCCCGCTGACCATCGCCTGGCAAGGCTGGACACAGTTGGAGAGTTTCTCGGCCTGGCACAACGTCGAATTCGCCAGCAAATCGAACGGTCTGGCCGGCATGGATGCGCGCCTGAAAGTCGACTCGCCGCTGCATGTGCGCCACATTGAAAACCTCGCCAACATGGCCAAACAGGGTCTGTTCATTTACAAGGGCCGCGCCAATGTGCCCGAAGCCAGTTTTGTTTCGGGCGAATGCGCCATGATCACAACCTCGGCCGGCTTCTACGGCAACGTCGCCAAGAACGCCAAGTTTGATTACGCCCTGGCCACCCTGCCCTTCTATCCGGATGTGCCCGGTGCACCGCAAAACACGGTTATCGGCGGCGCCAGCCTCTGGGTGATGGCCGGCAAGAAGCCGGCCGAATACAAAGGCGTTGCGGCCTTCTTCAACTTCATTTCCAAGCCGGAAGTGCAGTCGGCCAGCCACAAGCGCACCGGCTATCTGCCCATCACCACGGCGGCCTACCAGTTGACTGAAAAGTCCGGTTTCTACAAAGAAAAACCAGGTACCGACATCGCGGTGACACAGATGATCCGCAAGGTGACCGACAAGAGCCGTGGCATCCGCCTTGGCAACTACGTGCAGGTGCGCCAGGTTGAAGACGAAGAACTGGAAATGGTCTGGAGCGGCAAGAAGTCGCCCACGGAAGCACTGCAGGCGATCGTGAAGCGCGGCAATGAGTACCTGGAACGCTTCGAGAAAGCCAACAAGTAAGTGGAAAAACGCGTCCAATTCCGGTCACCCTGGCTGCCATGGCTTTTGCTGGCACCCCAGGTGACCGTGATTGGCGTCTTCTTTTTCTGGCCGGCAGCGCAGGCGCTGCTGCAATCGTTTCAGTCACAGGACGCATTTGGTATCTCGACCCAGTGGGTCGGCATGGAAAACTTCAATCGCCTGTGGAATGATGCCAGCTACCTGGCATCGTTCAAAACCACGGCAACCTTCTCCCTGCTGGTCGCTGTTCTGGGCATCAGCCTGTCCCTGACCCTGGCGGTTTTTGCCGACCACGTCATCAGGGGAGCGATGTTTTACAAGACCATGCTGATCGTTCCGTATGCGGTGGCGCCGGCGGTAGCCGGTGTGCTCTGGATCTTCATGTTCTCGCCCTCGCTGGGCGTGGTGTCCTATGGTTTGGGGAAATTGGGCATCAACTGGAACCACCTGCTCATCGAGGGTCACGCCATGACGCTGATCGTGATGGCTGCCGTCTGGAAGCAGATCTCCTACAACTTCCTGTTCTTTCTGGCTGGTCTGCAGTCGATTCCAAAATCACTGATTGAAGCTGCGGCCATCGATGGCGCCAAACCCTGGCGGCGCTTCTGGACCATCCAGTTCCCGCTTTTGTCACCGACCAGTTTCTTCCTGTTGGTCATCAACATGGTGTACGCTTTCTTCGACACCTTTGCCATTGTGGACGCCACGACGCACGGCGGCCCCGGGCAGGCCACGTCGATTCTGGTTTACAAGGTTTACTACGACGGCTTCAAGGCCATGGACATGGGCGGCTCCGCGGCACAGTCGGTGGTACTGATGACCATCGTGATTGCCCTGACCGTGGTGCAGTTCCGCTTCGTCGAGAAGAAAGTGAATTACTAGCATGCCCCCACGCTCGTCGCTGCGCGTACTTCGCTGCCCCCCGAGGGGGCCATGCCTTGCTTGGGGCGGCCCGGCGCGGCGGCATTGCCGCGAGGACTCGCGCCATGGTTGAACGCAACCCGGTTCTGACCTTTCTTGCGCATGCAGTGATGATTCTGGGCGTGCTGGTGGTCGCCTTTCCGCTCTACCTGGCCTTTGTGGCGTCGACCCACACGGCGCAGGAAATCGTGCAGGCGCCGATGCCGCTGCTGCCGGGCAGCAACCTTTGGGCGACCTACGAAAAGGCACTACTTGGCGGCGGCGCCGGCGCTGGATCCAGAGCACCGGTGGTGCACATGATGTGGGTCAGCCTGGTCACGGCGCTGGTCATCACCTTTGGCAAGATCACGATCTCGCTGCTTTCCGCTTTTGCCATTGTCTACTTCCGTTTCCCGTTCAAGAACTTCTTTTTCTGGGCGATCTTTGTGACATTGATGCTGCCGGTCGAAGTGCGCATTGGGCCTACTTACCAGGTCGTCTCCGACCTTGGCATGCTCAACACCTACGCTGGTCTGACGATACCGCTGATCGCCTCGGCAACGGCGACGTTTTTGTTTCGCCAGTTCTTCATGTCGGTGCCTGACGAACTGGCCGAAGCTGCCCGCATGGACGGTGCCAGTCCGATGCGTTTTTTTATCGATATCCTGCTGCCGCTATCGAAGACCTCGATTGCCGCCCTCTTTGTGATTCAGTTCATCTACGGCTGGAACCAGTACCTCTGGCCGCTGCTGGCCACAACCTCGGAGGGTATGTACCCGGTGGTCGTGGGCATCAAGATGATGGTGGCAGGCGGTGATTCACAAAACGAGTGGAACGTCGTCATGGCAACCGCCCTGCTGGCCATGCTGCCGCCGGCAACTGTGGTCATGCTGATGCAGAAATGGTTTGTCAAAGGGCTGGTGGATACCGAAAAGTGAACGCAAAGCAGTTTTACTCCCTCACCGTCATTGCGAACGATGTGAAGCAATCCATGACCCCTGAAGCCACGGATCGCCACGCTACGCTCGCGATGACGGTTCGAACTCAACGTGCGGTACCGGACCGGACACGGGAAACTCGCGATGACGGAAATTTCTATGGCCTCAATCACATTTAAGAACGTCGTCAAGCGCTACGGCAAAGGCAAGGGCGCCAATCAGGTGATCAACGCCATCAATGCCGAGATTCGTGATGGCGAATTCGTTGTCATCGTCGGTCCATCGGGTTGTGGCAAGTCCACGCTGCTGCGCATGCTGGCCGGTCTGGAAGAAGTGACCGAAGGCGAGATTTCCATTGGTGGGCGCGTCGTCAACGACCTCGAACCTTCCGAGCGCGACATCGCCATGGTGTTCCAGAACTACGCGCTGTACCCGCACATGAGCGTGTTCGAGAACATGGCCTACGGACTCAAGATCGCCAAAGTTCCAGCCGAGGAAATCAAGGCCCGCGTCGACAAGGCGGCAAAGATTCTGGAAATCGGACCCTTCCTGCAGCGCAAGCCACGCGAACTCTCGGGCGGCCAGCGCCAGCGCGTCGCCATGGGCCGCGCCATCGTGCGCCATCCACAGGTCTTCCTGTTCGATGAGCCCCTGTCGAATCTGGACGCCAAGCTGCGCGCGCAGACCCGCATCGAGATTCAGAAGCTGCACCGCGAACTGGGCATCACCTCGCTTTTTGTGACGCACGATCAGGTCGAGGCCATGACGCTGGCCGAGCGCATGATCGTCATCAATCTGGGCGCCATGGAGCAATTTGGCACGCCTGAAGAGGTCTACTCGCGCCCAGCCACCACCTTTGTTGCCAGTTTCATCGGCTCACCCCCGATGAACCTGCTGAAGAATGCACCGGATGCGCTGAGCGGCATCATCACTGGCGTGCGCCCGGAACATCTGGAGATCACAGAAACCGGTTGGTCGCTGCACGTCGAGACAGTCGAAATGCTGGGCGCCGAGCGTCTGGTCTACGGCCGCTGGACGCACGGCAGTGGCGATGAAATGGTGATTGTCCGCATCGAAGAGGGACACCCTGTACCCACGGTTGGCAGCACCATCTGCGTCACCCCTCGCGCCAACAAAATTCACTACTTTGACGCCAGCACCGGTAAACGTGTGGAAGCCAATTCGCGTGCCGGGCAATGACGAATTCAGTTTGTCATCCCGGACTCGATCCGGGATCCATGGATTGCGGATCAGGTCCGCAATGACAAGCCGGCGTCCCCAATGACAAACGAGGCCCGGTCATGACCGCATCCCCCTGGCCCTACCCGCGCTGGATTGCGCACCGCGGCGCTGGCAAACTTGCACCCGAAAACACCCTGGCCGCCTTCAGACTCGGTGCCAGTCACGGCTACCGCATGTTCGAGTGTGACGTCAAGCTCAGCGCCGACGGCGTTCCCTTTCTGCTGCACGACGCCACACTGGAGCGCACCAGCAACGGCCCAAAGCAGCTTGGTGGGGATGCCAGCAACATCGCCGGCGATCACCCCTGGGCTGCCTTGTCGCAACTCGATGCCGGCAGTTGGCACTGCGCCGCCTATGCGGGCGAGCCACTACCGAGTTTCGAGAACATCGCCCACTATTGCCTGCAGAACGATTTTTTTCTCGACATTGAAATCAAGCCGACGCCTGGACTGGAGCGCATCACTGGTGAAGCGGTGGCGCAGCACGCAGCCCGGCTCTGGCAGGGTGCCGACGTGCCGCCACTCTTGACCTCCTTCCGCCCTGAGTCTTTGCAGGCCGCGCGCGATGCACAGCCGTTGCTGCCGCGTGCCCTGCTGCTCGATACGCTGTGGAACGGCTGGCTCGAAGCTGCGCAGTCACTCGGCTGCGTCGCGCTGGTCTGCAAGCACCGCCTGTGGGACGCGACCAGCGTGGCCCAGACCAAGGCCGCCGGCCTGCGCTGCCTGAGTTACACCGTGAATGACGAGCCGACTGTGAAGCGCCTGACGGACCTGGGCACCGATGGCATCATTACGGACCGGGTGGATTTGTTCGCGCCGACGGCTTAAGCACGCCAGCCGCGCAGCATCAGCCACTGACTCGTGGCAACGATCACGGTCATACCCAGGTAAGTAGCCATCTTGCCGTCGCGGCCAAAGAACCAAAGGCCCAGTCCCAGCGCCAGCAGGCCGAGCGCGAAATTGACCGTCACCTGCACTCTGAATCCGGGTCGTTTGGCCCTTTTTCTGAATATCCAGCGGCTCACCAGCGGCAGCAGCAAGGCCAGCCACAAGGCGGGTGCCAGGAAATTCAGGACATGATTCAGGAGCGCAAGAACTGTCATCGGTGGCTGATTTTATAATCGGGCTATGGCAGTCTGGGCTTTAGGCATTAATCACACGACCGCGCCGCTCGATCTGCGCGGCCGCTTTGCCTTCGCCATCGATCAGGTGGCACCCACATTGCATGGGCTGCGCAGCGCGCTTTCGCGCCAACCCGAGGCGGCGCTGATCTCGACCTGCAACCGGACCGAGATCTACTGCGCCGGCGACAAGCCGGAGTTGGAGCACACACTGGACTGGCTGGCACATAGCGGCGGTGTCGCGCCTTCGCTGCTGCGCGCCCACTCCTACACCATGGAAGACGGCTTAGCGGCGCGCCACGCCTTCCGGGTTGCCAGCGGGCTCGATTCGATGGTGCTGGGCGAGCCGCAGATCCTGGGGCAGATCAAGGATGCGGTGCGGGCTGCGGAATCGGCTGGCGCTCTGGGCACCACGCTGAGCCAACTGTTTCAGCGCTCCTTTGCCGTCGCCAAAGAGGTACGCACTTCGACCGAGATCGGCGCCCACTCGATCAGCATGGCGGCCGCTGGCGTGCGTCTGGCGGGTCAGCTGTTTGAGGACCTGGGCCAGGTCAAGGTGCTGTTTGTCGGCGCCGGCGAGATGATCGAACTCTGCGCCACCCACTTTGCGGCCAAGAACCCCAAGAGCATGGCGATTGCCAACCGCACGCTGGAGCGCGGTGAAAAACTGGCCAGCCGCTTCGGCGCCGAGGTCATGCATCTGGCCGAGTTGCCGGATCGGTTGCACGAGTTTGACGCCGTCATCAGTTGCACCGCCAGTACGCTGCCCATCATCGGCCTGGGTGCGGTGGAGCGAGCCCTCAAACGACGCAAGCACCGTCCCATGTTCATGATCGATCTGGCGGTGCCGCGCGACATCGAGGTCGAGGTCAAGGCGCTGGAAGACATCTACCTGTACACCGTGGATGATCTGGCCAGCGTGGTGCAGACGGCGCAGGCAAACCGGCAGGCAGCCGTGGCACAGGCGGAGGCGATTGTGGACGCCGGCGTGCAAAGCTTCATGCACTGGATAGACCAGCGCAGTTCAGTGCCCCTGATTCAGCAACTCCATGCCCAGGCCGATGAGTGGCGCGCCGCCGAACTGAGCCGTGCCCGCAAGCTGCTGGCCAAGGGCGAGGACGTGGAGGCGGTGATGGAAGCGCTCTCCAAAGGCCTGACGCAAAAAATGCTGCATGGCGCCATGGCCGAATTGCGCGCCAGTGACACACAAGCCCGCGAACGCGCGAGTTCAGCCATTCAACATTTCTTTTTGCGCAAAGAGCGTTAGCTACGCTCCTACAAAGGCCGTCATCACGGCTTGGTCGTTGCGGTCCTCCGGTTTGTCATTGCGGGCCCGACCCGCAATCCATGGATCCCGGATCAAGTCCGGGATGACATTGACGGAGTCCGGGATCACATTGACGGAGTCCGGGATGACAATCACAAACAACTCGCCCCGCGCCAGCCCATTCACATAGCCCCTAGTCCGATCGTTCATGAAACCCTTTCTCCGCCAACAACTTGCACGCTACGCCGACCGGCTCGGGGAGCTTGAATTTCTGCTCTCGCGCGAGGACATCATGAAGGACATGAAGCAGTTTCTGTTGCTCTCGCGTGAACACACCGACGTCGCTTCTGTCGCCACGCGCTGGGCGCGCTACCGCCAGCGTGAAGCCGATCTGGCGGCAGCGCAGGACTTGCTCGGCAGTTCGGGCAACGACGCTGACATGGCCGACATGGCACAGGAAGAAATCGATGGCGCCAGCGCCGAGATCAGCCAGCTCGATGGTGAGTTGCAGCGCATGCTGCTGCCCAAGGACCCGGACGACGCACGCAACGCCTTCATTGAAATCCGTGCCGGCACGGGCGGCGATGAATCGGCCCTGTTTGCCGGCGACCTGTTGCGCATGTACAGCCGCTTTTGCGAACGCCAGGGCTGGAAGACCGAGATCCTCAGCGAGTCGCCAAGTGAACTGGGTGGCTTCAAGGAAGTGGTGCTGCGGGTCGAGGGTGACCATGTTTACGGCGCGCTCAAGTTCGAGTCAGGCGGGCACCGCGTGCAGCGCGTACCGGCCACCGAAACCCAGGGCCGCATCCACACCAGCGCCTGCACCGTGGCAGTGCTGGCGGAACCAGACGAGACCGTGGCAATCCAGATCAACCCGGCCGACCTGCGCATCGATACCTACCGCGCCAGCGGCGCCGGTGGCCAGCACATCAACAAGACCGACTCGGCCGTGCGCATCACGCACCTGCCAACCGGCATCGTGGCCGAGTGCCAGGACGGCCGCAGCCAGCACGGCAACAAGGCGCAGGCCATGAAAGTGCTGACCGCGCGCATCCAGGAAAAAGACCGCTCCGAGCGCGCTGCCAAGGACGCAGCCGAGCGCAAGAGCCTGATTGGCAGCGGCGACCGCAGCGACCGCATCCGCACCTACAACTTTCCGCAGGGGCGCCTGACGGATCACCGCATCAATCTGACGCTCTACAAGTTGCTCGGCATCATGGAAGGCGATCTGCTCGAAGTGGTGCAGGCCCTGCAAGCCTATGAAGCAGCGCAGCAGCTCGCGGCGCTCGAAGTCGGCGTCGGGGCCTGAACTTGCCTACGCTTGTACAAGCCCTGAGCCAGGCGCAGTCGCTTGGGCTGGAACGCCTGGACGCGCAGTTGCTGCTCTTGCACGCTATGGGTCGACCGACGGCGCAACGTGCCTGGCTGCTGGCCCACGACGCAGACGATTTACCGGCAGCGGCGCAGGCCATCCTGAACGCCTGTGTGCAGCGCCGCGCTGGCGGTGAACCGCTGGCCTACATCACCGGGCACAAGGAATTTTTTGGTCTGGATCTGCTGGTCGACGCGCGCGTCCTGATTCCACGCCCGGATACCGAGACCCTGGTCGAGTGGGCGCTGGAAGTCTTGCCGGCGCAAACGCCCGCCGCCGAGCCGGCACGCGTGCTCGACCTGGGCAGTGGCAGCGGCGCCATTGCGCTGGCGCTCAAGGCCACGCGCGCCGACCTGCAGCTCAGTGCTGTCGACGTCAGCGAAGATGCGCTGAGCGTGGCGCGTGAAAACGCCAAACGCCTGAAACTCGA
>CAITQH010000037.1 GCA_903894475.1 uncultured beta proteobacterium
GCAGCGAGCGCGGGGCCGGCTCGACCCTTGCGTGCCATCTGGTAGCCGTCGATGCAGGTGACGATGGAGGACGATTCCCCCGGCAGATTCACCAGGATGGCGGTGGTGGAGCCGCCGTACTGGGCGCCGTAGTAGATGCCCGCCAGCATGATCAGGGCCGACACCGGCGGCAGCGCATAGGTGGCAGGCAACAGCATGGCGATGGTGGCCACCGGTCCGATCCCCGGCAGCACGCCGATCAGGGTACCCAGGATGCAGCCGATAAAGGCGTACAGCAGGTTGATCGGGGTGAAGGCAACGCCAAAGCCGAGCGAGAGGTTTGCTATCAGGTCCATATTCTTCTTTCTTTCAACCCGTGATGAACGTTGGCCAGACCGGGATCTGCAGTTTGAGCAGCAGGATAAAGGTCACGTAGCTGCCAACCACGAGAAGCGCCGACAGAATCAGGATTTCCTTGAGTATGAATTCTGTCCCGGCCTTGGCCGATATGAGCGTCAGCGCGATGATGGCGATCACCATGCCCATGGCAGGCAGGTGGATGCTTGGCAGGCCGCCCAGCAATACGCCAAACGCCAGATTGGCAGCAACGATGTAGCCCACCGGGCGCCAGATCCATTTACCTATCTTGTCTCCGTCTTCGGTTTCGATCACCAGGGCCTTGAAAGCGACAACGGCCCCGATGAGAGCCAGCAGGACGCCCAACATCAGCGGAAAGTAACCCGGTCCCATGCGGGCGCTGTTGCCCACGGTGTAGTTGGTCGCCCCCCAGGCGAAGGCTCCGCCCACTGCCATGAAGACCACACCCGAGAAGAAGTCCTTTTGACTTTTGATGCTCATTGACTAGACCCTCGCGAGAATTCGATCACCGCATTTTGCACGGAAAACAGGTGCCAGCGCCATGATGCTTTCACCTATGTCGCGCTGGCGACCCTATGTCAAGGGCGGCGTCGCCGACAGAACTTCCTGCAGTACCGTCAAGCCTTCGGCCACGCGCAAGGCGCCGGCAAGCCGCAGCGGACGCATGCCGTCGCTGACCGCCTGGCGTTTGAGTGCATCGGCACTGGGTTCGTGGTTGACCTTTTCCTTGAAGGCTTCGGTGACCACCAGCAATTCATAAAGGCCCATGCGACCCATGAATCCGGTCATGCGGCAGTCCAGACAGCCAACCGGTTTGAAGGGTTTGTAGGCGCCGTTGAGCTTCCAGGGCTTCACCACCTCTGCCAGGGCCTCGCGCGTGACCAGCGGATCGCTCGCCTTGCACTGCTTGCACAAGGTGCGTACCAGGCGCTGCGCCAACACGCCCAACAGCGTCGCGTTGATCAAATAGGCCGGCACGCCGAGTTCCAGCAAACGCGTAACTGCAGACGGCGCGTCGTTGGTATGCAGAGTGGAAAACACCAGGTGTCCGGTCAGCGCCGCTTGCACTGCCATTTCAGCGGTTTCCTGGTCGCGGATTTCGCCCACCATGATGATGTCAGGGTCCTGGCGCATCAGCGCGCGCAGGCCTTCCGGGAAACCAAAATCAAGCTGTGGCTGGACCTGGGTCTGGTTGAAGGCCGGCTCGATCATTTCGATCGGATCTTCCACTGTGCTCACGTTCACTTCTTCCGTGGCAACCCGCTTCAAGGTGGAATACAGTGTTGTCGTCTTGCCCGATCCGGTTGGTCCGGTGACCAGAATGATGCCGGTGGGGCGCTTCACCAAGGCTTCCCAGCGCTGCGCGTCGTGACCTGAAAAGCCCAGCGCATCGAGATCCTTCACCGTGGTCTCGGGATCAAAGATGCGCATCACCATTTTTTCGCCAAAGGCGGTGGGCAGGGTCGAGATTCGCATCTCGATTTCATCGCCTCGGGGGTTGCGCGTCTTGATGCGACCATCCTGCGGGCGCCGCCGCTCGACCACATCCATGCGTCCGAGCAACTTGATGCGCGCCGTCATCGCATTGAGTACGCCGATCGGCATCTGATAGACCGGGTGCAGCACGCCGTCGATGCGAAAACGGATCACCCCCTGCTCGCGCCGGGGTTCCAGGTGAATATCGCTGGCACGCTGGTCAAAAGC
>CAITQH010000038.1 GCA_903894475.1 uncultured beta proteobacterium
CCGTATCCGGCCCGATACCGCACACGGACCTTGAACCTGAAATTGTCCTTGGCTCGGTAGCTGTCATCCCGGGCTCGACCCGGGATCCAGTGCCACGCGAGCCATGGATTGCGGGTCGGGGCCCGCAATGACAAGCAGGGGTGTAACTGTTCATGGAAAGCGAAGCGAAGCAATCCATGCATGGACTGCCGCGCTTCGCTCGCAGTGACAAGCTGCTACTTCGCAGTGACGATACCGGCTTCATCATCCACAAATCCTGCTCAAGCCTTCTGACAGACCGCGCAGTAGAAGGTCGAGCGCTGTCCCTGGCGCAGCAACTTGATCGGCTTGGAGCAGACCCGGCAAGGCTCGCCCTGGCGCGCGTACACCTTGGTTTCGAACTGAAAATGCCCATTCTCGCCGCTGGCACTGGAAAAGTTGCGCAAGGTGCTGCCGCCACTGACCAGCGCACGACCCAGAATGTCGCGAATGGCATCCCGCAGCCGGGCCACGCGCGGCCGGCTCAGTCGAGCTGCTATCACGGTCGGGCGGATGCCGGCCAGGAAAAGCGCCTCGCTGGCATAGATGTTGCCCACCCCGACCACCACATCGCCAGCCAGCAACACCTGCTTGATTGCCGCCTTGCGGCGCTTCAAACCCGCATGAAAACTGTCAACATCGAAATCATCCGTCAATGGCTCGACGCCGAGCCGGCCCAGCAGTGTGCTGGCCGTGCCCACATCCTGGGCCTCGGCGTACACGACCGCGCCAAAGCGGCGCGGATCATTCAAGCGCAGCGCACCCTGCGTGGTCACCATCTCAAAATGATCGTGCTTGCCTGGAGCTGGCAAGTCCGTGGCGAAGCTCAGGCTGCCCGACATGCCCAGATGCACCAGCAGCAAGCCCCGGTCCAGGTCAATCAGCAGGTATTTGCCACGCCGGCGCACCGATCGCACGGTGCGTCCCACCAATCGTGCAGGCGCACAGCCGAGCGGCCAGCGCAAGGGCTTACCCAGGTCCACCGACAGGACTTTCGCACCCGCAATCCTGCTGGCAAAACTCAGGCGTGTAACTTCAACTTCGGGTAATTCAGGCATAACAAACCATAGATGCAGACATGGATTATTATGGTCCGATGTCGCTTTTCAATCGCCTCTTGCTCCCGCTTGTCTTTGTCTGCGCACTCAGCGCACAGGCGCAGACGCCTGACGACAACACCGCTGCACCGGCGAGTTCAGCACTCGACAGCGAGCTTTTTTTCCAACTCCTGCTCGGGGAACTCAACGCGCGTGACGGTGAACCGGGCACCGGCTACTCCTTGTTGCTCGATGCAGCCAGGAAGACCAACGACGGCCGGCTCTACCAGCGCGCCGTTGACATCGCCTTGCAGTCGCGCTCCGGTGAATCGGCGCTGGCGGCAGCCCGTGCCTGGAGGCAGGCCTTGCCCGCCTCCAGGGAAGCCAATCGCTATCTGCTGCAGATATTGATCGGTCTGAACCGCATTGGCGAAACACAGGAGCCACTCAAGCGCGAAGTGGCCAGCACCGATGTCAAGGAGCGCGCAGCAGCGATCTATGCACTGCCACGTTACTTTGCCCGAGTCGGCGACAAGAAACTTGCCGCAGCGACGGTAGAGCTGGCCTTGACTGCCTACCTGAGCACACCCGTGCTGGGCGTGGCTGCCTGGACCAGCATTGGCCGCTTGCGCCTGGACGCGGGTGACAGCGCTGGCGCGCTCGAGGCGGCACGGCGTGGTCAGGCGCTGGAAGCCAAGGCAGACGGTCCGGCGATGCTGGCTTTGTCGATGATGAATCCCAAGACGCCACAGGCCGAGGCCATCGTAAAGAAATACCTTGAGGGCACGTCACCCGTCGAATTCCGGATGGAGTACGCAAGGTTGCTGCTCGACGCGCAACGCTACGCTGAAGCGGCTCAGCAACTCCAGCTTGTGACCCTGGACAAGCCCGATCACCTGCCGGCCTGGCTGGTGCGCGGGGCGCTCGAATTGCAGGATGGAAAACTGGTTGCGGCCGAGCAGTCCTTCAGCCGCTATGTCGACCTGGCGCTGGCCAAGCGCGCCAGCGCGGCACCAGCGGAGGCCAGCCGCGGCCTGAATCAGGCCTATCTTTCGCTGGCCCAGATCGCCGAGCAGAGCAAGGATTTCGCCAAGGCCGATGGCTGGCTTCAACGCATTGACAACCCTGAGGATCTGCAGAGCGCCCAGTTTCGCCGCGCCTCCATCCTGGCGCGCCAGGGCAAGCTCGATGAGGCGCGCAAACTGATTCGCAGCCAGCCCGAGAAATCAGCGCCGGATGCTCTCATGAAACTTTCGGCCGAGGTCCAGTTGCTGCGTGACAGCAAACAATACCGCAGCGCCTACGATCTCCTTGCCGAGGCCGTCACCCGCCATCCCACCGATTTCGACCTGGTTTACGACATGGCCATGATGGCCGAGAAGCTGGGCAATCTCGACGATATGGAGCGCCTGCTACGCCAGGTGATGGCCGGCAAGCCGGATTATCAGCACGCCTACAACGCCTTGGGTTTTTCGCTGGCCGAGCGCAATACGCGGCTGGTCGAGGCACGACAACTGGTTCTGCAGGCGCTGGCGTACGCACCCGCCGACCCCTTCATCACCGACAGCCTGGCCTGGGTCGAATATCGCGCCGGCAACCTGAGCGAAGCCCTGCACCTCTTGCAGGGCGCCTTCAAGGCCAAGCCGGATGCGGAGATTGCGGCGCATCTGGGTGAAGTACTCTGGACCCTGGGTCGGCGTGACGAGGCGGTGAGCGTCTGGAAGGAAGGTACCCAGATCAACGCGGACAACGAGACTCTGCTCGACACCCTCAAACGCCTGCGCGTGAAGTTGTAATGTCGCCGTTCAGGGCCATCTGCATGGCAGTTCTTGCTGCCGCTTTTTTGCTCACGGCTTGCGCGGTGCCACCGACTGCAAATGACAGCCCCGGCGCAAACCGTTGGCGCGGACGGCTCTCCATCACGGTTCAGACGGAGCTGGCGCAAACGCCAGCGCAGTCCCTGACGGCCGGTTTTGAGCTCAGCGGCGACCCGCAGACCGGCGAATTGACCCTCTACACGCCACTCGGAGGCACGGCCGCCGCGCTGTCCTGGAGCGCGCGCAGCGCCACCCTGCGCAGTGCCGGCGAGTCGCGTGACTTTGCATCGCTGGGGGCGCTGATCCGGCACGCGACGGGCACCGAATTGCCGCTGCCGGCGCTTTTCGCCTGGCTGGCTGGCGACAATAGGGAGATCGCTGGCTGGCAGGTCGATCTCTCGCAGTACGCAGCGGGTCGCATACTGGCGCGGCGTACCGAAGCAGGATCCGAAACACAAATCCGACTGATACTGGAAAGATGAAGTCGCTCTACGACATTTCAGCGCCGGCCAAGCTCAATCTGTTCCTGCACATCACGGGGCGCAGAAGTGACGGTTATCACCTGTTGCAGTCGGTCTTCATGCTGATTGACTGGCACGACACCCTGCATTTTGAGTTGCGCACGGACGGACAAATCAGCCGCGAAGACCTGAGCACGCCGCTGCCAGCCGACGATCTGGTACTGCGCGCCGCGCGCACCCTGCAGGCCAGCAGCGCCTGCACTGCGGGGGTTCACATCGGCATTGAAAAACGCATTCCGGCGCAGGCGGGCATGGGCGGCGGGTCCAGCGATGCTGCGTCGACCCTGCTGGCCCTGAACCGCCTGTGGAAGCTCGATTATTCGCTGGAACAACTCAGCCAGATCGGGCTTGGGTTGGGCGCCGACCTGCCTTTCTTTCTGGCTGGACAAAACGCCTGGGTCGAGGGTGTGGGTGAAAAGATCACCCCGATTCTGCTGCCGGAGGGCCGTTTCCTGGTGGTCAAACCGGAGCAGGGGCTGGAGACGCGCCTGATTTTCTCGGACCCGTCTCTGAAAAGAGACAGCCCGACTGCTATAATTTCCGGCTTCTCTGCAGATGCATTCGGTTTCGGCCGCAACGATCTTCAGAGCGTCGCCGAAAGAATTTGTCCGGGCGTGGCGCAGGCCCTTGAATGGCTTGCCTCACAGGGTCTGAAGGGCCGCATGACAGGTTCAGGAAGCGCGGTGTTTGCCCATGTATTGCAGCAGCCTGAGCTGAGCAACGTGCCAGACACGTTGCAGGTCCGGTTGTGTCGGAGTTTGGCTGTTCATCCCCTGGTGGGCTGGGCAACCAGTAACAGTTTTTCGGTTGGTGGTCTTTGACCGTCAACCCGCGTAGGGGAGTCGCCAAGTTGGTTAAGGCACTGGATTTTGATTCCAGCATGCGAAGGTTCGAATCCTTCTTCCCCTGCCAAATATTTCCTTGTACCTGTTGTACGCTCGTACGGCAGGTACCGTAAGCAGAACGCACAGGCGCAAACATCACTCAACGGCTGGACTATTCATGCAGGCTCCTGAACCCCCTGATTTCATGGTTTTTACCGGCAATGCCAATCCTGGTATGGCCGCGCAGATCGCAAGCCATCTGAATATTTCGCTGGGTGCGGCAGCTGTCGGTCGCTTCTCCGATGGTGAAGTGTCGGTTGAAATCAATCAGAACGTTCGGGCGCGCGATGTATTCGTGGTGCAGTCAACCTGCGCCCCGACCAACGAAAACCTGATGGAACTGCTGATCATGGTCGACGCACTCAAGCGCGCGTCGGCCGAGCGCATCAGCGCCGTCATCCCCTACTTTGGTTACGCCCGGCAGGACCGACGCCCGCGCTCCAGCCGGGTGCCCATTACCGCCAAAGTGGTTGCCAACATGTTGCAGGCCGTCGGTGTGGCGCGCGTCCTGACCATGGATTTGCATGCCGACCAGATTCAGGGCTTTTTTGACATTCCGGTGGACAACATCTACGCCTCGCCCGTGCTGCTGGGTGACTTGCGGCAAAAAAACTATGAAGACCTGATCGTGGTCTCGCCGGATGTTGGCGGCGTGGTGCGCGCGCGCGCACTGGCCAAGCAGCTCGATTGCGATCTGGCCATCATCGACAAGCGTCGGCCACGCGCCAATGTGAGCGAAGTAATGCACGTGATCGGTGAAATTGATGGCCGCAACTGCGTCATCATGGACGACATGATCGACACGGCAGGCACCCTGGTCAAAGCCGCCGAAGTACTGAAAACGCGTGGTGCAAGAAAGGTCTATGCCTATTGCACCCACCCCATTTTTTCCGGCCCGGCGATCGAGCGCATCACCAATGGGACCGCGCTTGACGAGGTGGTTGTTACCAACACCATCCCGCTGAGCCAGTCAGCTGCGGCCTGCCGCAAGATTCGCCAACTCAGCGTTGCACCGCTGATCGCCGAAACGATTCAGCGCATTGCGAAGGGCGAATCGGTCATGAGATTGTTTTCGGATCAGGACAACCTTTTTTAGGGTTGCTGAGCCGGACAAGCGTGGGTTCGCAGCATGCACTAGGGTGTGCCGTCGAACCTTTTTTTAGCCGGAGTCACACTGGTCGCGGTGGGCTCCTACAGGAGTGAAACCATGAAATTCGTCGCTTTTGAGCGCGCCAAGCAAGGTACGGGTGCGAGCCGCCGTCTGCGCATCGCCGGTCGCACGCCGGGCATCGTCTACGGTGCCGGGCTTGAGCCACAACAGATCGAAGTCGATCACAATGCCTTGTGGCATGCCTTGAAAAAGGAAACTTTCCATTCGACCGTTCTGGACATGGAAATTGACGGCAAAGAGAACAAGGTTCTGCTGCGCGACGTGCAAATGCACCCGTACAAGCAGTTGATTCTGCACATCGACTTCCAGCGCGTTGACGCCAACACCAAACTGCACATGAAGGTGCCACTGCACTTCAGTGGGGACGAGAACTCGGTGGCTGTCAAGGCCGAGGGCTGCATGGCCAACCACGTGCTGACCGAAATCAACGTCATGTGTCTGCCGGCCGACCTGCCTGAGTTCATCTCGGTCGATCTGAGTGGACTGAAGAAGGGTGTCTCGCTGCACCTCTCCGATATCGTGCTGCCCAAGGGCGTCTCTGCCGTCACGCACGGCAAGACCAACCCGGTCGTTGTTTCGGTCGTCGTGATTGGCGCAGCCGAAGCACCCGTGGCCGAAACCGATCCGGCCGCCGCTGCAGGCGCACCGGCTGCTGCTGCCGCACCTGCCGCAGGCAAGGCCGCACCAGCGGCCAAGGCGCCCGCTGCCAAGGCGCCCGCTGCCAAAGCACCTGCTGCTGCCAAGAAGAAGTAGTCTGAGAGGGCCCACTTCGGTGGGCCACTCCAAGCTCCATGATCAGGCTGTTTGTTGGCCTCGGCAACCCCGGCCCGGAGTACGAGTCAACCCGTCATAACGCCGGTTTCTGGTGGCTGGACGAGGTCGCCCGAAGTCTGAAAGCAGGTCTGGTGATGGACCGTGCCTACCACGGTCTGGTCGGTCGCACCAGCGTCAACGGACAAAGCGTCTGGCTGCTCAAACCCCAAACTTACATGAACCTATGCGGCAAATCGGTCGCCGCACTGGCACGTTTCTACAAGATTGAACCGCACGAAATACTGGTCGCGCATGACGAGCTCGACATCGTTCCGGGCGAAGCCAAACTGAAACTCGCCGGCAGTCATGCCGGTCACAACGGACTGCGCGACATTCACGCCCAGCTTGGCACTGACGACTACTGGCGACTCCGCCTGGGCGTCGGTCACCCTGGCATCAAGGCCGAGGTCATCAACTGGGTACTGAAAAAGCCCTCGCAGGACCATCGCATAGCGATTGAGCAGAGCATAGCTCGTGCCCTGACAGCACTGCCACACCTGCTGGCAGGCGAAATGGACAGGGCCACACTGCTGATACACACCAGTAAACCGGTGCGTCCCAAACCGCCCCGCCCGGAGCCAGCCGCGCAGTAAACTCGGGCTCGAAGCACACTCTTCAACAGGGAGTTATCGATGCCACGTCCGACTTTGACCGCCGCGCTGCTATGCGCGCTTGCTGCCCTGCCCTGCGCAGCCAGCGCCCAAGTTACCTACAAATGCGGCAACAGCTACAGCCAGACCCCCTGCCCTGACGCTGTGGTACTGGACAAGGCCGACCAACGCACGAGTGCGCAAAAGGCCCAGGCCGACCTGGCGACCCAGCGCGATACTCGACTGGCCAACACCATGGAAAAAGCCCGCCTGCAGCAGGAAGCCAAGGATCTGGCAGCCAACACGCCCGCCACCAAGGCCAGCCGGCCAGCCTCAGCCAGCAAGCACAGCGCGGACAAGGCCAAGAAAGTCCGGGCGAAGAAAGCTGTGCCACCGGCTGCCAAGAAAGAGCCTGCGGCCAAGCCCTGATCACCCTGAGCATGTCGGGTGGATCAGGCTGACGAGGCACTCAGCTCCGCGGCTACTTTTCCCCACTCACTCACCCCCGCCTCTCTCCCGCCCCGCCGGGCGGAAGAGAGGAGCCAACAGCCCTATTTGGCCGCGTGCGAAAGCATTGCAGTGCATCTCGTTGGATACCGCGAAATTGGCGTCTGACCCCAAAAACTCTGCGCCGAGCGCACTACCCGCGTGATCCTTCGCATGGTTTTGTCATTGCGGGCCTGACCCGCAATCCAGTGGTGGTGTGGCACTGGATCCCGGATGTTGAAACCCCGGACTTGATCCGGGGCCGGGATGACAAACTGGACGTCCGGGATGACAAGAGCAAAGGGCGGGGGACATTCGCGGAGTTGCCCACGACAGCGCCGTTGGTCTACACACGCCCGCGGCTAGAACGATGTCGTGAATTTTGGAACGCTCAATCGGCGCGCGAAGGTGTGCTTGGCAACAGCGCCTGCAAACGCCGGTACTTCTGCCACAGGGTCTCGCGGCTTTCGACATGTTGCGGGTCTACCGGAATACAGGCCACCGGACAGACCTCGACGCACTGCGGCGTCTCGAAATGACCGACACATTCGGTACATTTGTCGGGATCAATCTGGTAGATTTCGACACCCATGAAGATGGCGCCGTTCGGGCACTCGGGCTCGCAAACGTCGCAATTGATGCACTCGTCGGTAATGGTCAATGCCATCGCTTAACATTCATAACATCGTGAATCATGGTTCGACTCCGTAACATGCTGCAAATTATCGGCGACACCGCGCTCTGATCATCCCGTGGGCCTATTTCTCTTCAAACGTCTGGGCACCCTGCTGGCCACGCTGCTGGGCGCGTCAGTTGTCATTTTCCTGGTGCTGGAAATACTTCCGGGCAACGCGGCGCAGATCCTGATGGGACCGGATGCTTCGCCCGAGGCGGTGCAGGCGCTGGCCGTCAAACTGGGGCTCGATTTGCCACCCCTGACGCGTTACTGGCAGTGGCTCGGCGGCTTGCTGGTGGGTGATATGGGCATCAGTTACAGCTACAGCACTCCGGTGCTTGAACTGGTGTTGGAGCGACTCTCGCTGACGGTGCCGCTGGCGCTGATGGCGATGACTCTCACTACCGTGCTGGCGCTGGTCACCGGAATCTATGCGGCCTCGCACCACAACCGGGCTGGCGATGTCGGCATGATGGGTCTGGCTCAAATCGGCATCGCCGTGCCCAACTTCTGGTTCGCCATCCTGCTCATCCTGTTTTTCTCGGTGCAACTCCAGTGGTTTTCAGCTGGTGGCTTTGCCGGCTGGGATGAGGGTGTCCTGCAAGGCTTCAAGTCGCTGCTGCTGCCGGCCATCTCGCTGGCGGTGGTGCAGGCGGCCATTCTGGCGCGCATCACGCGCTCAGCGCTGCTCGAAGTGCTGCGCGAAGATTTTGTGCGCACCGCGCGGGCCAAGGGCTTGTCGCCACGCGCCACGCTGTGGGGCCATGTGCTGCGCAACGCCATGATTCCGGTCATCACCGTGATGGGCTTGCAGTTTGCCAATTTGCTGGCCGGCACGATCGTCGTCGAAAACGTCTTCTACCTGCCGGGTCTGGGGCGCCTCATCTTCCAGGCGATCTCGAACCGGGACCTGATCGTGGTGCGCAACTGCGTCATGCTGCTGGCAGCGATGGTCATCGTGGTCAACTTCGTCGTTGACGTGCTGTACGCGGTGATCGATCCGCGCGTGAAAGCCAGCGACATATGAACCAGAGCCCGAGCTTCATGGCGCGCGCCCTGCACCATCGCAGCTTTGTGATTGGCGCCGCGCTGACCCTGCTGCTGCTGGGAGCCGCCGCGCTGTCGCTGGTCTGGACGCCGTGGTCGCCGTATGAAATTGACATGGCCGCCAAGCTGCAGATGCCCGACGCTGCGCACTGGCTTGGCACCGACCCCTTCGGTCGCGACGTCACCTCACTGCTGCTGGTAGGTGCGCGCAACTCGATTCTGGTCGGTGTGATTGCGGTGGGCATCGGCTTGACAGTTGGCACAGCGCTGGGTCTGCTGGCAGCGGCGCGACGCGGCTGGGTTGAAGAACTGATCATGCGGCTGGCCGATTTCACCTTCGCCTTTCCGGCCATCCTGAGTGCCATCATGATGACCGCTGTCTTTGGCGCGGGCATCGTCAACTCGATCACGGCCATCGGCATCTTCAATATCCCGACCTTTGCCCGCATCACCCGGGCCAGCGCCAACGCCATCTGGTCGCGTGAATTCGTGCTGGCTGCACGCGCCTGCGGCAAAGGCCCCTGGCGTATCACCATCGAGCACGTTCTGCCCAATATTTCATCAGCCCTGATTGTGCAGGCCACCATCCAGTTCGCGCTGGCCATCCTGGCCGAGGCTGCGCTGTCCTACCTGGGTCTGGGCACGCAGCCACCGCAGCCATCCTGGGGCCGCATGCTGGCGGAAGCTCAATCCCTGCTGTTTCAGGCGCCCTTGCTGGCCGTATTTCCCGGGATCGCCATTGCCATGGCAGTCCTGGGTCTGAACCTCGCCGGTGACGGTCTGCGCGACTTGCTGGACCCACGCCTGGCGCGAAAACGTTGACACGGACATGCCACTGCTCGAAGTTGAAAACCTAAGCGTACAACTGCAGACCCAGCGCGGTCCGGCGATGGCGGTTCGCGCCGTCAATTTCAGCCTCAAGCGCGGCGAAACGCTGGGCCTGATCGGTGAATCGGGCTGTGGCAAGTCGATCACCGCAATGTCGCTGATGGGTTTGCTGCCGGAAAACGCAGTGGTGTCGGGCAGCATCCGCTTTGACCAGCAGCAACTGGTGGGCCAGAGCGACGTCACTTTGCGTCAGTTGCGTGGCAACCGCATCGGAATGATTTTTCAGGAACCGATGACAGCGCTGAACCCGGTGCACAGCATTGGCGATCAGGTCGCTGAGCCACTGCGGCTGCACCGCGGTGCCTCGCGGGAGGTGGCCCGACGCCAGGCCATTGAATTGCTTGAGCGGGTCGGCATTGCCGATGCGGCGCGGCGCTTTGATGCCTATCCGCATCAGTTCTCGGGCGGCCAGCGCCAGCGCATCACGATCGCCATGGCACTGGCCTGCGAACCTGATCTGCTGATCGCCGACGAACCCACCACCGCGCTGGACGTCACCATTCAGGGACAGATTCTGGACCTCATCAGCGAACTGGTAGACGAGCGCGGCATGGCCCTGATACTGATTTCGCACGACCTGGGCGTGATTGCCGAAAACGTTTCGCGCATGCTGGTGATGTACGGCGGCACGGTGGTCGAAAGTGGCCCCACCCAAGCTGTCTTTGACCAGATGGCCCACCCCTACACACGCGGCCTGTTTGGCGCGCGACCCAAGTTGGGCGGCGCGCGTGGCAAGCGCCTGAGCACGATCGAGGGCACGGTCCCGGAACTGGCCGACCTGCCGGTGGGCTGCCCGTTTCAGGAGCGCTGCGCACTGGCCAGCGCCGAATGCGCCGCTGCCCTGCCCCAGCCCATCGAATTGAGTCATTCGCACCGGGTGAGTTGCCTGCACCTTGAACTGCCACCCGGCGTGAGCCAACCATGAGCGAGACCCTGCTGCAACTCGACCAGGTGACGCGCAGCTACACGCTGGCGCGTGAGCACTTGTGGGGCCCCGCACCTCAGGTGCACGCCGTGCGCGGCGTCAGCCTTCGTATGCAAAGCGGCAGCAATCTTGGCGTCGTGGGTGAATCGGGCTCTGGCAAATCGACGCTGGCGCGCCTGGTCATGGGACTGGAAGCACCCAGCAGCGGCTCGGTGCGGATGCTGGGCCAGGACCTGAGCCAACTCGGGGCAGTTGCCTTGCGCGAAGCGCGGCGCAATTTCCAGATGGTATTTCAGGACCCGTATGGCTCACTCGATCCGCGCCAGACGGTGCAGCGCATCGTCACCGAACCCCTTGCGGCGCTCGGCGGTGCCGACGCCAGGGAGCAGCAGCACCGGGCACAGGAAGTGCTGGGCGCGGTGGGCCTGCGCAGCAGCGATCTGGGCAAGTACCCGCACGAATTTTCGGGTGGCCAGCGCCAGCGCGTAGCCATTGCGCGTGCCCTCATCACGCGGCCCCGGCTGATCGTCGCCGATGAACCGGTGAGCGCGCTCGACGTCTCGGTGCAGGCCCAGGTGCTCAACCTGATGCAGGATCTATCACAGCAGTTTGGCGTCACCTACCTGCTCATCAGTCACGATCTGGCGGTGGTCGATTACTTGTGTGACGAAGTAGCTGTGATTTACCAGGGGCGCATTGTGGAGCAGGGCTCGCCACTGACCCTGTTCCAGGCAGCAGTCCATCCCTACACCCAGGCCCTGTTGCAGGCGGTGCCGCGCGTTGGCAGCCTGCAGACACGTGCCGCTCGCAAGCGCACGCCAGCACCACCTGCCGCCCGGCCACAGGGCGACGCCGAGTGCCCCTACGCCGCGCGCTGCCCGCAGGCACAGTCGCTGTGCACTCAGCAGCGACCGCAACTGCTGAGCCTGATGCCGGGACATCAGGTGGCCTGCCATTTCGCCGCGACCCGCGCGCCAGACGCTTGATGGTCGGCAGTGGTATCGTTCAGTCCCTGAGGGTTTCCCATTTCTTGGTTCGCAACTTATCTTTTGACAGGAGCAGCAACATGATCAATCGTCGTCAAGTACTCAGCACTGCAGCCAGTGGCGCCGCGCTGGCATCCCTGCCGTGGGCCGCCCAGGCACAGGGCAAGAAAGACAGCGTGGTACTCGCCATGACGCTGGAGCCGCCGGGGCTGGATCCGACTGCCGGCGCTGCCTCCGCCATCGCCGAAATCGTGCAATACAACGTGTTCGAGACACTGACCAAGATCAACAGTGATGGCACGGTGTCGCCCTTGCTGGCAGAAAGCTGGGAAATCTCGCCCGACCTCAAGACCTACACCTTCAAATTGCGCAAGGGCGTCAAGTTCCAAAACGGTGAACCCTTCAATGCCCATGCCGTCAAGTTTTCGTTTGAGCGCGCTGCTGCTGAGAAGAGCACGAACAAGGACAAGCGTACCTTCGCCGGTATGGCGAGCGTGGCAGCGATTGACGACTACACCGTGGTTATCCTGAACACCGGACTGGACCCGGACTTCCTGTTCCTGATGGGTCAGGCCACCGCCATCATCGTCGAGCCCAAGAGCGTCGAGAACAATGCCACCAAGCCGGTCGGCACCGGCCCATACCAGCTCTCGGCATGGAACAAAGGTTCATCGGTCAC
>CAITQH010000039.1 GCA_903894475.1 uncultured beta proteobacterium
GCTGCGTTGATGATGACAATAAAGTCACCGGTATCGACGTGAGGCGTGTAAATGGCCTTGTGTTTGCCGCGCAAACGGAGAGCAACTTCGCTGGCTACTCGTCCGAGGACCTTATCGGTCGCGTCAATCACAAACCACTCGTGCACCACGTCAGCGGGTTTTGCGCTGAAGGTCTTGGTCATGAGTTTTCTCAATAGAGAGGGTTTGTCGGGCTCTTTTCCAGGGTCGGCGTTCCTCTAACGGGAATCTCTTAGGTGGGGAGTGAACTTCGCCGCGGAGCCACAAAAGCGCTGCGAAGCCGGGCATTATAAGGGATTTGGCGGGGGCGACGCCGCTTCTCGCCACAGCTTCGTCCAAGGCGGGTGCCGTGGCTTGCGCTCTCCGTCCCACGCTCGCGGTCGAATGATCCAGCAATCCCGCGACACTTCACAAACCGCACTGTTGGCACGCCCACTCCGTGGTAGCCGCGAATGGGGCCTGCGCTCGCAAGCCACACCACCCACCTTCAGTGACGGCTGAGGATTCTGGGACATTCAAGACCCGCTACAGACACAAAGCGGCTTCACAGTTCTTGAAACTGGTCGCTCCACAGCCGACATACTCTAGCCCAGTTGACACTTGCCTCCGTAGACGCAAGCGATAGCCCACGCGCCAACAGCGCTGCGACGCGGGCGTCGGCGCTTACCTCCACTATCGAACCCCTTCTTTCGCCACGTCTAATCGCACCGTGCAGGCGGCGTCCGCTTCATCCCCCCAAAGTACTTTGGTCCGATAGTGGCGATTCGGGTGGAACACGCTGCTATACAGGACTGCCTCCCGTGCTCGGTTTAGGACGCAAAGAGTCGCACCATCGGGAATCTGAGCAATTAAGCGGTCAGTTGGGGCTATGAGGTTCGCCAGACTATCGCTCTCAGTTTTCAGATAGGCCGCACCGGTCATCGACACGACACTTGCCAATGCCATGCCGATTGCCCCATGTGCAGCAAGACGGTGTGTTGACTGCTGCGTACATAGGAACAATGGGGAGTGCGCAACAGTGAGCACCATGCTCACAAGCGTCAGCATCCAGAATGAGTAATAGCGGCTCTCAAAGGAGAGCGGTAGGCACGCACAAAGTAGCGTAATAGCGGCGAACGTCATCAATGCCAGACGCCCCCGTCTCGTATTCCGCGCGCTCCAGATCAACACCATAGCCATCGCAATGACGTACGCGACGAAGTATCCCCCCATGCGAAATGATGGACTGCTTTGCAGCACGTCGCCCTGTCCGAGCATCCAAAGCAGCGGTCTGCCTCGGAACGCATCAAACTCCAGAACAGAAGCCAACCACCGGAGCGGTCCTGGCCAATGAACAATCGCATCGGACATGGCGATACTGGATAGCATCGGTTCTTGTCCCGGTAAGTGCAGCGGTCCAATCGCAAGCGTAATGGGATAGAACGGGTTGCCAAACTCATACAGGTTCCATAACAACTTCGGCGTCAGGACAATGCTGCCTGCGAGCGATAGCACGATGAACAGAAGCACGCGCTGACGAGGACTGCGACCCGACTCCTGTATCGCAGCAAGTGCCGCAATGCAAATCCAGAAGATGATTGCAACTGTCGCTAACTGGAATTTGCTGTTTGCCGCGAGACAGAGCGCCGTTAGGGCGAATACGATGTCGATCCGATTTGAAGTGCCCCCTTGCACGAGTAATCGAACCGCTACGAAAATCGCTAGCGTGAGCGCAGCATTCAGAGGTAGATCAATCATGGTTGATGTCAACTCGATCTGCGTCGCGGGAATCGCCAGAAAGGCAAGCCACGACCACGCTAGCGGCACTGCAAAGCGCGACTTGAGGTATCCGCAGACCAGTGCCACCATTGCAATGCCTAGAACGTCGGCTTGAGCAGGCGAACCTGTTAGTCGCCACAAATTCCCTTGAAGCCAATGCCACAACTTCGGAAAACCTGCGTATCGGTACTCAGACGTTGTTGGCATGGTGAAGCAATCGGCGTTGCAGACGCCACCAAGGCGAGCCGCAAACGGCCAGTGGTAAGCCAGTGTGTCCCAATACGGATCAACTGTCATGACGGCGCGAACGCAGATCAGTGCAAACGTGACTAGAGCGGCCACGGTAGCGAGGCTGAACCGGGGCACAAATGGCGGGACGTGCGCAATCGGGTTGTTCGGTGTGGTAACGGCGTCGAAAGTCACAGGGATTTCCTAAAAACGATTTGGCGATAAAGGTGAAAGCTCAATAGGGTCTGGCATGCAGTCGCAAAAGTCACGGCGGCCACTGGCCAAACACCGCTACTTGCGAGAACAAAGTAGATGAGGTAGTTGAGTAAGGCCATTGCCGCTGCAACGGTGGCATACCGCATAGCCTCTCCAGCAGTGCGGTCCGTCTTGACTTCGTAAGTGAAGTGGCGATTGATAGACCACGTATAAAACATCGCTAGTGCAATCGCCGGTATGCGTGCTAACCAAGGTGAAACACCAAGCGAATTGAGCAGGTAGGTGATGCCGGCATCAACTAGAAACCCCGATCCGCCGACCAGCAGGAAACGAAAGAACAAGGCTGAGCTATCTCGGTTTGCCACTATTTGCCACATACCACATTCGCTTTTGCTCCAAGCGCCCACGTGCAACGCTATCCAGAATGACGCCACTCACCATAAATATCCCGCTCAACAAAACCATCCCGGTGGACAGAATTGCGGTGGGAAAGCGAGGTACTAGTCCAGTTTCAAGGTAGGTAACAAATAGTGGAACAGACAGAGCAACAGCGAGTGCGGATAGTGCGGCAGCAAGTACACCGAAGAACTGGGCCGGTTGGATTTCCTTGAACAGAATTATGAACGTAAACATGATTCGCAAACCGTCACGTACAGTCCGAAGTTTGCTTGTAGAACCTTCTTGGCGAGCGCCGTATTGGGTAGGAATTTCGGCGATGGGCATACGTAACTGGCTAGCATGGACTGACATTTCAGTTTCGATTTCAAATCCGCTTGAAACGGCCGGAAAACTTTTGACAAATCGTCGAGAGAATATGCGGTATCCCGAGAAGATGTCGGTAAACAATGGGCCAAATAGCCTGCGATATAAGCCGTTAAATAGTCGGTTTCCAAACCCGTGCCCTGCTCGATGAGCATTTTGATAAACGTCCTGCCTGATCCCGACGACCATATCTAGATGTTCATGAATCAATTTCTGAATCATTTCAGGCGCCATACGGTAATCGTACGTACCATCACCATCGGCCATCAGGTAGATGTCGGCTTCGATGTCTGAAAACATGCGCCGAACCACATTTCCTTTTCCCGGCCACTCTTCCCTACGAACGAGAGCACCCCCTGCGAGGGCCTCTGCTGAAGTGTTGTCTGTTGAACGATTGTCGTAAACATACACAACGGATTCCGGCAGCACGGAGCGAAAGCCTTCAACTGTGTTGCGAATGGATAGCCCTTCATTGAAGCAAGGTAGCAATACGGCAATGCTGTCCACTGCGCTTGCGTCAGTTAAGGAATTGTTCATTTGGCGAATTGACTCTATTAATATGGCGTGCTCGCTAGTGGCATCGGTTCGATTGCCAACCTCGCAGGGCTTCGCATGTAGATGCGTCGTAATGGGTATCTTATCCCGTGGTTTGATATCCGACAATCTCGGAGCATCAAAGGATGGCAAAACCATCCGAAAAGTTCGCAGGCGACCCGGCGCTGGTTGCGATTGGCGCTGCGATTCGTCGCGCCCGGAAACAGGTTGGCTTATCGCAGGAAGCGCTGGCAATGGACGCGGGGCTGGATCGGTCATACATGGGTGGTATTGAGCGCGGTGAACACAACTTTGCCGTCATGACCGTCGCCAAGATTGCGGATGCGTTGAAGATGTCCCCATCGGAGCTATTCAATTTGGCCGGCTTGTAGCGGGGAGACCCAATAAGTTGCCGCACACAAACTGGCTTCTTCATGTCCAAGAAGTTGACGGTGCCACGGGGATGGTCGAATGCAGCACACAAGGTGAATCACCCGTTTTAGGTCAACTTCCAAAATTGAACTTCCGGCAAGCTGCCTGTGGTGAGCTTCACTTACCGCTGCAATCCGCCATTTGAGTTATTCCAAGCGTCTCATTCTCAAGCCACCCTGATAGTGTCAGGGCTGGTGGATTGGGTGTCCGATCGGCGGCCCCATTCGCGCTCACCGCGTCGGCCGGCGTACTCGCTTCACGTTGAGGCCAATACGGCCGCGGTCCGAGGAATGTGAGCGCGAGCATAGGCCAGAGAGCGGACACCCGGTCCGCCAGCCCCACCACGAACAGAAACGGCAAGCCGAGGCGGTTACCATTGACCAATGTTCAGCTACCGCCACGCCTTCCATGCCGGCAACCACGCCGACGTACTCAAGCACATGGTGCTGATCGCTATCATGCGGCATCTGACGCAAAAAAACACTGCCCTGACCGTCTTTGACACCCATGCCGGGGCTGGTTTGTAC
>CAITQH010000040.1 GCA_903894475.1 uncultured beta proteobacterium
CACCAAGGCCGATGAGCAGTTCACGGTGCCGGCGCTCGAGATATTCAAGTCGGTCATCGAGCCCACGGCGCAAGGTCGCGAGATCTCGACGACGCAGGCCTATGTGCGTTTTCTCACCACCCTGTTGCGTGACAAGGCGCTGGGGCCGCGTGTCGTGCCAATTCTGGTGGACGAGGCGCGCACCTTTGGCATGGAGGGCTTGTTCCGCCAGATCGGTATTTACAACCCGCAGGGCCAGCAGTACACGCCGGTCGACAAGGACCAGGTCATGTACTACCGCGAAGACAAGGCCGGTCAGATCCTGCAGGAAGGCATCAACGAGGCCGGCGGCATGTCCAGCTGGATTGCGGCGGCTACCAGCTACAGCACGAACAACCGCATCATGCTGCCGTTCTATGTGTATTACTCGATGTTCGGCTTCCAGCGCATAGGCGATCTGGCGTGGGCAGCGGGTGACATGCAGGCGCGCGGCTTTTTGCTGGGCGGCACATCGGGGCGCACCACACTCAACGGCGAGGGGCTCCAGCACGAAGACGGTCACAGCCACATCATGGCCGGCACGATTCCGAACTGCATCAGTTACGACCCGACCTTTGCGCACGAGGTGGGCGTCATCCTGCACCATGGTTTGAAGCGCATGGTGGAGAGTCAGGACAACGTTTTTTACTACATCACCCTGCTCAATGAGAACTACGCCATGCCGGGCCTGGTGGCCGGCACTGAGGAGCAGATCATCAAGGGCATGTACCTTTGCAAGCAAGGCGAGGAACAGGCCCCCGCGCTTGCCGCTGCGCGTGCTGCGCTGCCCCCCGAGGGGGCGCATTTGCCCTTGGCCCGGCCCGGCGGGCAAACCCCCGTTCTCCGTGTCCAGTTATTGGGATCAGGCACCATCCTGCGCGAGTCGATCGCTGCGCAGGAATTGCTGGCGGCCGATTGGGGTGTTGTCGCTGATGTCTGGAGCTGCCCGAGCTTCAATGAGCTGGCGCGCGACGGACAGGACTGCGAACGCCACAACCTGCTGCACCCGCAACAAACGCAGCGCGTGCCGTTTGTCACTCAGCAACTGGAAAAGCACGGTGGCCCGGTGGTGGCGTCGACCGACTACATGAAGGCTTACGCCGAGCAGATCCGCTCCTTCATCCCCAAGGGTCGCAGCTACAAGGTGCTGGGAACCGACGGTTTTGGCCGCAGTGATTTCAGATCCAAATTGCGTGAGCACTTCGAGATAAACCGGCACTACATCGTACTGGCTGCCCTCAAGGGCTTGAGTGAAGACGGCAAGTTGCCGGTAGCGAAGGTCAGCGAAGCGATTCGCCGCTACGGTATCCAGGTCGACAAAATCAACCCGCTGTACGCATGAAAAAAGTCCTCACCGTGATTGTCATGCCGGAGCTGATCCGGCATCCTTGGATTGCGTGCGCTGAAACCCCGGACTTGATCCGGGGCCGCAATGACAGTCTTGTGATCTGCAAGCGATTAGGAGATATACATGTCTGACATAGAAATCAAGGTTCCCGATATCGGCGACTTCAAGGATGTGGCCGTGATAGAGATCATGGTCAAGCCGGGTGACAACATCCGGCTCGAACAGTCGCTGGTTACGGTCGAGTCCGACAAGGCGGCGATGGAGATTCCGTCCAGCCATGCCGGTGTACTCAAGGAACTCAAGGTCAAGGTGGGTGACAAGGTCAACATCGGAGATCTGCTGGCGATCCTGGAAGGCGCAGCTACGGCTGTGGTACCTGCCTCTGTAGCGGTGGCAGCTTCCCCGGCCCCCACTGTGCCGACACCCCAGGTTGCTGCTCCGGCTCCAGTGGCGGCAACAGCCGTCGCGCCAGCAGGCGCAGCTCCTGCACTACCGGCGCACAACCCGACAGCATTGCAGTTGCAGTTGCCCCATGCGTCGCCATCGGTGCGCAAGTTCGCGCGCGAGTTGGGTGTGCCCCTGAACGAAGTCAAGGGCAGCGGCTTGAAAGGCCGCATTACCGAGTCGGATGTGCAGGCCTTCACGCGCTCCGTCATGAGTGGAGTCGTTCAGACTGCGGCGGCTGCCACGCAGAGCAAGAACGCTGGTGGTGGTGAGGGTGCTGGTCTTGGCTTGCTGCCCTGGCCGGTCGTGGACTTTGCCAAGTTCGGTCCGATCGAACGCAAGGACCGTGCGCGCATCAAGAAGATCAGTGCTGCCAATCTGCACCGTAACTGGGTCATGATCCCGCACGTCACCAACCATGACGAAGCCGACATCACCGAGCTCGAAGCCTTCCGCGTTGCTACCAATCTGGAAAGCGAAAAATCCGCGAAATCTGGAAACAACGCCAGCGTTGTGAAGGTCACCATGCTGGCCTTCCTGATCAAGGCCTGCGTTTCGGCGCTGAAGAAGTTCCCCGATTTCAACGCCAGCATTGACGGCGAACAACTCGTCCTGAAACAGTACTTTCATATCGGCTTTGCGGCGGATACACCCAACGGTCTGATGGTGCCGGTGATCCGCGATGCCGACAAGAAGGGCATCTTCCAGATCTCGCAGGAAATGAGTGAACTGGCGAAGAAGGCGCGCGACGGCAAACTGAGCCCCGCAGAAATGTCAGGTGCCGGTTTCACCATTTCCAGCCTGGGCGGCATTGGCGGGCGCTACTTTACCCCCATCATCAACGCGCCCGAGGTGGCAATTCTGGGCGTCTGCAAATCGACCATGGAGCCGGTGTGGGACGGCAAGGCCTTTCAGCCGCGGCTGATGCTGCCTTTGAGCCTGAGCTGGGATCACCGCGTGATCGACGGCGCCAGTGCGGCGCGCTTCAACGTCTACTTGAGCCAGATCCTGGGCGATTTCCGAAGGGTCTTACTATGACTTGTGGGACAGACCAAGGCTACAGGAGCGAAGCGAGTGAGCTTGCTCTGCCCTCAACACGAAACGGGATGTTCAAAATTGACCCCAACCGACTGGACAAAACATGGCAACCATAGACATCAAGATTCCCGACATCGGTGACTTTGCCGAAGTGACCGTGATTGAACTCATGGTCAAGGTTGGCGACACCGTCAAGCCCGAGCAAAGTCTGATCACGGTGGAGAGCGACAAGGCCTCGATGGAGATCCCTTCATCACACGGTGGCGTGGTGAAAGAGCTCAAGGTCAAGCTTGGCGACAAGGTGAAAGAAGGGTCTCTCGTGCTGCTGCTTGAGAGCAGCAGCACGAGTTCCCCTTCGGGACAAGTCGGCTCAACCCCTCCCCAACCCTCCCCTTTCCAAGGGGAGGACTCGAAAGGCACCACGGCTGCTACGGCGGCGCTGGGCATCTCGGATCCTGCCGCCACCCCTTTTGCCGGTGCCGTCGATCTGGACTGCGATCTGCTGGTGCTCGGTGCCGGTCCCGGCGGCTACTCGGCAGCTTTTCGCGCAGCCGACCTGGGGCTCAAGGTGGTTGTCGTGGAGCGCTATGCGCAACTCGGTGGCGTCTGCCTGAACGTCGGTTGCATACCAAGCAAAGCCTTGCTGCATGTGGCGGCGGTGATGGACGAGGTGTCCCACATGGCTTCGCTCGGAGTTGACTTCGGCAAGCCAGACGTCAATGTTGACAAGTTGCGTGCTCACAAGGAAAAAGTGGTCAGCAAGCTCACTGGTGGTCTGGCTGCGATGGCCAAGATGCGCAAGGTGACGGTGCTGCGCGGCTATGGCGCTTTTGTCAGCGCCAACCATGTGCAGGTTGAAGAAACCACGGGTAGCGCGCAAGAGAAAACCGGCAAGACGCAGACCATTGCGTTCAGGAACTGCATCATTGCCGCAGGTTCGCAAGCGGTACGCCTGCCTTTCATGCCGGACGATCCGCGTGTCGTCGATTCCACTGGTGCGCTGGCGCTCAAAGAAGTACCCAAACGCATGCTGATTCTGGGCGGCGGCATAATCGGCCTGGAGATGGGCACCGTTTACAGCACGCTCGGTGCGCGGCTCGACGTGGTTGAAATGCTCGACGGCCTGATGCAGGGCGCCGATCGCGACCTCGTCAAGGTCTGGCAGAAGATGAATGCGCCGCGCTTTGACAACATCATGCTCAAGACCAAGACCGTCGGTGCCAAAGCCACGCCTGAGGGCATCGAGGTGACGTTTGCGCCAGCCGAAGAAGGTGGCACGGCGCCGGCACCGCAGACCTACGACCTGGTGCTGCAGGCGGTGGGTCGCACGCCCAATGGCAAGAAGATTGCCGCAGAAAAAGCCGGTGTTGCGGTGACAGACCGCGGCTTCATCAATGTCGATATCCAGATGCGCACCAACGTCTCCCACATCTTTGCCATCGGCGACATCGTCGGCCAGCCCATGCTGGCGCACAAGGCAGTGCACGAGGCGCATGTGGCGGCCGAAGTCATTGCGGGCGAACTGCAGGGCAACAAGGAATTGGCCAGCGCTGCCTTCAACGCCCGCGTGATCCCGAGCGTTGCCTACACCGACCCCGAGGTGGCCTGGGTCGGCCTCACCGAAGACCAGGCCAAGGCCCAGGGCATCAAGGTCAAGAAGGGCATGCTCCCCTGGGTCGCCTCCGGTCGCGCCATTGCCAACGGGCGCGACGAGGGCTTTACCAAGCTGCTGTTTGACGACAGCGAAGAAGCGCATGGTCACGGCAAGATTCTAGGCGGCGGCATCGTCGGCACGCATGCGGGTGACATGATTGGCGAGATTGCACTGGCCATCGAGATGGGCGCTGACGCCGTCGACATCGGCAAGACCATTCACCCACACCCGACGCTTGGGGAATCCATTGGCATGGCGGCGGAAGTGGCGCATGGCAGCTGCACCGATGTGCCGCCGGC
>CAITQH010000041.1 GCA_903894475.1 uncultured beta proteobacterium
CCTTGGCGATGTTTTCCAGGGTCTCGCCTAGGGTTACGCCTGCATCGGCAACGGTTGCGCCTGAGGTCTCGAGTCTGGCGCGCAGGTAGTCGGGCATGGGGCCGATGTCCAGTGGTTCTACGATCTGCACTGGCTTGCCCCGCAAGAGCGACTGCCACAGCGCCACTACCGACATAGGCAGGACGGGCAGGTTTGACCAGTTGCCGTTGCCTCCCCATTGGTAGGGCTTACCGGTGTCAGGGTGAATCGAGGGCGGTAGCACGTCTTGCACAGTCAGACCATCGGCTGTGGCACAACGAAACTCCACGACGGTGTTGCCATTCTCCTTGAGCACTTTGCTGGCGAAGGCTGGCATATCGTCGTGACCGCGATATAGCAGCTTGGTCCGATTGGGTCTGCCGGAACTGATCACGACCGTATCAGGTGCTGTACTCAACGCAACGAGGTCAATTCCGTAGCGAGCGAGCAAGGGAATGGCGCGGGCCAAGTCGTCCACATCTATGGCTGCGGTGCGCGGCGTGCAGTAGGCATGAGCGATACCGATGTTGCCCGTGAGCCTGGCGGCGACGACAGGGTCAGTGACGACGTGGCTAGGTTCATTCCACCCTGTCGCCACTGGCCCTTTCTTGCCGGTTTGGATGGGCACCAGTGCCAAGCCATGCTCGGCATAGGCTTGTGCTTCTTTCATGGCGCGACTTTGCCGGTGAAGGCCAACTTGGGATTCTTCTGCTGAGGACTGGTCGCCAGTAGCGTTGTCACAAATAGCAGTGGCTTGTCTGCCGTCAGCACCACTATGAAGACTGCCATGGTGCGAAATGTCTGGCATTCAGTGCAGACCTTTTCGACCAGCTCCAGTTGATCTGCGCAGGCCGCATTGACGACCTGTTGAACCAACTGGACTTGATCGCCGGTCAGCTTGGATGTGTCGAAAAGCTGAAAGAAGTTCTTCGGGCAGGAGGCTTTCGATTCCTTGCCGGGTTGCACAATTTCATTCGATGCGACGCAGCGCACGGCACCTTTTTCTGGTGGGCCAAAGACAATACCGACATGATGACCCTGTCCGCAGGGTGGTGGTGAGAGCCAAAGATTTGGTTGACCTTCGACACCAACGATAGCTTTCACGGGAGCGCAGCGCGTAAGCGCATTGACGACCACGCCGAAAGCGTTGTTGGAGTCGATCCACCGGAATACGTCATGGGCTTTTGCGCGTTCGGCAGGGTCCGCATCACGAAGCAATTTTGATTGGTCCGCAATGAAGGTTGACAGCTTAGATTTTGGGTTCCAGGCGCTCATTTTTGGCTCCCGGAAAGTAAGCGGCGGATGTCAGCCGTTACCCAATGCAATTTGGAACTGCCGGGCAGCCGGCGTGGACGTAGCGGCCCTGATTCTCTGCAGGCATAAATTCGCATGGTCTGCGGCGCCAAGTGCAGATAGTGGGCGGCGGCTGCGGTGTCTACGGTCGGCCTGGTTTCGTCTTCCAGCGGGGTAAACCGCTGTTCGGATTGTGTTTGCATGATTTGCCTTAAAGCACGTTGATTCGTGCTCAAAGCGAGTACACAACTTAAATGGCGCTTCTCCTATGAAGTCGTCCCAGCCGTCCGCTAGTCGTGGCAGTAATCCGAGTCGTCTACTTACCCTGTGTCATGCGATTGATGGCTGCACGAATGGCGTCAAGGTCAGCGGTCTTTGTATTGCCTTTTGCGTCGTAATATTTGATGCCATCAACCATGACTTCAGTCACGCCAAACGGTGGATTCTTCTTCCATGCATCGAGCACGTCGCGTGCC
>CAITQH010000042.1 GCA_903894475.1 uncultured beta proteobacterium
GTCTCGTCCAGAAACTCGCAGGTGGCCGCATTGTCCAGATCGCCGATGTGGGGTGAGGCAAAGGCCTGGTCGCCGCGCGTCACGCAGACGCTGTTCTTCAGCTGGGCGCCGAAAGCCAGTACCGAGAGACCGCCGCGCGACAGCTTGAGCGCGGCAGGTGCGTAGCCGCGGCTGCGCCGGATGAACTGCCACCCATGGGTCGTCATTGCGGGCTTGACCCGCAATCCAGTGTCTGCGGGGACCTGGATGCCGGATCGGGTCCGGGATGACAAAGGTGTTGCTGCATCCTCATACGCATTCATTGGGCGGATCACACTGTCGTCGCAGCGTGCCACGATCTCGCGGTCGTGGTCGAGCAGGGCGTCGGCAATACCTGCAAGTCGGCTTCGTGCCTCAGCCGTGTCGCGCACGATAGGCTCACCACCCGGATTCGCGCTGGTCATTACCAGTACCAGTTCCTGCGCAGCGGCCCGCCAGTCGGTGCCACCGGGCCGACCGGCCGCTTCGTGAAACAGCAGGAAGTGAATTGGCGTGCTCGGCAGCATGACGCCCAGGTTCAGCAGTCCCGGCGCCACGCCCTCCAGCGCCTGGACGCCTTGGGACAGCGCGCGCAGCAATACGACCGGCCGCTCTTGCCCCTCCAGTAGCGCGCGTTCTTGCGCCGAGACGCTTGCGTAGGGTGCCAGGCTGGCGACGTTGGCCGTCATCACGGCAAAGGGTTTGGCTTCGCGGTTCTTGCGCAGCCGCAAGCGCGCCACCGCGGCACTGTTGTGCGCGTCGCAGGCCAGATGAAAGCCGCCGAGTCCCTTGATGGCGACGATGGCGCCGGACTTCAGCAATTCGAGTGTGGCGGTGATCGGGTCACCTTCGATGGCTCGGCCGTCAAGCTGGCTGAGCGAGAGGCGCGGGCCGCACTGCGGGCAGCAGGTCGTCTCGGCATGAAAGCGCCGATCCGCCGGTGTCAGGTACTCGCGCTCGCACTGCGGGCACAGCGGGAATGGCGCCATGCTGGTCTGTGGCCGGTCATAGGGCAGGGCGCGGGTGACCGTGTAGCGAGGGCCGCAGTGGGTGCAGGTAATGAAGGGGTGGCGCCAACGGCGATGGGTGGGATCAAACAATTCCGTCAGGCAGTCCGGGCAGACCGCGACATCGGGCCCGATCGCGGTGTTGGATTCTCCGGGAACGCTTGGCAGGATGTTGAAAGTGCCGAGCGTGCCGAGTGTGCCGAGCGTACCGAGTGCCACGTCCTGGCTATGTATGCTGTCTACGCGTGCCAGCACTGGTGCCTCGTTGCGCAATCGTTCGAGCAAGGCGTCGATTTGCAAGCGCGTTCCCTGTGCCGCAATTTCGACGCCCTGGGCGTCGTTACGGACCCAGCCGCTGAGTTGAAGTTCTTGCGCCAGACGCCAGACAAAGGGCCGAAAGCCAACGCCCTGGACGATGCCCTTTACCCGGATGTGGCGCGCAATGCAACTGGCGTTCGTCATTGCGGGCGCTTGATTGTCATTGCGGGTGCCCGTGTCAATGCGGGTGCCCGTGTCAATGCGGGTGCCCGTGTCATTGCGGGTGCCCGTGTCATTGCGGGCCACGACCCGCAATCCAGTATTGGCGTGGCACTGGATCCCGGATCAAGTCCGGGATGACAAGTGGCAAGTCCGGGATGACAGCTGCCGGGGTTCGGGATGACAGTTGTCGAGGTCCGGGATGACAATCGGGGGCATGGATTGCCACGCTTCGCTCGCAATGACGAATTGTTGATATGGCCCTCAGGGAAGTTGTTGCAGCAAACGTGCTTCGAGTTCGGCAATCCGTTGTTTCAGAAGGTCCACGGTTTCCTGCTTCTGTGCGCGCGCGCTGGTTACACCGGCACGCAAGAAGTCCAGCCACTCGTCCATGCCTTCGCCGGTGGCCGCAGAAAGCTCGATGATGCGAATCCGGGGATTGACACGGCGTGCGTAGGCTATGGCCACCGCGACGTCAAAGTTCAGATGCGGCAGCAAGTCGATCTTGTTCAGCAGCATCACGCTGGCCGCGTGAAACATGTCCGGGTATTTGATTGGCTTGTCCTCGCCCTCGGTCACTGACAGGATCACCACCTTGTGTGCCTCGCCCAAGTCAAAGGCGGCCGGGCAGACCAGGTTGCCGACGTTTTCGATCATCAGCAGACTGTCGGACTGCAGCTTCAATTGCTCCATGGCGTGGCCGACCATATGGGCGTCCAGATGGCAGCCCTTGCCAGTGTTGATCTGGATGGCAGGCGCGCCAGTGGCGCGAATGCGCTCGGCATCGTGTGTGGTTTGTTGATCGCCCTCGATCACTGCCACCGTCTGGCCTTCCAGCATGGTGATGGTCTTGCACAGCAGGGTGGTCTTGCCCGAGCCCGGGCTTGAGACCAGGTTCAGCGCAAAGATACCCTTCTCTGAGAGTTGCTGCCGATTGGCCTGCGCATAGGCATTGTTCTTGGCCAGGATGTCCTGTTCAATTTGCACCATGCGCTTGCCATCCATCCCCGGTGCGTGGGCGTGCGCGGGCTGGCTGTGTGGATGCTCGTGCACATGCGGGTGCGCGTGTTCATGCGATTCATCGCCATGTTCATGACCGTGGCTGTGCCGGCTGCCATAAGCATGCACATGGTCATGGGTATGTTCATGATCGTCGTGGGCAGCTTTGCCCTCGATCCTGACTTCGCCGGTGCCGCAGCCGCAAGTTGTGCACATTCGATCTCTCCGTTAAGGTATTCGCTTAGGGAAACGAAAATTGCTGATATTCCGTTGTGACCCCGGACTTGCCATTTGTCATCCCGGACCTGCCACTTGTCATCCCGGACTCGATCCGGGATCCAGTGGCACGCCAATACTGGATTGCGGGTCGTGGCCCGCAATGACACGGGCACCCGCAATGACAAAGCCTGGATCGTAATGTCAAACAGCTTGACAACTGGTACTTTTGCAATTTCCGACTTCCTTACTCTACTTCAAGTTCCTTCAGGCGCATTTCAGTGCCGCCGGTCACCTGCATCTGGTAGCCGCCGCAGTGCGGACATTCGCCATAGACCTCAGTCATGGGCACCGACTTTGCGCAGGCCATGCACCAGCCGGTGCCTGGCAGTGCAATGATCTCCAACTGCGCCCCTTGCGCCACGCTGTCGCGGGTTACCGCATCGAAGCAGAACTTCATGGCTTCGACCTCGACGCCCGAGAGCTGGCCGATCTCCAGCCATACTGTTTTGACCTTGGCAAACTGCTGTTGTCGCGCCGCGTCTTCTATCAGCTGCAGCACGCCTTCGGCCAGCGACATTTCATGCATCCGATGGATTCCGTGGAAATTTGCGTTCCAGCAGCTTAACGCATGGCAAAAAAGCGCCGACGCGACAGCGAGGGCTTGTCGGCCGGCTTTTCTTCCCTGGCTGCGCCGGGTGCGCTCAAGAGACCGCTGAGCGAAGCGCGCGCCGTCATGCTGGCTTGCGACTGGGCGTTGAACTGGTCCATGGGCGAGAACAGGGCACAACTCTGGTACTCGCCTAGCTCGCCCTCGACGCTGCCCAGAAAGGCGAATTTGCCCGCCGGGAACTTGACAAAGCGGCGTTTGTTTTCACCGGTCGATTCCCAGTTCTCGGAGCTGCCGGGAACCAGCAAGAGGCTCATGCACCAGGGGGTGAGGACCACGCCCAGCCAATGTCCCTGCCAACGCTGGAAATCAATCGCTTCCACCGACAGGGCGGGATTCAAAATTGGCACGTCGGCCATGCGCTCCTGCTGGATGCGAAAGTAGGTTTGTTCAACCAGTTCGGCTGGATTGTGCTGATGGATGCGCAAGCTCATGCGGGAGCGCCCCACTTCCTGGCATCCGAGTCTTCTGCCATCAATTTTTCCATCAGTGCCAGAGACTCCCGCGCGCGCTCTGGCTCCAGGCGCTCGAAGGCAAAACCACCGGCCTGAATCAGAACATAGTCGCCAACGACCACATCTTCTTCGAGCAGCAGCAGGCTGACCTGGCGCCGCTGTCCGAAGCACTCGGTCAGCGCCATGCCATCATGGACTTCAAGCACACGCGAGGGGGCAGCCAGGCACATATCAGGCAATCTTTGCTGTCAGTGGCTGCAACGCATAACCGCGCGCCAACAGCTCGGCAACGGCCATCTCGACCAGTTCTGGAACTTTGGCGGCGATGGTGCTTGTCATGTCCATGCCGAGTGCCAGCGAAATCGGCTCGACGCCGAGCACGATGATTTCTTTCGGCATCGTGTCGAGCAGTTCCAGGCTGGCCAGCACGTCGGGCAGGCCAATCTGGTGTGGTGAGAGTTTGCGCCGGAAAAAAACCGGAATCTCCTTGCCTGAAATCTTCACGACGGTCCCTGCAGATGCGCCAGTCTTGACAACGTCCAGCACGATCAGGAAATCAAGATCCGATAGGTCTTCGATCATCTCCATGCCTGAGGTGCCACCGTCGATCACCTGCACCGTGTCCGGCATCCGGTAGCGCTGCTCCAGCATTTCAGCGGCGCGCACACCTGCCGCTTCATCGGTCAGGATGGTGTTGCCGATACCGAGAACAACTGCACGCATAGAGTAAGGCCCAGCAAATAAAAAGGGCCGGCAATTGGCCGACCCTTTGATGGTAACCCGAGCTTAAACGGCCTTAACCGAAAATGCAGAGCCGCTGTCCTTGTCGGTCAGGTGGATGGCGCAGGCGATGCAGGGGTCGAATGAGTGAATGGTGCGCAGGACCTCCAAGGGCTTTTCCGGATCGGCAATCGGCGTGCCGGCGAGCGAGGCTTCGTAAGGCCCGGCTTCGTCCTTTTCGTTTCTGGGGCAGGCGTTCCAGGTCGATGGCACGACGCACTGGTAGTTCTTGATCTTGCCGTTGTCGATGACGACCCAGTGCGACAGCGCACCGCGCGGCGCCTCATGGATGCCCACACCCATGACCTCGTCCTTCGGAAATACCGGCTTGTTGAAAGTGGTCAGGTCGCCCTTGCCCATGTTGGTTAGCAGGGCCGTCCACTGGTCGGCCAGGATGTCGACGTTGACGCAGCAGGTGATGGCACGCGCAGCATGCCGGCCGATGGTCGAGTGCATGGCACCCAGGCCGATCTTGGTCTTGGCAAGCGCCGAGACTGTGTCCAGCGCCGCGGTGGCGTATTTGGTGGTGGGCGCGTGACCGGCAGCCAGACCGTTGAGGACGCGCGCCAGCGGGCCGACCTGCGCCGGTTTGCCGTAGAAGGTTGGCGACTTGAGCCAGGAATATTTGGCATCGTCCTTGAAGTCGGTGTAGTTCGGCACGGTCTCGCCCTTGTAGGGGTGCAGCGGCCCGGCAGCATTGTCCTTGTACCATGAATGCTTGACTGCCTCCTGGACGCCTTTCATCCAGTACTCGTCGTTGAAACTGCTGATCGGCTTGCGCGTTGCCAGATCACCGCCTTCGATGAAGCCGCCGGGGTAGGCGAACTTGGTTCCCTTGGTATCGAGCGGAATGTCGGGCACCGACAGGTAGTTTGTCACGCCTTTGCCGATCGTCGTCCACTCCGGATAAAACGCGCCCACGGCGGCGACATCGATCAGGTAGACATTCTTGACAAAATCGGCCAGTTCGTCGATCCAGCCCTTGATCGCCATCAGGCGTTCCACCGTGAGCACCGCCTGCGAATCCGTAGCCAGTGGATTCGAGACGCCACCGACCGCGACGTTCTGGATGTGCGGCGTCTTGGAGCCCAGGATGGAAACGATCTTGTTCGCCTTGCGCTGCACCTCGAGCGCCTGGAGGTAATGCGCCACTGCCAGAAGATTGACTTCCGGGGAGAGCTTCATCGCCGGATGGCCCCAATAGCCGTTGGTGAAGATGCCGAGTTGCCCGCCATTGACAAAAGTCTTGAGGCGCTCATGCACGCGGCGCATCTCGTGCTTGCTGTTGAGATGCCAGC
This sequence comes from uncultured beta proteobacterium, assembly GCA_903894475.1. Lineage (GTDB taxonomy): Bacteria > Pseudomonadota > Gammaproteobacteria > Burkholderiales > Burkholderiaceae_C > Rhodoferax. Next base: position 5,921 of record CAITQH010000042.1, read on the forward strand.
TTGACAGGCTCTCGCCCAATATCGAAGTCTTGTCCGGGTCGGCTTTCAGCGCCGAAACGACATCGACCCAGTCAAGCGCCGACAAGTGATAAAAATGCACAATCGCGTCGTGCACCGAGTGCGCCGTGATGATCAGGTTGCGGATGAACTGGGCGTTCAGCGGAATCTCCATCTTCAGCGCGTTCTCGACCGCGCGCACGGAGGTGATGGCATGCACGGTAGTGCAGACGCCGCAGATGCGTTGCGTGATGGCCCAGGCGTCGCGCGGGTCGCGCCCGAGCAGAATCAGTTCAACGCCGCGCCACATCTGGCCGGAAGACCAGGCCTTTTGAACCTTGCCGCCGTCGATGTCGACATCGATCCGCAGGTGGCCTTCGATGCGGGTGATCGGATCAATTGTTATGCGTTTTGACATTTTTTGTCTCCAGAATAATTCCAAATTTCGTGGGACAGACCGCAGTTACACGAAGTGAACAAGCTCTGTCCTCGACTGATCAAGACGCCACCTGCGCGTTTTCCCTTGGCAGTACCGGGAAACGCCGCGTGATGATGATGTAACCGAGGACCTCGATAGCGAACATGCCGGTGGTCACCATGACTTCGGTGAATGAGGGGAAATAGGTCCAGCCGGACCCGGTGTGATGTCCGTAGCCAATCAGGAAACCATTGAGGCGCAGCAGGATACCGCCCAGCATGATGGCGATGCCGGCCAGGAACAGGCGTGCCGGATTGCGGCGCGCCTCGACATTGCCGATCAGGAAGAAGGGCGCCACAAAGCACAGGTTCTCCAGCCAGAAGGCGAACGCCTGCAAATTCGGTTTGAAGGCTTCGCCGATTGCGCCGCGCGCCAGCAGGTCGCCGAGCCGGACGACCAGATAGACCGCCAGCACCCCGAGCATGATTTTCGACATCGGGTTCAGCAGATGCATCTCGATCTTGCGCCGGTAGCTGGAGGCGGCAACACAGGACTCGAAAAGCACGACACCGTAACCGATGATGATGGCCGTGAGCAGGTAGATCAGCGGCACCACCGGCGTTTGCCACAGCGGGTTGACCTGTCCGCCCATCACCACCAGCATGGTACCGAGCGATGCCTGGTGCATCATCGGCAGCACCATGCCCAGCGCGATAAAGAAGAACAACACTTTGGTCAGTTTCTTCTTGACGTCAAGCAGGCCGAGTTTTTCCAGGAAGACCGGTGAAAATTCAATCCACATCACCATGATGTAGGCCGTCACGCAGGCTGCTACCTCGAACATGACCGAATTGGCATTCACGTAGCCGGGCCAGAAGATGTGCCAGAAATTCCACCAGCGGCCAAGGTCGAAGAAAATGCCGCCGCCGGCCAGGGTGTAGCCAAACAGGCTGGCCAGCAGGGCTGGGCGGATCAGCGGGTGGTACTCGCCCTTGTTGAAGATATAGACCAGCAGGGCGACCGAAAAGCCGCCGCAGGCCAGCGCCGAGCCGATCATGACATCGACGACGACCCAGATGCCCCAGGAGTAGCCGTCGTTGACGTTGGTTACTGCTCCCAGACCAAAGACGAAACGCACCAGAAGAATGGCCACCATGACGGCGATGAGGACGCCGCAGACCAGGGTGGCGGCGTTGATCAGGCTGCCGCCGACCGGCGCAGGGCTTGTGTGTTGATGCTGTGCCATGGTCATTTCTCCCCGGTTCCGTTGCCGTCGGAATCGTCTTCATCGTGGACGTTCTTCTTGGCGATGAAACTCAAGACGCCGAGCACGGCAATCGGCATGATCAGGCCGCCGTACAGCGAGTGCTGAATGGTCTCGGAGGTGGCGGCCGACGATTTCGGCGGCAGATCGGGCATGCCGACCTTGTCGAAACTCACGCTGGAGAGTTTGAGCACCTGGGTACCACCGTATTCTTTTTCACCGTAAACGTGTTGCAGGTACTTGCCAACTGACCCCTCGTAACTCTGGTCGGGTCCACCCAATTTGCCACGCGGGTAGCGTGTGACGCTGCCGGGCTTGAGAGCCAATCGACGTTTGGCTTCGAGCAGCAGGTCGCTGGTTCTTCCGGACAGGGTTGCGCCCGTCGGGCAGACCTCGGCGCAGGCTGAGTAGTGTCCGTCCTTGGTGCGATGGCGGCACAACTCACACTTGCCGATCTTGCCGGTGGGCGAGTCGTACTGGTATTTTGGAATACCGAACGGGCAGGCCACAACGCAGTAGCGGCAGCCAACGCAGGCGCCGGGGTCGTACGCCACAATGCCGGTCACGGGGTCCTTGTTCATGGCCGAGACCGGGCAGGCCGAGACGCAGGACGGGTCTGCGCAATGCATGCACGAGGTCTTCATGAAGGCGTAGCCGTTCACTTCGGCGTCCTTGGTCTCCATGGTGCCGTTGCGGTACATCTTGATCAGGTTGAAGGTGTAGCCGGAGGTGTCCAGCGGCGTGTCCCAGAGATGATCTGCGGTCGAAAACTCGGGCGGATTGTTATTGGCTTCCTTGCAGGCGGCAACGCAGGCCTTGCAGCCAATGCAAAGTGTGGCGTCGTAAAGGAGTCCAAGCGCCTCGGTCGGGACACTCAGGGTCTCCCGGGCGCAAGCGGGTGGCGCAACAGTGGCCGCTGTGAGAGCGGCACTGCTTGCGAGAACCCCTTTGAGGAAATCGCGGCGGGAGTCCATGCTTAGCCCCGTGCCTTGTCGTGCGGCTTGCCTTCGGATTTGGCGCGTTCGGCCTCTTCGGCAGCGTGGGAGAGACCGAGATTGCGTGTCAACATCACCGCTGCGCCGGCAGCGGCGCCAGCCAGTGCCGCCAGAGCTGCGGCAGACGCGAGGGTGGCACCCTTGCCCTGTTCCTCAACAATGCGGGCGTACTGCAGCGGCGGCGCCACATTCTTCATCGTTGCCAGTTGGTGAATCGGTTTGGCAAAGCCAACCCCTTTTTCGGTGCAGCCTATGCAGGGGTGGCCGCAGCCGACCGGCCAGTTGTTCTCGCCAGCGTCGCCAAACCCGAGCGTCGGGCAGTTGGCGTAGGTCTCGGGTCCTTTGCAACCCAACTTGTAGAGGCAATGCCCCTGACGGTGTCCGGCGTCACCAAACTCGATGGCAAAGCGGCCAGCATCGAAGTGGGCGCGGCGCTCGCAGTTCTCGTGAACCAGTCTGGAGTAGGCAAACTTGGGGCGACCCAATTTGTCGACGTCTGGCAGCTTGCCAAAGGTGAGGAAGTGAACGACCGTGGCCAGGAAGTTGTAGGGGTTGGGCGGGCAGCCCGGAATCGTAAGCACCGGCTTGCCCAGAACTTCCGCCACGCTGGAGGCGCCTGACGGGTTGGGTCCGGTCGAGGGCATGCCGCCCCAGGAGGCGCAGGAGCCGATGGCAATCACGGCTGCGGCATCGGCGGCACATTCCTTGAGCAGGTCGATGGCAGTGTGACCGCCGATCTTGCAGTAGATGCCGTTTTCCTTGACCGGAATCGCGCCTTCGATCACCAGCACGTATTTGCCCTTGTTGGCCTTCATCGCATCCTTGCGCGCCGCCTCGGCCTGATGCCCGGCGGCGGCCATCAATGTCTCGTGGTAGTCCAGCGAAATGATTTCGAGGATCAGTTTCTCCAGCGTCGGATGCTCGGCACGAAGCAGGGATTCGGTGCAGCCTGTGCATTCCTGAAAGTGCAGCCAGATCACGGAAGGTCGCTTGGCTGATTCGATCGCCTTTGCAACCGCCGCGTCTGCCCCCTTGGGTAGACCCATGGTGACCGCCAGCGTGGCGCAGAACTGCAAGTAATCGCGTCGGGACATGCCAAGACGCTGCTCAATACCGTTCAAAGCCTCACGACCCAGCTTGAAAATTTCGTTCATTTCGCCCATGTTGTCTCCTGGAGCCAGACCTCGAGGGGGCCTGATAGGACAGCAATAGCAAATAGCGCGCCAGCATGGCGCACCGTGGCGAGGTGCTTTAAATTCAAGCGCTTGCCTGTGGCGTGGCTCTGCTGCATGGCAGTACGCTCGGTGCTGACGGTTAGTGAATAACCGGTAAGCTAACCAGTTGCTGCATGCTTGTGCAATTGATCCGATCAGAGCATGAGCGCTGTTTGATTGGCGTCTGCCCATGTTGTGTGAGCGGCACGGATCTTGTATGGTGACGGCTCATGGAACTTCCCAACGACTGGATTGCCTTGCTGGGTCTGGTGTTCGTGTTCGGCGCCAAGCACGGCCTGGATCCCGACCACCTGGCCACCATCGACGGGCTGACGCGTTACAACCTGCGTCGGGCGCCGCAGCGGGCGCGCTGGTGTGGCGCCTTGTTCTCGCTGGGTCACGGCAGCATTGTGATGCTGATTGCGCTGGGCGTCGGCATGGCGGCCAGCCGCTGGCAGGTGCCGTCCTGGATGGAGGATGTCGGTACCTGGGTATCCATCACTTTCCTGACGCTGCTGGGCTTGCTCAATTTGCGCGCCGTCTTTAGCGCGGCGCCAGATGCAGTCGTGGCGCCAGTGGGCGTCAAGGCGGGACTGCTGGTGCATCTGCAATCGGCTTCGCATCCCCTGGCGATTGCCGCTGTCGGCGCTCTTTTTGCACTTTCTTTTGACACCATGAGCCAGGCTGCGCTGTTTGCGGTCACTGCGACCCAGCATGGTGGCATCATGCACGCGCTGGTGTTAGGTCTGGCCTTTACCTGCGGCATGCTGCTGATGGATGGCATCAACGGCTTGTGGATCGCGCGCCTGCTGCGGCGCGCCGATCAGCGTGCCCGTGTCGCATCCCGGGTGATGGGCCTGATGGTTGCGCTGATCAGCCTGGGCGTGGCTGCTCTGGGCCTGCTGCGCTGGCTGCACGTCGATCTGGCGCTTTGGTACGAGGGTAAGGAAATAGTGATTGGCGCAGCTGTCATCGTGCTGCTTGGCCTGAGCTTTGCTGCCAGTCAGTTGCTGGCAGGCCGTGCCGTGCAGCGTTAGGCGGCCTACCAGTCTTCCTTGACCGCCAGCACGGCGTCTTTGCCCGCCGCGGCCCGGCCGGACAGCCAGGCTGTCAAAGTACCGGCGGCAACCACCGCCAGGCACAGCGCCAGCAGGCGACTCCAGGGCAGCACCAGATCCATGGTCCAGTGGAAGCTCTGCGGATTGACCACATGAACCAGTACCAGCGCTACTGCCAGTCCCAAGGCCAGCCCTGCGATGGCGCCCAAAGTGGTCCAGGCGGCGCCCTCCAGAGCCACCACAGCCAGAATCTGGCGTCGCGTCAGCCCCAGGTGGGCCAGCAGGCCAAATTCCTTGCGCCGCGCCAGCACCTGGGCGCTGAAACTCGCGGCTACGCCAAACAGGCCAATGCCGATCGCCACCGCCTGCAGCCAGTAGGTGACGGCAAAACTGCGGTCGAAGATTCTTAGCGACATGGCGCGAATCTGGCGCGTCGTACCAAATTCAAGCAGTGCGCCGGCACCTGGATCCAGGGAGTCGGCCAGGCCGCGCAAGGCTTGTTGCACCGCTTCGGGCTGCGTCTTTTCACTCAGCCAAAGTGCCAGGTCATTGGCGCGGCGGTCGCCGCTGAGTTGCTCGAACGCTGCCTTGTCGATCGCAATGGCGCCGCCCTGGTGCGCATAGTCGCGCCAGATCCCAGCGATGAAGAAAGGTTTGATTGGCGACGCGTTGCGCGGCTCCAGAACCTTGAAGGCGTTTGCCAGGGGCGCAAATACCGCGCCGACGCGGGCGCCGTGTAAATCGAGCATCGCCTCGCTGACATAAATGCCGATGGCGCCGTCTGGCACTGGCAGCGGCTCACCGACCATCGGTAGATCGTGACCGGGGTCGCTGAGTTGGCGCGCCATCAGCGCCACGGCTGGCCGCTCCGGGCTGAGCAGCAGCAAAACCAGACGCTGCGCTTGCACGCGTTGCACACCGGGCAGTTTGGCAGCGGCCTGAACAAATTCGGGCTGGAAGTAAACCGTGTCACCCGCCGCCAGATTGCGGGCGCTGCGCAGATACAGGTCGGCCGGCAGCACCTGATCGAGCCAATGGACCATGGATTCGCGAAAGCTCGCTACCATCACGGTCAGTGCCACGGCCAGACTGAGCGAGGCCACCACCGCGCTCACAGCCACGGCAGCGCTGCCGCGCACACGCCGGGCGCGCTCCAGCGCCAACACCGGCAGCGCGTGGCGGCTCAGGCGCGGTGCCAGTTGGTCGAGCAGGAGGCCGATCAGCCAGGGTAGCGCCGTGATGCCACCCAGCAGCAGCAAGCCGATCGAAAAGTAGGCTGCGAGCGGCAGCTCAAAGACGGGCGGGGCGCTTGCCAGCAATGCGCTGCCGATGAGCAACAGGATGCTGATCCAGTGACTGCGTTGCGCCATCAGGTCAGCGCCCAGACCTTTGAGCGCCAGGGCGGGCGCCAACCGCTGCGCCTGGCGCGCCGGCCACCAGCCACCGACTAGGGCCGCAACAGCACCCAGGACAGCGTAGACCAGGGCCGCCATGCCATCCCATTGCAGCGTCGGCACGGCACCGGCAAAGTAGCCGCCACCCAGGTCGCCGCCCAGCATGCGCAGCGCCAACAGCGCCAGCCCCGTACCCAGGGCGATGCCAGTGGCACTGCCAAGCAAACCCAGCGCCAGCGATTCCCACAATACCAACGAGAGCCGGCTGCGCGCACTCAGACCCAGCACACCCAGCAGGGCGAATTGCTGGCTCCGCTTGGCCACACTCAGTGACAGAACCGAGAACACCAGAAATGAACCAGTAAACAGCGCCACCAGTGCCAGTACGCTGAGGTTGACGCGGTAGGCGCGCGACATGTTGCTGACCTGCGCCAGCGCGTCGGCCGGCTCCGTCAGAGTGACGTTGGCGGGCCAGCCTGCGCTGCGCTGCAAGCCGCGGACAAACGCAGCGCGGTCTACGCCAGGCTGCAGACGCAGGTCGATGCGTGAGAGTTGCCCCTCTTTGCCAAAGAACGCCTGCGCTGCGCCGATGTCCATCAGCGCCAGTGGCCCACCAGTGGCGCTGACGCTGCCAGCCACATGGACCTGCCTGAGCTGTAGCGCACTTTGCAGTTGCAATGTGTCGCCACCCCAGCGTTGGCGCGCCGCGGCGTTCAGAAACACATGACCGGGCGAGAACAACGCCAGCCGATCGGCACCAGCGTTGACCCGCGGCATCAGGGACGGCGCCACACTGGCTACCAGCAGCGCGTCAACGCCGACAATGCGCAGCGGCGCACGCTCGTCCTTGTCGTTCAGGGCGTAGCTGCTGACCTCCAGCACGGGCGAGGCCAGCGCCACTTCCGGCAGTTGCGCGACGCGGGCATAGAGCGATTCATCAAAGCTGCCCTGCACGGCGCGCAGTTCCAGATCCGGCTGTCCACCGACAGCGCGCACGGCCTGCGAGAATTCGGCCAGTGCCGAGGCGTTGATCAGATGCACCGAGAAGGCCAGTGCGACACCCAGCGTCACGGCCAACACGGCAGCGGCGTTGCGCCAGGGGTGATGGCGCAACTCCTGCCAGGAGAAGGTTTTGAGGAGATCGAGCATTGAGGCCGGATTGTGCTGCACACGCCCGAGTGCCGCGCCGAACGCCACGAATCGGCTGGCTGGGTACACTCGGGCTGTCCATTTTTGGTGAGCAGCCATGACACAGCCAAACACTCCACTTCCCCACTTGTGCCTGCGCAAGGCGAGGTTCTATCGAGCGGCCATTCTTCTGGCGACCATGGGCCCGGCGATGGCCTTTTGGGCCAGCGGCGCCAACCTTGAAACCAGGGCGCTGAACCTGCAGGCCACACCCAGTGCCAGCGCTGCTTCTGCGTCCGCGGCACCGGCGTCGGCCGCCTCGACCCCTGCATCGGCCAGACCGGCTGACCCAACCCTGCCCAAGCCCTTCGCCGAAGTGATCAAGGATGCCAAGCAGCAGGACGGCCTGTTTCCGATCTGGCGCAAGGATGAGAAAGTCTGGCTGGAAATTCCCAAGTCGGCGCTCGACAAGCCCTTTTTGTTCACCGTCAACATCGCCAGTTCGGTCGGCGAACGCGGCCTCTATGCGAGCCAGATGGGCAGCGATGCGCTGGCCCAATGGCGGCGCATTGGCAACCAGATGCAGTTGCTGGCACTCAATACCAAGTTCCGGGCCGTGGGCGGGTCCGAATTGGCCGTGGGACAGGCTTTCTCGCCGAGCCTGCTGGCCTCAGCAGCGGTGCTCAGCCTGGAGCACCCGGAGCGCAAGTCGATCCTGGTGGATGCCGGCTTTCTGCTGGCCGATATCCCGGGCTATTCGACGCGCATAGAGTCGGCCTACCGGCTGACCTACACGCTGGACAAGCCCAACTCCTCCTTTGATGCCACGCGCGCCGAACCGACTCTGAGCACCCTGACGGCGCGAGTGCATTTCTCCACGCCCCGCATTCCGGCCGCCCCGTTGACGCCACCGCCGGTACCCAGCCCGACACCGCCGCAGGCCACGCCCGATCCGCGCAGTTTCTTTGTGAGCTACGTCTACAACTTCGCGGCTTTGCCCCAGACGCCGATGGCAACGCGACTGGCGGATCCACGCCTGGGACATTTCATGGAGTCTTTTACCGACCTTGGCGCCGACATGAAGGCCAATGCCCGTGTTCACTTGGTCCAGCGCTGGCGGCTGGAGAAGAAAGACCCGACAGCGGCGCTGTCGGAACCCGTGAGTCCTATCGTGTACTGGATGGACAAGAATATTCCGTCCAGGTACCGGCCGGCGGTGCAGGCCGGCATCACCGAATGGAACAAGGCTTTCGAGAAGATCGGGTTCAAGAATGCGGTCCTTGCGAAGCAGCAGCCTGACGATGCCGACTGGGACAACATGGACGCGGCGCACGCCTCCGTCCGCTGGTTCGTTGGGGCGGATGTCGGCTTCGCGATCGGCCCGAGCCACACCGACCCTCGAAGCGGCGAAATTCTGGACGCAGATATTGGCATGAGCGATGTTTTTGCCCGCGGCGCACGGCGTTTTGTGGTGGAAGACGCAGCCAGCGCGCCGCATTCTGCGCACGCGGCCTACTGCAACTACGCACAGGAGGCGGCAGCCGAGATGAACTTCGCGCTGGATGTGCTGGAAGCACGCGGCGATATTGCACCCGACAGCCCCGAGGCCGAGGCCTTTGTGCAGGCGGTAATTACCGACACCATCATGCATGAGGTCGGGCACACCTTGGGACTCAAACACAACTTCAAGGCCTCCACCACCATCAGCCAAGCCCAGTTGCAGGATTTGAGCTACACCCAGGCCCACGGAATATCAGGCTCCGTGATGGATTACAACCCGTACAACCTCGCGCTCAGTGGCGAGCGCCAGGGCAGCTACACCAATACCACGCTGGGCCCCTACGATTACTGGGCTATCGAGTACGCCTACAGGCCACTGGACCCGGCAACCGAAGCTGCCGAACTCGGCCGGATCGCTGCGCGCAGTACCGAGAGCGCGCTGGCCTACGGCGATGACAGCGATGCCGGTGGCGGTGGCAACAACGAGGGCATGGATCCGCTGGTAAACCGCTTCGATCTCGGCGACGACCCGCTGGCTTATTACAAGAAACGCCTGAAGCTCTCGCAGGAACTCTGGACCCGCCTGCAGGACCGCAAGCCCCAGCCTGGGGAAGACCCGCTGCGCCAGCGCCGCGTCCTGTTGTCGGGCTTCAACCAGCTGCAACGCGCGGCTGACCTGGTGAGCAAGTATGTGGGTGGCATGCATGCGCTGCGCGACCTGCCGGGCAGCACCGGCCGTGCCAGTTTCACGCCGGTGGACCCTGCCAAGCAAAGAGAGGCCCTGCGGTTCCTGGCATCGGGACTGTTCAGTGCGACGTCCTTCAGATTCAGGCCGGAGTTTCTGTCGGGTCTGACGCTGGACTACAACGAGTGGGATCGCGGTGGCCCGGTGAACCTCAGGGCGGTGGTCCTGCGCGCGCAAACGGCGGCCATGGACCGCTTGCTCTCGGGCAACACGGCGCAGCGTCTGCTCGATCTTCCCAGCTACCTGGCACCGGCGCAGCGCCGCTCGATGATCTCGCTGAGCGAGGTCTACCAGACACTGCAGAACAGCATCTGGAGTGAGCTCTCCGGTGGTGCCGAGATCGATGTATTGCGGCGCGGCTTGCAACGCGAACACCTGAAGCGACTGCAGACCGTTCTGACCAAGGGCTCGGCTGCACTGCCGAGCGACGCGCTCAGTCTGGCGCGATTGCATGCCACACGCTTGCAGCAATCGCTGCGCAGCGCCCTGGCCAGGGGTGGCCGCAGTGTGGAAACGCGCGCTCATCTGGCCGAGAGTCTGGGCATCCTGACCGAATCCTTGCGCGCCACCATGCAGCGCAGCTAGCTCCAACGGAAGGTTCACCATGTTGACATTACCAAGCTATGAAGACGTGACGGTTGCCGCGGCGCGACTCGAGGGACAGGCGCATCGAACACCGGTGATGCGCTCGCGCACGGCGGACCAGCGCCTCGGAGCCAGCGTCTTTTTCAAGTGCGAAAACTTTCAGCGCATGGGCGCTTTCAAGTTTCGCGGCGCCTTCAATGCGTTGTCCAGGTTCAGCGCCGCACAACGCCAGGCCGGCGTCATTACCTTCTCGTCGGGCAACCACGCGCAGGCGATTGCCTTGTCGGCGCGCCTGCTCGGCATCCCGGCCACCATCCTGATGCCGCTGGATGCACCACCGAGCAAAATCGAGGCCACCAAAGGCTACGGTGCGGAGGTGATCCTGTTTGATCGCTACCAATGCGACCGCGAAGCGATGACCAAAGAGCTGGCAGAGCAGCGCGGCCTGACACTGATCCCGCCCTATGACCACGCCGACGTGATCGCGGGGCAGGGAACGGCTGCCAAAGAACTGTTCGAAGAAGTGGGCGCACTCGACTTTCTGCTGGTGCCGCTGGGTGGTGGCGGGCTGCTGGCGGGCTCGGCTTTGTCGGCGCGTGCGCTGGCAGCCGAATGCCAGGTTTACGGTGTCGAACCGCTGGCTGGCAACGATGGTCAACAGTCGTTTCGATCGGGTGCCATCGTCCACATCGAGACCCCCAAGACGATTGCGGACGGCGCGCAGACACAGCATCTGGGCCAGTACACCTTTGGCATCATCCGGCGCGACGTCCGCGATGTGCTGACTGCCAGCGATGCCCAACTCGTCGAGGCCATGCGCTTTTTTGCCGAGCGCATGAAGATGCTGGTGGAGCCGACCGGTTGTCTGGGTTATGCCGCCGCCTGCCACGCTGGTTTGCCGCTGGCGGGCAAACGCGTCGGGGTCATTCTCAGCGGCGGCAATGTGGATTTGCGGCGTTTTGGAGAGTTGCTCGCTGCATGAGTCCGGCAGCACCTGTTTCCAGAACGGCCCTGCTGACCACCGGGGTCATGCACCTGGCTTTGCTCTGGCTGGCGTTGCAGTCCGCGCCCATGGTGCAGTCGGTGCGATCGGTAGTCCAGTATCTGGCACCGATCACGGTGCAAGCGGAACAAGCGACAAAGCCGATCAGTCTGCCTTTGCCCGTGCCTGAGCCCAAGCTGAAGGCAGTGACGGAGAGCGCGCCGCCCTTGCCGCCGGTGCTCGCGCCCAAGGCGATCGAACTGCCGCTGGACAAGCCGGTTGAGTTGCAGTTGCAGCCGACTTTAGCGCCGCCAACGCCAACGCCAACGCCAACGCCAACGCCAGTCAGGGCGGAACGTGCGCCGCAGGAACTACCGGTGCCGACGCTGCAAGCTGCGCCTGTGCTTGCCAGGCCTGAGCCGGTAGCGGTGCCGCTGGCGCCGGTCGAACTCCGACCTGAGCCTGTGCCAGTCCCCGTTGCGGCGCCGACCCCCGTGCCGGTTCCGCTGCCCGAACCACCGTTGGTCCCGGCTCCAGCCCCAATGCCAGCTCCGACCCCGGCTCCCTCACCTGCAGCGGCGCCAGCGCCGGCCCCGGCTCTCACCCCAGCGCCGACCCTGGCACCGTCGCGACCGGCGGCCATCACGCCTGTGGAAAGCCTGCCCGGCTCTGCGGCGCCGCAGGCACCCGGCAGAGCCGCGCCCGCTGCAGGCGCAGCGGCACCGGCACCGCTGAACCTTTATCCTTACAGCATGAAGAATGCACCGCGCCAGCGAAGTTTGGCAGAAATGGCCAACGAGCAGCTCAATGGCGGCGGCCAGCGCAACCGTCTGGGCGAAGCCATGGCCGACGCAGCCAAGCCCGATTGCATAGGCCCCAATGCTGGCGGCAGTCTGCTCAGCGCCATCGCGATCCCGATCGCCGCTGCGATGGACAAGTGCAAATAGTCAGCCACAGTTTTCCAGGAAACCACCATGTCAAGAACCGCTTACGCCTCACATCGCCGCTCACGCTGGCTCGTCTCTTCGCTGCTCCTGTTGGGCCTGATGGTCGGCACGCTGGCGCAGGCCCAATCCGGCGCTGTGGCGTTCATGGCGCCAGTGACCGAGGTGGTGAGCAATCCCTACGGTCTGCGCTCGGTCTGGGCGCAGGGCGATTGGGTGGCCAGATCAACCTTGCTGCTGCTCGCGTTCATGTCTTTGCTGAGCTGGTATTTCATCATCGCAAAGTGGCTCTCGCAGCGCCAACTGGACGCGCAACTGCAGGCGGCCAACAGCAGCTTCACGCGCGACGAGACGCTGCAACAGCGCAGCGAAGCCATGGGAGCGCAGAGCCCGTTTCGTTCTATGGTGATGTCGGCACTCGCCGCACGGCGGCGCCATGCCAGTCTGGCCGGCCAGGTTGATCTGGGCAATTGGCTGAGTCAGGACATCGTGCATTCGGTCTCCAGCCTGCAGATGCGCAGCCAGGAAGGACTCTCCATCCTGGCAACGGTGGGCTCAACGGCACCGTTTGTCGGTTTGTTCGGCACGGTCTGGGGTATTTACAACGCACTGGTGACGATTGGTGTGTCGGGTCAGGCTTCGATCGACAAAGTTGCAGGCCCGGTCGGTGAGGCCCTGATCATGACGGCCCTGGGTCTGGCCGTTGCCGTGCCAGCGGTGCTGGCATACAACGCGCTGGTACGGCGCAATCGCGTGACCCTGCACGCAGTCAAGAGTTTCAGCTCGGAACTGCACACCCAATTGCTGATTGAAGTGGATCGCCAGCAGAGCATGGCCGCTACGCGCCGGGAGGCTTGATCGGTGGCCATCAGCTTCAAGGACGAAGTGCAGGACGACGCGGATCTGTCCGAGATCAACACGACGCCGCTGGTCGACGTCATGCTGGTGCTCTTGATCATCTTCCTGATCACTATTCCTGTCATCAACACTTCCGTCGCGGTGCGTCTGCCGCAACAGGCCAACCAGTTGCGCCAGAGTCAGCCCGAGACGGTGCTCATTTCCATCGACGCTGCCGGCCAGAGTTACTGGTTTGACGCACGCCTGAACGATCCGCAAAGTCTGCAGGAGAAACTTAAACAGATTGCAGCTCAGCTGCCACAACCTGCGGTGCATATCCGGGGTGACGCCCGGGCCGACTTTGAGGCCGTGGCACGCGTTCTCTATGCCTGCCAGCAAGCCGGCATTGCGCACATTGGTTTTGTCACCGAGCCGACGCGTCATGGCCATTGACTTTGAAGAAGCGCTCGACGCGGCCGAGCCCGAACTCAGCTCGGGCATGAACATCACGCCGCTGATCGATGTGCTTCTGGTGCTGCTCGTGATGTTCATCATCACGATCCCGATCCAACTGCATTCCGTCAACATGGAAATGCCGGCGGGCTTGCCGCCGCCGATGAGCAAGCCGCCGCTGGTAGTGAGCATCCAGGTAACAGCGCAGAATCAGTTTTTGTGGAACGACGAGCCGCTGGCTGATCGCCCGCTTCTTGAGCAGCGCCTTCGGTCCGCAGCGCAACTGGCTGAGCAACCCGAGATTCACATTCGTTCCCATCCGCTTGCCAAATACGATACCGTTGCGGCGGTCCTGAGCGCCTCACAGCGCCTGGGGTTGCAAAAGATTGGTGTCGTCGGTCTGGAGGCGTACGCGCGCTGACTGCAGGCCTTCTGCAGTGAGGCGCAGCACCCGGTCAGCGCGTCGCGCTGCCGCGTCGGAATGGGTTACCAGTACCAGCGAGGCGCCGTGTTGGCGGCTCTGCGAGATCAAGGCGTCGATCACCTTGCCAGCGGTGCCGGGGTCGAGGTTGCCGGTCGGCTCGTCAGCCAGCAGCAGGGACGGACGGTGTACCAGGGCACGCGCAATGGCCACGCGCTGCAACTGACCGCCGCTGAGTTGCTGCGGCAGGCGTGGCCCCAGTCCGCTCA
>CAITQH010000043.1 GCA_903894475.1 uncultured beta proteobacterium
CGAGCGCGCCACCGATGATCTGAGCCGGCGTCAGTCGCTGATTCAAAATGGTGCCATCTCCAAAGAAGAACTGAGCCACGCGCAAACGCAGCTGACCAATGGCAAGAACGCACTGAGTTCCGCGCTGGCCGGCGTGGCCGCCGCGAAACAACAACTCATCAGCAACCAGACGCTGACCGATGGCACGGCGATTGACAAGCATCCCAGTGTGCAGGCGGCAGCGGTCAAACTGCGCGAGGCCTGGCTGGCAGCGCAGCGTGCGGCCTTGCCGGCACCGGTCGATGGTTTCGTGGCGCGGCGCACGGTGCAACTCGGTCAGCGCGTGGCCGCCGGCACACCACTCATGTCGATCGTGCCCCTCAATCAATTGTGGGTCGATGCCAATTTCAAGGAAGTCCAGTTGCGCAACATTCGCATTGGGCAGAGCGTCAAACTGACGGCCGATTTGTACGGAAAGAAGGTCGAGTACACGGGCCAGGTCGCGGGCCTGGGCATGGGCACCGGCGCTGCGTTTGCGCTGCTGCCGGCACAAAACGCCACCGGCAACTGGATCAAGGTGGTGCAGCGTGTACCGGTGCGCGTGACGCTGGATGCGGCGCAACTGGCGCAGAACCCTTTGCGTGTCGGCCTGTCGATGCTGGCCACGGTGGATGTCAGCAAGCAGGATGGGAAAATGCTGGCCGACGCGCCGCGCGCCACGGCCCTGGTGCAGACCAAGGTTTATGAAGCGCTGGACGCTGGCGCTGCCGAAGAGGTGCGCAAAATCATCGCCGCCAACATGGGCCAGCACTGAGTCGCGCCTGCCATGGCTACTGCACTCCCCGTCGCGGTCCACCCGCCGCTGCAAGGCTCGGCGCGTCTGTGGGGCACGCTTGCCCTGTCACTGGCAACCTTCATGAACGTGCTCGATTCATCGATTGCCAACGTCTCGCTGCCGGCGATTGCGGGTGATCTGGGCGTCAGCACGAACCAGGGCACCTGGGTCATTACCAGCTTTGGTGTTGCCAATGCGATTGCCTTGCCCCTGACCGGCTGGCTGTCGGAGCGCTTCGGTCAGGTACGTCTGTTTGTCACCAGTGTGCTGCTGTTCGTCCTGACTTCCTGGCTCTGTGGTCTGGCACCCAACATGACGATGCTGATCGTGTTTCGCGCCATGCAGGGATTTGTTGCCGGGCCCATGATTCCGCTGTCGCAGGGCTTGCTGCTGTCGAGCTACCCGCCGGCGCTGGCCGGGCTGGCGATGGGCTTGTGGGCCATCACGACCCTGGTGGCGCCAGTGATGGGGCCGCTGCTGGGTGGCTGGATTACCGACAACGTCAGCTGGTCCTGGATTTTTTATATCAACATTCCGGTCGGCTTGTTGTCCGCCTTCATGGTCTGGACGATTTTTCACAAGCGCGAGAGCGTGACGCACAAGTTGCCCATCGACAGTGTCGGCCTGGGCCTGCTGGTGCTGTGGGTCGGCGCATTGCAGATCATGCTCGACAAGGGCAAGGAACTCGACTGGTTTCATTCACCCGAGGTCGTAACACTGGGTGTCGTGGCGCTGGTCGGCTTCTGCTTCTTCATGGTCTGGGAATTGACCGAAGAACATCCGGTGGTGGACTTGCGCCTGTTCACACGGCGCAACTTCTGGTCAGGTACGCTGGCGATCTCGGTAGGCTATGGCTTGTTCTTTGGCAATGTGGTTTTGCTGCCGCTGTGGTTGCAGCAGTTCATGGGCTACCCCTCGATCGACGCCGGCATGCTGCTGGCGCCGGTCGGCCTGTTTGCCATCATCCTGTCGCCCATTGTGGGCAAGAACATCAGCCGCGTGGATCCGCGAAAACTTGCCAGCATTGCCTTTATCGTGTTTGCCATCGTGTTGTGGATGCGTTCCAACTTCAACACGCAGGCCGACTTTGACACGATCCTGATTCCGACCCTGATACAGGGCATCGGCATGTCGCTTTTCTTCATTCCGCTGTCGGTCATTCTGCTCTCTGGCATCGCGCCGCACAAGATTCCGGCGGCGTCCGGTTTGTCGAGTTTTGTGCGTATCGTGGCCGGTTCCTTCGGCACTTCGATTGCCACCACGATCTGGCAGGATCGCGCGGCCATGCACCACGCGCAACTGGCTGAATCGATCAACGCCGGCAACCAGACCGCCAACCAGGTGCTCTCCGGCATGGCAGGCGCCGGCTTCACGCCCGAGCAGGCACTGGCCCAGGTGAACCGGCTGGTCGATCAGCAGGCCTATATGCTGGGTGTCAACGACGTGTTCTACGCCTCGGCCTTGATCTACCTGTTGCTGATCCCGGTGGTCTGGCTCTCAAGACCCAAGCGTGCGGGCCAAGGCGGTGCCGATGCTGCTGCTGGAGCGCATTGATCAGTTTGACGGCCAAACCCGGCTTGTTTTGCTGGGTGGATCATGCTGGCGAGGCACTCAGCTTCGCGGGCCGACATTTTGAGCCTCACTTACGCTATTGGAGCCCCCCTGTTTCGGGGCCGAAACTGCAAATCGACCATGAACCTACGACTCGTCATTGCGAGCGAAGCGCGGCAATCCATGCAGCTTGAAGGCATGGATCGCCACGGCCTTCGGCCTCGCGATGACGAAGGAGCGACTGACGGTGGCGAAGGAGCGGCTGGCAATGACGGGGCTGTTTATGGAAAACGCATTGCACCAGCATAGCCCGTCATCTCCAGATAACCACGCCCGACAAGACGGCCTGTGCTGTCAAGCAGTTCGCTCAAACCCTCCCAGTAAACCGCGCCGGTGGATGTGCGGCTGTCGAGCTCCTGATCGTCAATGACCGCCTTCACGCGGTAGCGTCCCAGGGGTGTTTGCACTATCCACTGCACCGGATAGATCGCCTTCGTCAGCGGGCTGGTCCACTGCTGAACGGCAATAAACTGAACTTCGCCGCGAGCGAAGACTTGTGTCTTGGCGCTCATTGCGCGAGTGCGAAACGAGCCACCGTCCCAGATCGCCTGGCCAGCCCTGTCGCGCAGTCGAAAGGCGGTCAGAGCGCTGCCATCCAGAAGATTCATGCCGATCCAGTCCCAGCCCACCGCCAGCGGGTGCAAGAGCGACTGGCTCCATTCGTGATCCAGCCAGGCCGTGCCCTGTACCGGCAGACTGTCCTTGCCTACGCGCAGAGTACCGTTGACCTGCAACTGTGGCAGGCTGTAGTACAGGCTGAACTGCTTTTCGTCCGGTCCTTTTCGCGACAGACCGCGGTCCCCTTGCAGTAGCAGCTGCTGGGTCTCACGTAGTGTCAGATCAATTTGAAAATCAGCGCTTGAAGCTATCGCCCGATAGTTCGAACCGGTGTGTTTCAGTGTCCAGTCGCGCAACTTGACGTCGGTATCGATCTGGCTGGCCTGCGCGATCCCGAATCCATCGCGTGCGATGCGCTGGTCGTGCCACAGTTTCTTGCCCGCCACATCGGTCACGGCAGCGTGGGCAAAGATCAGTTGCTTGGCAGCAAAGGCTGATGTCATGCCCTGTGTCGCTGGCACGCGGGTGCGGAAAAATGTCAGCTGAAAACCCAACTCACGCTCACCGGCCAACAAGCGCCCGGTGATGTACCACCATTCGATGGCGTAGTCCGGATGACTGCCGAGGTCGCGCGGAAAATGGAGCTCGGCTTGTGCGGCAGCTCCTGGCGACGGGGGAAACAGCGCGAGCGCGAGACCGCTTGTCAGCAGTTGACGTCGCGAAGTGCTGTAGGCAGGAGCGTGCATGGTGTCTGATCGTACAGTGCTCGCGCGCTGCAATCTTTGCACCTTGCCATGATGGCCTGTGCCGGGGGCCGACTTCTGCGCATTTGGCAGTCTGAGGCAAGCGGCATGAGCCGTCATGCAGAGCCCGCCACAGGTGTAAGCTGTCGGGGGTAAGAGGAACTATTGAAGTGATGAATCGCATTGCACCCCATCGAAGATTTCAGCGCTCACGTCGGCTGCTGTGCTGCTGCTTTCTGACCCTGTTCAGCGCCTGTTCAGAACAGCCAACGCAGGGCTGGTCCGGCTACGCTGAGGGGGATTACGTCTACATCGCTGCGCCGTTGCCGGGTCGCCTGGAGTCTATCGCTGTGCAGGCGGGGCAGTCGGTAGCAAAGGGTGCGCCGCTGTTCTCGCTCGATGCCGAGGCCGAACGCGCTGCCACCGGCGAAGCGGCCGCGCGCCTTGCCAGCGCCCGCGCGCAGGCCGCGAACCTCGACAAAGGCCACCGCAGCGATGAAGTTGCGGTGACGCAAGCGCAGTTGGCGCAGGCCCAGGCCAGCGCCGCCTTCATGCAGACCGAGCTGGCACGACAGCAGCAGTTGCTGGCGCAGGGTTTTGTCTCCAAGTCACGACTCGATGACGCCAGTACCGCGCTCACTCAGGCTCAGGCGCGCGTGGCCGAACTCAGCGCCGCGCTGCGCGTTGCGCACTTGCCGGGACGCACCGACGAGCGCACGGCAACCCGGGCCAGTGCGACAGCAGCCAGCGAAGTGCTGCGTCAAAGCAAATGGCGCGAGGGGCAAAAGCAGCAGACCGCAGCGCAAGATGCTCTTGTGTCCGAGGTGTTTTTCCGTGCCGGCGAGTTCGTGGCGGCGGGTCAACCGGTGCTTGCGCTGCTGCCACCGCAAAACATCAAAGCGCGTTTCTTTGTGCCTGAATCCGACTTGGCCAAGCTGAAACCAGGTCAATCAGTGCTGCTGGCTTGTGATGGCTGCGCCGCTCCGATCGCCGCGCGCATCAGCCGCATCGCAAGCCAGGCCGAGTACACACCACCGGTGATCTACTCCAACGCGCAGCGGGCCAAGCTCGTGTTCATGGTGGAAGCACGACCGGACTCCGCTACGCCGTCGGTTCTGCATCCGGGACAGCCGCTGGACGTGCGACTCAGCACGACTCCAACCAAGCGATGAGCGCAACGCCGGGCCGCCCCAAGCAAGCGAACGCCCCCTCGGGGGGCAGCGCAGTACGCGAAGCGACAAGCGTGGAGGCTGCATTGGCTATCGATGTTCGAGGTCTGACCAAGAACTACGGCGGTCGAGCGGTTGTTGATCACATCGATCTGCAGGTCGGCAGCGGTCGCATCTGCGGTTTTCTGGGACCCAATGGCAGCGGCAAGACCACCACCATCCGCATGCTGTGCGGCCTGTTGACGCCCGATGCTGGCAGTGGCCAGTGCCTGGGTCGGGACATCATCCGTGAAGCTGGCGCGATCAAGCGCCAGGTTGGCTACATGACGCAGAAGTTTGGGCTTTACGAGGACCTGTCGATCCGCGAGAACCTCGACTTTGTGGCGCGCCTGTTCGAGTTGCCAGAGCGTCGCGCTGCCGTCGATCAGGCGTTGGAGCGTTTGGGTCTGAGTGCACGCCAGAAGCAACTGGCCGGCAACCTGTCGGGCGGCTGGAAGCAGCGTCTGGCGCTGGCAGCCTGCCTGATCCATCAACCACGCTTGTTGTTGCTCGATGAGCCGACGGCGGGCGTCGACCCCAAAGCGCGGCGCGACTTCTGGGATCAGATCCATGAACTGGCAGGGCAGGGCATCACGGTGCTGGTCTCGACGCATTACATGGACGAGGCCGAACGCTGTCATGAACTGGTTTACATCGCTTATGGCCATATTCTGGCGCGCGGCTCGGAGCGCGAGATCATCGACCGATCGCAGCTCAAGGTCTGGGCGCTCGAAGGCGAGGGTGTGCAGGCCTGGCTGGCACCACTGAAGGCCGCGCCAGGCGTGCTCAGCGTGGCGGCTTTTGGCAATGCGGTCCATGTGGCGGCGCTGGACGGCGAACTGCTGGAGCAGGCACTCGCACCGCTGCGCCATAACAGCGCACTGCGCCTGAGGTCGACGCCCGCCAATCTGGAGGATGTTTTCATCAGCCTGATTGCACGCGCCCAGGACAATTTTTCCGACATCGCGGATGCGCCGGGGGCCAAGCTGTGAAGCGCTTCTCCTGGCGCCGCATGGCGGCTGTCTTCATCAAGGAATTTCAGCAGATGATGCGCGACCGCCTGACCTTTGCCATGGCGGTGGGCATTCCGATCCTGCAACTGATTCTGTTCGGTTACGCCATCAATACCGATCCGAAAGGTCTGCCGACAGCGGTGGTCAGCAGCGACAACAGTGTGATGGCGCGCAGCCTGATTGCGGCGATGCAGAACACCGGCTACTTTCGCGTCACCCATACCGGCACGCGCGAGGACGAAGGCGAAGCGCTGATAGAGACCGGGCGTGCCCAGTTTCTGGTTGTGATTCCACCCCATTTTTCGCAGAGCCTGGTGCGCGGTGATCGTCCCGTGATTCTGGTCTCGGTGGACGCCACCGACCCGTCGGCCTCGGGCAACGCCATCGCGGCGCTCAATGTGGTGGCCACTCAGGCCTTGCGCCATGATCTGACTGGACCGCTGCGTTCCCTGCAAATGGCGGCACCGCCGTTTGAATTGCGCCTGCACCGTCGCTACAACCCGGAAGGCCTGTCGCGCTACAACATCGTTCCCGGTTTGATCGGCACGATTCTGACGATGACGATGGTGATGCTTACCGGCCTGGGCATGACGCGCGAACGCGAACGCGGCACCATGGAAAACCTGCTCGCCACGCCGGTGCGACCGAGCGAGGTGATGGTCGGCAAGATCCTGCCCTACGTGGTCATCGGCTATATCCAACTCGGGGTGGTCATGCTGGCCGCTTTCCTGTTGTTTGAGGTACCCATGGTCGGCAGCTTCGCGCTGCTGATGGCCATGATTGGCGTCTTCATCATCGCCAACCTGGGCGTCGGCTTCACCTTTTCAACCATCGCGCGCAACCAGTTGCAGGCGGTCCAGATGACCTTCTTCTTCTTTTTGCCCTCGATGCTGCTGTCGGGCTTCATGTTTCCGTTTCGCGCCATGCCGCAATGGGCGCAGTGGATTGGCGAGGTGCTGCCGCTGACGCACTTTCTGCGCATCGTGCGCGGCATCCTGCTCAAGGGCAACACGGCTGCGCAACTGCTGCCCGAGCTCTGGCCCATGCTGGCCTTTGTGCTTGTGGCCGGCGTGATCGCGCTCAAGCGCTATCGGCAGACGCTGGATTAGGAGGGGACAGTCAGTAATGATCACACCTTGGGAAACTCTGAGTGGGCAATATCAATTGCATCCCGGCACATCACCCGGCATCGTTGGTCAGCGTCCGGTGCTGGGTGCCGGCAGGCTCGGGCGCTTGCTGCAGGGGCAGGCTGGCGAGCAGGTGGGGCGCACGCTGAGCAGTGTCTTCACGCTCTGTGCCCACGCGCACCGGCGCAGTGCTGAGCTGGCGCTGGGTGCAGCGCAATTGGCGCGGCCAGAAACACAGTGGCAGGCACCCGTGCTGCTGTACCTGGAGACAGCCCGTGACCATTTGCGCAGCATCGCACTGGATTGGCCGCAGCGATTACCGGAGCTTGGGTTTGACGCGCAGCGCATGGACTGGCTGCGCGGCTGTCCGTTGCCGCTGGCCTCGGCTCGACCCTTGACGGACGACGAAGTTGCGTGGCAGATCCTGGGCGACTTGCGCAACTGGCTGGAGACCTCAGTGCTCAAGCAGGACGCGCTGTCGTGGCTGCAAGGCTGCCGCGAGCCCGACGCGCTGGCGCGCTGGTGCGAGACGCAGGAAGCAGGCTTATGGCCGGCACGCTGTTTGGCGGCGTGGCATCCACTTGCGCATGCCCTGCGACCGCCGCTGCGCGCGCTCGATGTGCTGGACCATGACGCGGCGCGCCAGCAGGCAGGGCTGCGCCAGCTCGGGCACGCCCTGGCGCACGACGCCGGCTTCGCGCAACACCCGACCTGGCTGGGTCAGGCTGCGGAGACCGGCGCCTGGACCCGGCTGCGCCATCGACAGCAGCAGACCTGGCACAGTGCCTGGACCCGGATGAGCGCTCGTTGGCTGGAACTGCTGGAGCTTGTTGCGGCCGATCCTCAGCCCCCTGCGCGGGGCGGAGCACCCTTGCTTGCCAACGGCGCCATGGCTCTGGGAACGGGCCAGGCGCTGGCCTGGTGCGAGATGGCACGTGGCCTGCTGCTGCACTGGGTGCAGCTTGACAGCGCTGGTGCGGTGCAGGACTACCGGGTGCTGGCACCGACCGAGTGGAACTTCCATCCGCAGGGAGCGCTGGCGCGTGCCGTAGCCGCCTTGTCGCCGGTGGCAGCTGCCACAGCGCGCACGCTGGCCGCTGCCTACGACCCCTGCGTGCCCTGCACGGTATAGACTGTGCGCAATGCACAATCCGTATAAAACATGAGCCATTTGCCCGTCATCGCGAGCAAAGCGTGGCGATCCACGCATGGACTGCCGCGCTGCGCTCGCAGTGACGAAACTGAGTATCGAACTTTGTCGAAAGATCAATCGGCATCCCTGAAACCGGAGGCATGATGACACTCAATGTACTGTGGCTGCAGGCCGGAGGTTGCGGTGGCTGCAGCATGTCGATGCTGTGCGCTGACACGGTCAATTTTCCGGAGTTGCTGCGTGGCAATGGCATTCAGATGCTGTGGCATCCAGCCTTGTCCCTTGAGGGCGAGCGGGACATGCTCGATCTGTTGCAGGATTGCCTGGCGGGGCGCGTACGGCTCGATGCGCTGTGCATCGAAGGCGCCATGCTGCGCGGCCCGCACGGCAGCGGACGCTTTCACGAACTCGCCGGCACCGGTGTGCCGATGACGCGGTGGGTGTGCCAGCTCGCTGCCGTGGCGACCCATGTGCTGGCGGTCGGCAGTTGCGCCGCCTGGGGCGGCATCACTGCGGCTGGCAGCAACCCCGCGGATGCCTGTGGACTGCAGTTTGAGGATGAGCGCCGCGGCGGTTTACTGGGTGCCGGGTTTCTTGCCCGTGGCGGTTTGCCGGTGATCAACATTGCGGGTTGCCCAACGCACCCGGGCTGGATCACCGACACCTTGATGGCACTGTCGGCTGGCTTGCTGGGTGAAGGCGATCTGGACCCGCTGGGCCGACCTCGTTTTTACGCGGACGAGCTGGTACACCACGGCTGCACGCGCAACGAGTACTACGAATACAAGGCCAGCGCCGCCAAGCCGTCCGACCTGGGCTGCACGATGGAGAACATGGGTTGCAAAGGCACTCAGGCGCACGCCGACTGCAACACGCGGCTGTGGAATGGCTATGGCTCCTGCACCCGTGCCGGCTATGCCTGCATCAGTTGCACAGAGCCCGGTTTTCAGAGGCCGGGCCACGCCTTTCATCTGACGCCCAAGCTGGCCGGTATTCCGATCGGGTTGCCGATCGACATGCCCAAGGCATGGTTTGTGGCGCTGACTTCACTCTCCAAAAGCGCCACCCCCAAGCGCGTCAAAAAGAACTCGCACAGCGACCATGTGGCGGTCCCGCCGGTATCGCGCAAAACGGGGTTGCGTTAGCGTGGCTATGAGCAAGAGCGCCGCGCCGGGCCGCCCCAAGCAAGCTCGCACCCGCTCGGGGGGCAGCGAGGGCATGCAATGCCGAACGTGGGGGCCAACATGACTCGATTAATACTTGGCCCGTTCAACCGTGTCGAGGGCGACCTTGAAGTCCAGCTCGAAGTGCAGGATGGACGCGTAACTGAAGCACTTGTGAAGGCGCCCATGTTCCGTGGTTTTGAGACCCTGTTGCTGGGGCGCGACCCGGTCGACGCGCTAACCATCGCACCGCGCATTTGCGGCATCTGCTCGGTGTCCCAATCCGTGGCCGCTGCCAAAGCGCTGGCGGACGCGTCGGGCGTCCAGCTGCCGGCCAACGGACTGCACGCCAGCAACCTGATGCTGGCCTGCGAAAACCTGGCCGATCATCTGACGCATTTCTATGTCTTCTTCATGCCCGATTTCACACGCGAGGTGTATGCGAGTCGGCGCTGGTTTGCGCAGGCGCAGCGCCGCTTCGCAGCGGTGCTGGGCGGTGCTTCGGGCGCCAGCTTGAACAGCGGCGCAGCGTTGGCGGCGCGGGCGCGCTGGATGGAACTGCTGGGTGCGCTGGGTGGCAAGTGGCCGCATACCGGCGCCATTTTGCCGGGGGGTACTTCGCGTGCCATAGAGTCAACCGAGCGGGTACGCCTGCTTTCGCGCCTGCACGAAATGCGCGCCTTTCTCGAGCAGACCCTGTTTGGCACTGCGCTGGAAGAGGTGGCGGCGCTGGACAGCCTGGCCGCGCTGCAGGCCTGGCACACGCGCGCCGCTGGCAGCGACATGGCACTGTTCATGGACATCGCAGCTGACGCGGGTCTGTCCACGCTCGGACTCGGGCCGGGACGCTACCTTAGCTACGGCGCCTACGCCCAGCCCGGCGACGGCCACGCGCTGGCACGGGGGGTGTGGGACGCGACCCTGCAGCAGTGTCTGAAACTTGATGCCTCGCAGATCAGCGAAGACCTGCGTTACGCCTGGATGGCAGAAGGCGCAGACCGCAAGGCGCTGCATCCGATGCAGGGCCAGACCGAACCTGAAATGGACAAGCCCGGTGCCTACACCTGGAACAAGGCGCCGCGACTGGCGGGTCAGGTAATGGAGACCGGTGCCATTGCGCGGCAGTTGGTGGACGGCCAGAGTCTGATTCGCGCGCTGGTGCTGGCGCATGGCGGCACGGTGTACACGCGTGTGCTGGCACGGCTGCTCGAAATTGCGCGCATCCTACCGCTGATGGAACAGTGGTTGCTGGCACTGCAGCCGCGCGAGCCCTATCACCAGGTTCAGGCCATGCCGGTACAGGCACAGGGCGCTGGTCTGTCGGAGGCGGCACGCGGCGCGCTCGGGCACTGGCTCAAAATCGAAAATGGCCGCATCGCCCACTACCAGATCGTCGCGCCCACCAGTTGGAACTTCTCGCCGCGCGACGCGGCAGGAACGCCCGGCGCGCTCGAAACTGCGCTGGTGGGTGCCACCATCGACAGCGTCGAGGGACGCGGCCAGAGTGTGGCCGTGCAGCATATCGTGCGCTCCTTCGATCCTTGCATGGTTTGCACCGTTCATTGATAATTTGTTCCGTATCATGGCTGCCACCCCACCGACCCCACTACCGCATCTGCCCCTGGGCGAACTCGAAGGCGTGGACGAGGCGACCTGGCTCGATGTGATCCAGAAAATGGACGAGGTCTACTCCAAGCTGGTTAGCGACGAGGTAGAACTGGAGGAGAAGAACGCGCAACTGGAGCAGTCGCAGCAGTTCATTTTCAGCCTGCTCTCGGCCATGAGCGATGTGCTGATTGCCTGCAACCAGGACGGCGTCATTGAAGAAACCAATGCCGCGCTGTGCGAACTGGTTGGTCAGAGCGAAGATGCGCTGCGTGGCAGCTCGGTCTTGAGCCTGCTCGCCGATGAGCAGAGCGTGCAGCGCTGGCGGCTCGCGATGTACCACTCGGAGTCGCGGGGCGGCGCCGTAGTGGAGATCAACCTGCGCGATGCCAGCGGTCAGGTGGTGGCGGTGGACCTCAATTGCACGCCGCGGCACAACAGTGCCGGGCGCCAGGTGGGGCGGGTATTGGTCGGGCGGCCCTTGGGTGAACTCAAGCGTGCCTATCATCAGTTGCGCGAGGCGCACGATGCACTCAAACTGGCGCAACAGCAGTTGCTGCATTCCGAAAAAATGGCGTCGCTGGGGCGACTGGTGGCGGGTGTGGCGCATGAGCTCAATAACCCGATCAGCTTTGTGCTGGGCAATGTGCATGTGCTGCAACGCTACGGCACGAATTTGAGCCGCTACCTGGAGATGCTGCATCAACAGGAGCTGCCGCTGAACTTGCAGTCCTTGCGCGCCGAACTGCGGATCGATCATTTGCTCAAGGACCTGCCGTCGCTGGTGGAGGGGACGCTCGAGGGCGCGCAACGCACCGCCGACATCGTCAACGGTCTGAAGCGCTTTTCAACCGCGGTGCACGAGGAACTGACACAGGTCGAGATCAATGCGGTGGTGGACCGCGCCATTTTGTGGGTGAAGAAGGGAACAGCGCCGCGCTTTGACATTCGCTGGAGCCGCGGTCAGGACTGCTTTGTCACGGGCAGTGCCGGCCGCTTGCTGCAGGTGATGATGAACCTGATCCAGAACGCCTACGACGCCGCCAACACCGAGCGTGACGAGGCGCCGCAACTGGACATCAGCCTGCAATGTGACCAGAGCAGTGTGCATCTGCGCTTTGCCGACAACGGCCCGGGCATCTCACAGGAACACCTGTCGCGCATCTTCGATCCTTTCTTCACCACCAAGAATGTCGGCAAGGGAACGGGTCTGGGCCTGTCCATCAGCTATGGCATTGTCGAGCAGCATGGCGGCACCCTGTCGGTTGAGAATTTGCCGCAAGGCGGCGCCTGCTTCATGCTCAGCTTGCCACTGCTGGCGCGCTGACCGTGAGACTGACGTCCGGTGGCGCCGGACGCACTGCATTCGAGTGATTAGATATTGGGCGTGGCCAGATAAGCAGCGATGTCTGCCAGGTTTTGAGTGGTCAGGCCTGACAGGCTGCCCATGCCACCCCGATTGCTATTAATGGCTGCCTGAATGGTCAGCGGGCTGTTGGCACCATTGAGGACTTTGCTGCCACCCGCCGCGGCTGGGCCGTGGCAGCCGCTGCAACGACTGGCGTACAGTGTCTTGCCATTGCTTGCAACCGGAATCACGCCGGTCGGCGTCACGACCGGGGCGTTCGGGTCGGTGATGGTGAAAGTAATCGTCTTGCTGGGTGCAGCCGCGAAATTGCCATTGCCCGGCTGACTGGCAGTCAGCGTGCAATTGCCAGCCGTCACCATTTTCAAGATACCGGTGCTGACGCTGCAAACGGCGGGTGTCAAGGAAGTAATCGTTACCGGCAAGCCAGAACTGGCGGAAGCGCTCAGCGCCGGCGCAGTTGCGCCGAGCGTCTGCCCGGCCGGAGGCGTGAAAGTAATTCTCTGCGTCGTAAGCGTGGTCGTTGTGCCCGTGCCCTTGTTGCTCGTCATGGCGCTGGCCATGTACGTGGCGATGCTGTCCGCTGCTGTTGCTGTGATGGTGCTGGCCAGGAAGCCCATGCCACCTTCGTTCTCCTGGATTGCCTTGAGAATTTTGGATGCATTGGTGGCATCGGCGATGCGTGGTCCGTGGCAGCTTTGGCAGGACGCTTCGTACAGGGCTTTGCCCGCAACTGCATCGCCCGGCTGACCGGTGCTGGTACTTAGACTACCCGTTTCATGGCCTGTCTCGAGTTCATTCTCGATGGCCTTGAGATTTGTCTTGGCAGCAATGCCGTCAAGCACCGAATCGTAATCATCGCCTTTGACCGAGCCGGAAGCAGCCGTCATTTGGGTGCCAATGACGTCGTCCGGCAGGAAAGCGGTGCTGACGCCTTTGGAAGTCAATTCGGTCTTGACCAATTGCGTGGCGGTACGGATGCGGTCCTCTGTGAAGGTCTTGATTTCCGCAGCCTGAACATCGGAGGCAGCGCCGGTGGCACTCAAAGACGCCACAACCATGTCGGTGACGGGGTTTATGTTGACGGTGCCAGCGCTTCTCACCAGGGAATGAAGTTGCGCTGGTTTGCCTGCGCTGTCGGTAAAGTCAACCCGAGCCACGCAGGGCAGAGACATGTTGCTGATATCGATCTGGTAGCTGCCATCGCTGGCCGTGCTCACCGCCGCGGTACTGCCTGCCGTGCAGTTCAGCACCACGCTTCCTTTACTGATTGCGGATCCGGTGGCGGCAACGCCTTTTACAGTGGCGCCGGGTGCTGTTGCACTACTGCCAGCGCCGCCGCAGGCGCTGAGGGTGGCAGCCAACCCTGTAATCAGGCCCAGCGTCAGCATGTGTCGAAATGGATTCATGATGTATCTCCCGTTGAAGGTGAAAGTCAAAACTTGGTTCTTCCGGCCCGCCAACTTAGTGCGGCAAACAATTATCTGCCAGTTTTTGAAATTCGGGAAAAAATCCCTTAGAGCTGTAGGGTCACCGCTTAGAACGGAGTGCGGTCTTTTTCGAGCCCGAGCCGCATCAGCTTCATGCGCAAGCCGACGCGGGTTAAACCCAGTTCTTCAGAGACGCGCGTCTTGTTGCCCTTGTGACGCAGCATGGAACTGCGGATGACTTCTGCCTCAACCCGTTCCAACTGGTGCTTGAGCAGGCTTGAATCAAGCTCGGTCCTGATCGATTGAGCGGCGTTGTCACGCCCTGGCTGGTGCAGGCGCGGCGAGAGCAGTTCGGCGCCCAGCACCGGACCGTCGCCGAGTGCCAGCGCGCGCCCGACCTCGTTCTGGAGTTCGCGCACATTTCCCGGCCAGCTATGCGCGAGCAGGCAGTTCATGGCTTCGCTCGACATCTGTCGGCCCTTGAGCGCGGAGCGGGCGAGCATCTGCGACACGATGGGCGCGACATCCTGTGGCCTTTCACGCAGCGCGGGCAAATTGAGCGTAATGCCGGCGACCCGGTAGTAGAGGTCTTCCCGAAAACGTCCGCTGGCAACGTCGGCCTCCAGATTGCGATTGGTGGCAGCAATCAGCCGCACATCGACCGCCACCGGGCGCGGACTGCCGACCGGGCGAATTTCGCCTTCCTGCAGTGCGCGCAGCAGTTTGACCTGAAAAGCCGGTGAAGTCTCGCCAATTTCATCGAGGAACAAGGTGCCGCCGTCGGCCTGTTGAAAAAGTCCTATGCGTGATTCGGTGGCACCGGTAAAGGCGCCGCGCTTGTGGCCAAAGAGTTCGCTCTCCAGCAGTGTGTCGGGCATGGCGCCACAGTTTTCCACGACGAAGGGCTGATCGGCGCGCGGACTCGCATAGTGGATGGCACGCGCCAGCAACTCCTTGCCGGTGCCCGACTCGCCGGTGATGAGGACCGACAGGTCGTGGCCGGCAATTCTTGCGGCCAGCGCGCAGACTTCGTTGAGTGGGCTGTCGGCGGCGCGTGTCAAGCGGTCAAAGCCGGACTGACTCCTGACTTTGAGGCGCAGATTGGCAACGCGCTGCGAAAGATGTTCCGGGCTGGAGCGCAATTCCAGCGTCAACCGCTCGTTCTCCTGCTGCAGACGCCAAAGTTCAGCGGCACTCTGCAGTGTCAGCAGCAATTGGTCAGGGTGCCAGGGTTTGAGCAGGTATTGCCAGATTCCGGCATCGTTGATGCCTGCGATGATGTCTTCGGCCTCGGTATGACCCGACAGAATCAGCCGCACCGTGTTCGGCCATCTTGAGCGCACACTGCGCAGGAATTCGACGCCGGAAGTTCCCGGCATGCGTTGGTCCGACAGCACGATCTGGATGTACTCACCTTCCATCAGGGCGAATCCTTCTTCGGCCGAGAGCGCTGTAAAAACCATGAAGTGGTCTTCCAGCGTGCGGCGCAGCGTTTCCAGCGAGCGCTTCTCGTCGTCAACCACCAGCACCGACAAAGGTGTCCGACCGGTCATGAGAGCCCCCACCCCAGATCGCGGTGCCGTGCCAGATGGCGCGGCGTCCAGGAAGCAGGGGACTTGTGAACGAAGTGGTGACGCGCAATGTGGTAGCTCGGATCAAAGCCGTAGAAGTTGCGTCGCATCTGCGTCAACTCTTCCTCGCGGTACACGGCCAGCGGCTTGACGGTTTCGTCGCGCTGGCGCGATTCACGTTTTGTGGCTAGCCGCTGTGCCAGGTCGGACCCGGCGGCCAGCGCTGCTGCGCGCTCAGCGACCTCGGCACGAAAGACCGGCAGTTCGCCATCCAGGCAGGCGTCTATGAAACCGGTCTGCAACCCACGCTGCGCCGTCATGGGTTGGCGGTCCCGCATGATGGCTTGAGCTGCCTCCATGCCGACACGTCGCGGCAGCAGGTAGGTCCAGTATTCGGAGCCGTAGAGGTTGCCCATGTTCTTGTAGTGCGGATTGAGCAGTACCGACTCGCGCGCCCAGACCAGGTCGCAGGCACGCGCCAGAAAGCAGCCACCGGCGCCAGCGTTTGCGCCAAGCGCCGCCACCGTGATTTGCTGCTCAGTGTTGATCAGTTCCAGCGCCAGATCGTTGATCGCGTTGATGTTGCGCCAGGACTCGTCAGCCGCCGAGCCGCCGTTCAGGCTGGCTGCTTCGATCACGTTGAGGTGAATGCCGTTGGACCAGAAGTCGCTTCCACCCATGAGCAGCAGAACCCTGGTCGGACGTTGTTTGGCCCAGTGCAGGGCGGTGCGCAGACGATCGCACTGGCGGGTTGACATGGCGCCGTTGTAAAACTCGAAGGATAAAAAGCCTAGCGACCCCTGTTCCTCATAGGCGATGTCCTGCCAGGTCGGCGTCTTGCATTGCCACCAGTCGTGCAGCGGCCTATCGGGAAGTTGCGCGGCTTCGCGCTCAAATGCCAGTGTTGATGGCAGTTTGATGCTGCCCGCGCGCTTGACGTGGCCGATCCAGATGGCGCCATCTACCGTGGCTCTGAGCAATGCCGTTTCGCGACGCGCAATAAGGCTTCCCGGCGTGCCGCGCAGGGTCGCGTCAGACCATGCATCAAACAGTTGGCAGGGCTGGCCGAACAGATTGTCTGCCACGCCAGGAAAACCATCCGCCGCGTAGAGCTTGTTGAGTATCGTGGCGCTGCTGTCGCGCTGCCAGTCAAGGCAGCGCTGCTGCTGTGTCATTGGAGGGCGCCATTGCCCGCGTCTTGTCGGCAGCGTGGTCAGTGGCTGCGGCACAAAGCTGCCTGATTCAAAGCGCTGTAGCGCCTGCAGCACGGCCTGGCTGGCGGCTTTCGCAACTTCATGGCGGTACAACCCGGACTTCCTGCCCGGGCGCATGGGGAAGCTCACGCTGGCCCAGACCGGCCCGGCGTCCATCTCTGCCTGTGCCTGCAAGACTGTGACAGCCCACTGAGTCTCGTGGTTCTGGATCGCCCAGTCCAGCGCCGAGGGTCCGCGGTCCCCCACAACGCCGGGATGCACGATCAGGCAGACGATGCGCGACCAGACGGATTCAGGAATAGCGCGGCGCAAATAGGGCGCCACGATCAGGTCAGGCGCAAACAGCGCTACCGCTTCCTCGGTCACACTGTCGGCGATGTCGAACTCGATGGAGGTCTGGTGTCCGCGCTGCTGCAACTCAGCCGAGAGACGCTGGGTCAGGCTGTTGAAGGCATGGGTCAGTAGCAGGATGCGCATGCTTTTCAGTTAGGAAAAAGTGCTGCTGTGCCCGACTCGTCACTGCGAGGAGCGCAGCGACGCGGCAGTCCATGCATGGATTGCCACGCTTCGCTTTCCATGAACAGGTCGGTATTCATGCTGTTTTTGGCATAGGTAAAACTGTCTGACCAAGTTCTTTGGCGAGCCTGCGCAGCGTTCTTTGCTTGGCCTGCTGCACCTTGGCTTCGTAAACAGCCAGACCGTGCTCGACAAACGCCATACCTTTAACAGAGACGCGCCAAAACAGTACGGCCAGTTTGCGCGCCAAGGCAATATTGGCAACCAGACCCCCGCGGCGCGCTGACAGGCGTCGGTAGAAACCACCCAACGCAATGTCTTTGCTGCGTGCAAGCGAGCGAGCCATGACGCAAAACATTCGGCCCACCCGGTTACGACTGCGCTTGACGTTGGCGTTGCGTTTACCACTTTGGTGTGTCCCAGGGGCCAGTCCCATCCAGGAGGTGAAGTGCTTTTCAGTGCGCCACTTGCTCAGGTCCGTGCCCACTTCGCTGATGATCTGCAGCACGCTGTAGTCGGTGTGAGCAGGCAGAGTCGTCAGATCCTTGCCTTGGCACAACTCAACGAGCATGTTGTGCAGGCCGGGGATTTGAGGAGCGTTGACGCTGCGGCCCTTGCCGACGTGCGGCTTGGTTTTCTCGCCTTTATCTGCATCGGCTTTGTCATCGAAGGTGATGTCTTTGAGCAGCGTCTGGATTTGCCGATCACATTCGGTGATCTGACCCTGGTAGTGTTCCCAGCTTTGCAGTGCCTGTCTGAGGGCAAACAGGTGCTCTGGTGCCCAGGTGCCGCGAAGTGATTCGGTGACTTCTTGTGCCTTCTTGTCCCGAATCTGTGGGTGGCACAACTCCAGCAATTTGGCCGGATCACGTTGTCCGTCCAGAATGGCATGCACCACAGCCAGACCGCTGACTCCGGTGAGGGAGCTGATGACGGTGTGCAACTTGATATTCATGCGCTCGAGCGCCTTTTGCATGTGCTGCACATGGCTGGCGGCCAGACTGATGTGGTCGGTGCGCAGGCGTTGGTAGTCTTGCAACTTTCGAATATGTGCCGGCGGCACAAATCCCGGCCTGAGCAAGCCGTGCGCGTGCAGCGTGGCACCCCATTGGCAGTCCAGCATGTCGGTCTTGCGCCCAGGCAGGTTGCGTGTTTGACGACCGTTGACCATCATCACATCAAAGCCCGCGTCTTCGAGCACGCTGTACAGCGCCAGCCAGTAAACCCCAGTGGCCTCCATCGCCACTGAGTTGGCATCTTCGCTAAGTAGCCAATCGCGTAGCTCGTGCAATTGGCTGGTGACTGTCCCAAACACCTTGGGTGGACCGCCTGCAATTGAGACATGCATGTGCTCGCTGCCCACATCACAAAAAGCAGCTCGCGTGTCGAGAACCGGTAATTCCTTCATCACAAACCCCCTTTCAATTGGCAAACTTCGAACAAAAAGTAAATCTACGTACAAGCCCGACCACGCTTAGAGCATTGCAAATCTTTCCAACGGGAAGCGGATATCGCTCACCAAAATGTGCGCATGAACGTGGCCAGAACCATTCTCGCAACCGGGCAGTTAGCACCAGAGGACAGAGCGGCCACACTGCTTGTCGTAAATTCACAGGCATAAATTTACACCTGTTCAAGGTCCGTGTGCGGTATCGGGCCGGATACGGGAGGCTCGCAATGACGGAAGCAAAATTTGCAATGACAGAAGAAATTCGAAAAAACGATACCGGGGTCATAGTCATCTTGCAATGGACGTCCTCTAACAAATTCTGGGCAGCTGATCGCTGGCCAGCCAGTCCACGATGCGCCGGCCACCGAAGGCGGTGCTCAGTTGCACGAAATGGTGGGCGTCGGCGATCACCTCACCGATCAGGGCGGTGTCCTGGCCCAGCGGATGCGCACGCATCGCCGCCAGGAGTTTGGGCGAATCAGCGCTGGCGCAGATGGCAACCAGCTTGCCCTCGTTGGCGACATTGAGCGGGTCCAGCCCCAGCAATTCACAGGCGGCGGCCACCACCGGCTTGACCGGAATGGCGCTCTCTCGCAGCATCATGCCAACACCGGACTGGCCGGCAATTTCGTTCAGGGTGGCGGCGAGGCCGCCGCGTGTCGGATCCCGCAGGCAGCGGATGTCGGCGCCCGTGGTCAGCATGGTTGCGATCAGGTCGTTCAACGCCGCAGTATCCGAAACAATCGGGGCGTCGAACGACAGGTTCTCGCGCTGGCTCATGATGGCAACACCATGGTCGCCCACGGACCCCGAGACCAGCACCACATCGCCAGGTCGGGCGCGGCTGCCACCGAGCTCCAAACCGTCAGGCAGGACGCCAACGGCGGTGGTGGTGATGAAGACGCCGTCGCCCTTGCCGCGCTCCACGACCTTGGTATCGCCTGTTACTACCGGGACACCGGCTGCGCGCGCAGCTCCGGCCATCGATTCGACGATGCGCGCCAGGTCGGCCAGCGCAAAGCCTTCTTCGAGGATGAAACCGGCAGCGAGATAGAGCGGTGTGGCGCCCATCACCGCCACGTCGTTCACGGTGCCATGCACCGACAAGCAGCCGATGTTGCCGCCGGGAAAGAACAGGGGTGACACCACATGGCTGTCGGTCGACATCACGATGCGTGCCGGCTTGCCGTCAAGCATCGGCGCGGGCAGAACCGCGCCGTCGTTGCCCTGACCCAGGTACTCGTTGCCCAGATGCCGGGCGAACAGTTCGGAGATCAGTTGCACCATGGCGCGCCCACCGGAGCCA
>CAITQH010000044.1 GCA_903894475.1 uncultured beta proteobacterium
CCGTATCCGGCCCGATACCGCACACGGACCTTGAACCTGAAATTGTCCTTGGCTCGGTAGCTGTCATCCCGGGCTCGACCCGGGATCCAGTGCCACGCGAGCCATGGATTGCGGGTCGGGGCCCGCAATGACAAGCAGGGGAGTAACTGTTCATGGAAAGGAGCGTAGCGACGCGGCAATCCAGGAAGTCCGGGGGCATGGATCGCCACGGCCTGTGGCCTCGCGATGACGAAAGTTGGCGTCTTGAATTCTGGAAAGATCAATAGCAATGAACGTCAGCCACCAACCGAATCGACCGCTGCGGGTGTGGGCCGCACTGCAGCGCTGCAACCAGCAAACGTTGGGGCAGCGTCCTGAGGTCGAATCGCCGGTTGAACCGGTACGCAAAGGCACCCAGATACTGCTCAGCATATTTACGAAAGCCAAACCCGTGGTAACTGCCACTAAGACCAGTTTTCAAGTTCCCCAGCACCGTGTTGATCCACTGCAACTCCGGCACCTCTTTGGGTTTGCGTCCGGCCACAACGGTGCTTTGATGTGCACAGCCGGCCAGCGTGACCGCACCAAAACAAGCCAGTCCGTCAGAGAACACCGTGCTGCCTGGTGCGAGGTTCTTACGCGCCCACTGTGTAATCGCATTGAGCGTGAATCCATGTACTGGTGTCAACTTGACACGCAAGGGGTGCCCCTGCTCGGTGAGCGAAACGGCGGCTACAAATGGCACCTTGTTTTCCGAGCCTCGCCCGACCTTGCCGCCTCTGCGCTCACCGCCAAGGTAGGCATCATCAACCTGTACCTGGCCCTCCAGCGTATAGCGGGTCTCACGCTGCATCATGGCCTGCATCAGCTTGTGGTGTACCAGCCATGCCGTTGGGTAGCTCACACCCAGATGGCGCTTGAGCGCGAGTGCCGACAGACCGGTCTTGGCCTGGCTGATGAGGTAGATAGCCAAGAACCACACCGTCAAGGGCAGTTTGGTCCCCTGAAACACGGTGCCAGCGATCAGCGACGTTTGATGCCGACACGCGTTGCACTGAAAGACTCTATGGGAACCAGTACGCAAGACACAATGCGCAGCGCCACCGCAGCGCGGACAGGCAAAGCCCTCAGGCCAGCGAGAAGTCTCCAGCGCTTGGGCGCAAAGCGGCTCCGTGCCGTAGAGCTTGAAGAACTCCGGCATAGACAAGCCGGGTTGAAACTGGATGCGATTCATGGCCATGGCGCTGCTTCCCAAAGTGAACAATGGGGGCAGGTTAAGTCGGTACAGGCTCACCACGTGAGCTTGGCTGAACATCATTGCTAATCAGGTTTTCTTTTGCCATGATGGCGTGTCGGCGGCAAAGTGCTTTGCCAGAAAATCAATCATCGCGCGTACTTTGGCCGAGACATGTTTGCGTGTCGGGTAGACGGCGTAAATACCGAATTCGATCGATCGGTACTGCGGCATCAGTTCAATCAGGCTGCCTTCAGTCAGGTCCTGTCCCACTAGAAAACTCGGTTGCAGGATCACCCCCTGATGGGCCAGGGCCGCGGCGCGGCAGGTGTCGCCGCTGTTGGTGTGCATGCAGGGCTTGGTCTTGACGTTCACGGGGCCTTCGGGTCCGGTGAAGCGCCATTCGTCGCCGGTGGACAGGTAGCTGTAGGAAATCACGGCATGGTTGGCCAGCTCATTCGGATGTTGAGGGGTTCCGTGCAATTTCAAATACTGGGGCGATGCACACAGCACGGTGCGCGTGCTGGCGAGTTTGCGGCTGACCAGGCTTGAATTTTCCAGCGTCGCGATGCGGATGGCCAGGTCGTAACCTTCTTCCACCAGATCGACCAGGCGGTCAGCCAGAGTGACATCGAGGCTGACCTTGGGGTGCAGCGCCATGAACTCACCCCAGAGTGGCGCCAGATGCAGAATGCCAAAGGTAAAGGGCGCGTTGATGCGCAACAAGCCGCTGGCGGCATCGCTGCGCGAGGTGATTTCGTCCTCGGCTTCCTCCAGTTCGGCCAGCAGTTCCTTGCTGCGACCGTAAAAGACCTGGCCTTCGTCGGTCAAAGACAGGCGCCGTGTCGTGCGGTGCAGTAGCCGCACACCCAGGCGCGTTTCCATGTCGACCACATAGCGCGAGACCGCGGCCTTGGACATGTTCAGCGCCTCTGCTGCTTTGACAAAGCTGCCAGCATCGACGACGGCATTAAAGGTCTGCATCTCCAGAAATCGGTCCACTATCCCTCCAAATGAAACAATTAATCTAATTTGCTGCTATTTATCATTTTAATTGTTTCCAATAAAGTTCACCCCATGCACTGCAAGCCAGCGCATTCCCCCATTTGTTCGTCTTATCAGCAAGGAATCCATCATGTCCCAATCCATTCAAAACAGCCTGAATCTGGCCGCCCGCATTCTGTTCGCTGTGCTGTTTCTGCCGGCTGGTATCAGCAAGCTCACCGGCTTTGCCGGCACCGTTGGCTACATCGCCTCCGTCGGTCTGCCGCTGTCCAGCCTGGGTGCCGTGCTGGCGCTCGCGGTTGAAATTCTGGGCAGTGCAGCCCTGCTGGCCGGCTACGGCACCCGCATTGCCGCCCTCGCGCTGGCCCTCTTCACGCTGGTGGCCAGTTTCTTCTTCCACGCCTTTTGGGCAGTCCCGGCAGACCAGGCTTTTGTCGTGCAACTGCTGTTCTTCAAGAACATCGCGGTGGTTGGTGGCTTGCTGGCCCTGGCTGCCAGTGGTGCCGGTGAGTGGAGCATGGATGCACGCCGCAACGCATAATTGAATCAACCGGAGAAGCCTTGATGCCCACCACCACAGTTTCGTCAGCCCAGGGCTCCGGCGCGCGGATGCCAACCTGGTTCGTCCCGCACGGCGGCGGCCCCTGCTTCTTCATGGACTGGAATCCGCCCCATGCCTGGAACCGCATGGGCGACTTCCTCAAGGGTTTGGCCTCCACCTTGCCGCACCGTCCTAAAGCCATTTTGATGGTGTCGGCGCACTGGCTGGAGTCGTCCTTCGATCTCACCAGCGGCGCAGCGCCAGAGCTGATTTACGACTACTACGGCTTTCCGCCGCACACCTACGAGCTGAAGTACCCGGCACCAGGCGAGCCGAAACTGGCGGCACGCATTGCGGCTCTGCTGGGTCAGGCCGGTCTGCCGTCGAAAGTGAACCCAAGCCGAGGCTTTGACCACGGCATGTTCATCCCGCTGATGCTGATGTTTCCAAAGGCCGACATTCCGGTGGTGCAACTCTCACTCAACAGCAATCTGGATCCGCAATTGCATCTGCAGCTGGGCCAGGCCCTGACCACTCTGCGCGACGAAGGTGTGTTGATCGTTGGCAGCGGCATGAGCTTTCACAACATGCGCGGCTATGGCGACCCGCGCTTCGGCCCGATCTCCGACGAGTTCGACAACTGGCTGACGAACGCCGTTCAGGCCGAACCGGAGCAACGCCGCCAGGCCCTGATCGACTGGGCAGTGGCGCCGTCAGCCCGCCTGTCGCACCCGCCGCGCGCCGAAGAACACCTGCTGCCGCTGATGGTGGCGGCGGGTGCTGCCGGTGCCGACAAGGGCCAACGCGTGTTTTCGGATCGGGTGATGGAGACCACGCTGTCGGCGTTCAGTTTTGGGTGAATGGTGTGAGAGGTCAGCTTTAGGCGCGGCGCTCCAATCCGGCCCGGTTCTTCGTGGCAAACTGCGTCGCGATACTGCAGCGCACTGACGCTGCAGCACTGTTGGTTCACCCATAAACGGAGTCGCCCATGTTTCTGCTCAACCCCCGGCATCTGGTTCGTAACTACCCTGATCAGCGTTCGCGCGAGATCATGGAAAAAACGGTGGCCTTCTTTGAGGCCAAGGGGCTGACCAAACTCAAGGAAGATTACAACGGCGCGGTCTGGTACGCCGACTTTCTGGAGTTCTGCAAGGCAGAAGGCATCCTGTCGTCGATGATGACGCCGGCGCGCCATGGCAAGCCCGGTGAGAATGCGGTCTGGGACAGCTGGCGTGTCTGCGGCTTTGCCGAGATGCTCGGCTTCTTCGGCCTGTGCTACTGGTACACCTACCAGGTGTCGGTGCTGGGCATAGGCCCGATCTGGATGAGCCACAACCAGGCCCTGCAGGCCAAGGCCAAGGCGCTGCTTGACGATGGCCACATCTTTGCCTTCGGCCTGTCCGAGAAAGAGCATGGCGCTGACATCTATACCTCGGACATGGTGGTGACCAAGCTCGCTGACGGCAGCTACCAGGCCAGCGGCAGCAAGTACTACATCGGCAATGCCAACGAAGCCGCGATGGTGTCGACCTTTGGCAAGATGGCCGACAGCGGCGCCTACATCTTCTTTGTGGCGGATTCTCAGCACCCCAACTACGAGTTGGTGAAGAACACCGTTTACAGCCAGAACTTTGTCGCCGAGTACCGCCTCAACGCCTACCCGTTCACCGAGGCCGAAGTGCTGCACCACGGCGACGACGCCTGGGACGCCGCGCTCAACACCATCAACGTCGGCAAGTACAACCTGGGCTGGGCGTCCATTGGCATGTGCACGCACTCGTTTTACGAGGCGATGGACCATGCGTCGAATCGCCACCTGTATGGCAAGACGGTGACCGATTTTCCGCACGTCAGGCAGCTCTTCACCGATGCCTACACGCGCCTGGTGGCCATGAAGCTGTTTGCGCTGCGCGCGGCGGATTACATGAAGAGCGCGAGTCTGGAGGACCGCCGTTACCTGTTATTCAACCCGATGGTCAAGATGAAGGTCACAACGCAGGGCGAGGAAGTGATCAACCTGCTGTGGGACGTGATCGCCGCCAAGGGGTTTGAGAAAGAGCCCTTCTTTGCCATGGCCGCCGCCGACATTCGCTGCCTGCCCAAGCTCGAGGGCACGGTGCACGTCAACATGGCGCTGATCATCAAGTTCATGGCCAACTATTTCTTTGCCCCCGCCAGCTACCCCGAAGTGCCGCGGCGCGACGAGGGCTCGGATGACGAGTTCCTGTTCAAGCAGGGGCCGACCAAGGGACTGGGCAGTATCAAGTTTCACGATTACCACCTTGCCTACAACAGCTTCAATCTGCCGAACCTGAGCGTTTTCAAGGAGCAGATCGAGCTGTTCAAGGAAATGGCCATGAAAGCCCCGCCTACCAAGGCGCAGGCCCAGGACGTTGACTTTTTGCTGACGGCCGGAGAAATGTTCACACTGGTGGTGTACGGCCAGCTGATTCTGGAAAACGCCAGGATCTACCAGATGGATGATGCGCTGGTGGACCAAATCTTCGACTTCATGGTGCGCGATTTTTCCAAGTTCGCTCTGCAGCTGTACTCCAAGCCCAGCAGCACCGACGCACAAATGGCGCAGTGTCTGAAAATGATCAAGAAGCCGGTGGTGGATGAGCAACGCTACGGCGCGGTCTGGCAACAGCACGTGCAGCCCATGAAGGACCAGTACGCCATGCCCAGATAAGGGTCTGACCTACAACATCAGCGAGGTCTGCGTTGGCCGGCCGTCGAGATGCAACTGGCTGGTCGCCGCCGGCGTTTGCGCGAGCAGTTTGCCGCGTCGGAACACCTGCAACCGGGTTGCGCGCAGTCGGATGGCTTCGACCGGATCGCGTGCCTGCAGCAAAACAAAGTCAGCGTTACAGCCGACTTCCAGCCCGTAACCCTGCAGACCCAGAATCCGCGCCGGGTTGACTGTGACGGCATCGAAGCACTGGCGCATGGCGCTCTGGCTGGTCATCTGCGCCACGTGCAGGCCCATCTGCGCGACTTCCAGCATGTCGCCCGAGCCCAGGCTGTACCAGGGGTCCATCACGCAGTCGTGACCGAAGGCGACGTTGATGCCGGCGGCCAGCAGTTCCGGCACGCGTGTCATGCCGCGGCGTTTTGGATACGTGTCGTGCCGGCCCTGCAACGTGATGTTGATCAGCGGATTGGCCACCACCTGCAATTGCGCCTCAGCCATCAGCGGTAGCAGCTTGGAGACGTAGTAGTTGTCCATGCTGTGCATCGACGTCAGGTGCGAACCGGTGACGCGTCCGTGCAGGCCCAGGCGCTGCGTCTCGAAGGTCAGGGTCTCGACGTGACGCGACAGCGGGTCGTCCGATTCATCGCAGTGCATGTCCACGCGAAGGCCGCGCTCGGCAGCGAGTTCGCACAACAGCTTGACGCTCAGTGCCCCGTCGGCCATAGTGCGCTCGAAATGCGGAATGCCGCCGACCACATCCACGCCCATGTCCAGTGCACGTTTCAGGTTGTTCATGTGCTGGTCTGGCCCAAGCGAGCCGCGCAGCACGCCGTCCTGCGGGAAGGCCACCAGTTGCAGGTCAAGGTAAGGCGCAACGCGGCGCTTCACTTCAAGCAGGGCATCCACCGCGAGCAGACGCGGATCGCAGACATCGACGTGGCTGCGAATCGCCAGCAGCCCTTTCGCTACCGCCCAGTCGCAGTAGGCCAGCGCGCGCTCGATCAGGGCCTCCTGCGTCAGCAGTGGCTTCAACTCACCCCACAGCGCAATGCCTTCGAGCAGTGTGCCCGACTGGTTGACGCGCGGCAGTCCGTAGCTTAGCGTGGCGTCCATGTGGAAGTGGGCATCGACAAAGGGTGGGCTGAGCAGTTGGCCCTGCGCGTCGATGACCTGGTACGCGTCGGCCGCCAATGAGGCACTCACCTCTTTGATGAGGCCATCCTGCACGGCCACCGACATGTTTCTCCGACCATCGGGCAACGCGGCGTTCTGGATGAGTAGGTCAAGCATAAGAGGGGTCCTTGCTGTGGTGCATCGTCAGGGGCTAGTCTGGAGTCTAGCTGCCATCAGCGAAATAGATGCTCAGCGGCGAGCAGGACCCGCCTGAGGATCGCTTAAAGTATCGACATCATGATCGTTGAACGATATACTGATCGATATGCAAAACCAAACCGTTATCGTCTCACCCAAGTACCAGGTAGTCATTCCGCGTGAAATTCGCGAAGCGCGCGGCATCCTGCCCGGTAGCCGCATGAGCGTATTTGAAATCAATGGCGTGATTCAACTGGTACCGGTCAAACCGGCGGCCCAGTATCGCGGTTTGCTGCAGGGGCTCAGCAGCACCGATGTGGCCAATGATCCCGAGCGTTTTTGATGGGCACGAAGAAGGCAATACGGCCGGTTGAGCGGATCGTCCTTGACTCTTCTTGTTGGCTGGAGTACTTCAGCAACTCACCTAATGCGGGTTTGTACGCGGATCACATCGCCAATACGTCCGAGTTGATCGTTCCCATCATTACCATCTACGAGGTCTACAAGGTTGCACTGCGCGAATTTGGGGCGGCGCATGCCAACCAAGCCGTGTCCTTGATGCGCGAGGGCCAGGTGGTGAATGTCGGTTTGAACCTCGCGCTGAGTGCCGCCGCCAGTCGATTGCCCTTGGCAGACAGCCTGATTTACGCCACCGCCCAAGCGCACATGGCCACACTTTGGACGCAGGATCAACATTTTGAAGGACTGCCGGGCGTGAGGTATTTGACCAAAGTTAGCCCCTAACGCTCCCCCTTACGATACGGTTTCATCAGAGCCTGCGGGTAGCTGGCCTTGCGCGCCACCAGAATCAGCGCCACGATCGACAGTACATAGGGCAGCATCAGGTACATCTGGTAGGGCAGCAGGGCATCACCGGATTGTTGCAGGCGCAGTTGCAGGGCGTCAAAAAAGGCGAACAGCAGGGCACCCAGCAACGCTTTGCCGGGGCGCCACGAGGCAAACACCACCAGCGCCACGCAGATCCACCCGCGCCCGTTGACCATGTTGAAGAAGAAGGCGTTGAAAGCGGCCAGCGTCAGAAAGGACCCCGCCACGCCCATCAGCGCCGAGCCGGCCACGATGGCACCCGTGCGAACGGCAGCCACCGAAACGCCCTGACCTTCTGCCGCCTGCGGGTTCTCGCCCACCATGCGCACCGCCAGCCCGACTGGCGTGCGGTACAACACATAGCTGATGAGCGGCACCAGCAGCAGTGCCAGCAGCGTCAGCAAAGTCTGCTGTTCCAGAATCGGCACACCAAGCCAGCCCATCTCGCCAAACGGGGTGATGGTGGGCGGTGTGCTGACCTTGGGAAAACTGACTCGGTAGCCGTAGTAACTGAGCGAAGTTGCCAGCAGCGTGATGCCAAGGCCAGAGACGTGTTGCGACAGCGCCAGACCGACCGTCAGAAAGGCGTGCAGCAAGCCAAAGACGGCGCCGGTCAGGGCCGCTACCAGCACACCGATCCAGAGCGGCGCGCCCAGATAAACGGCCAGCCAGCCGCCAAAGGCACCGGCCACCATGATGCCTTCGATGCCGAGGTTCAGCACACCCGCACGCTCGCACAGCAGCACGCCCAGCGTGCCCAGAATCAGCGGCGTGGCAATGCGCAGAACTGCAACCCAGAAGGCTTGGTTGGCAAGAATGTCAATGAACTCGCTCATTTCCAGCGGACTTTGTACTGCGTCAAGAGTGTGGCGACCAGCACCGAGATCAGCGAGGCGGCGACGATGACGTCGGCGATGTAGGTGGGCACACCGATGGCGCGGCTCATGCTGTCGGCACCGACCAGCACGCCGGCGACAAAGACGCTGGCCGCCACCACGCCCAGCGGGTGCAGGGCGGCGAGCATGGCAATCACGATGCCCGAGTAACCGTAGCCGGGCGACATGTCTAGCGTCAGGTAACTGGTGCGGCCAGCCACCTCAATCGCGCCGGCCAGTCCCGCCAGCGCACCCGAGAGCATGGCCACCAGCACCACGGTGCGCGTCACCGAGACGCCGGCAAAGGAGGCGGCGAGTGCGTTGGCGCCGACGGCGCGGATGTCAAAGCCCAGCACCGAGTATTTCAGCAGCGCCCACAAACCCACGGCCAGTGAAATGCCCCAGAGCAGGCCGCTGTGAACACGGGTCTGGGGAATCAATTTGGATAGTTCAAGTTCCCCCATCAGCGCCACACTTTGCGGCCAGCCCATGGCGGTCGGGTCCTTCATCGGGCCATCGAGCATCAGTGACACCAGCAGCAGCACGATGAAGTTCAACAGCAGGGTCGTCACAACTTCGTCAACGCCGAGTCTGGCTTTCATCAGCGCCGGCCCCAGCAGCAGCAGTGCGCCGGCCAGTGCCGCGGCCAGCATCATCAGGACAAAGAGTACAGCCGGGGGCAAGGCCAGCCCGACGCCATCGTGCAAGCCGCCAACCGCGATCGCGGCC
This sequence comes from uncultured beta proteobacterium, assembly GCA_903894475.1. Taxonomy (GTDB): domain Bacteria; phylum Pseudomonadota; class Gammaproteobacteria; order Burkholderiales; family Burkholderiaceae_C; genus Rhodoferax. The sequence continues at coordinate 9,198 of CAITQH010000044.1, forward strand.
AGCGCGCCCACATAGAGCTGGCCTTCGGCGCCGATGTTGAAAAGCCGCGCCTTGAAAGCCACCGTGGCGGCCAGACCGGTGAGCATCAGCGGGATGGCGCGCGTCAGTGTTTCGCTCAGCGCAAAGACCGAGCCGAAGCCGCCCTGCAGCAGCAAACCGTAGGTGCGGCCCAGCGGTGCGCCGGCCCACAGCACCAGCAGCGAACTCACCAGCAGCGTGAACAGCACCGCACCAACAGGCGCCAGCAGCAGGGCCCGCGGCGAAGTCTGGTTGCGTTTTTCGAGTCTCATTATTTAACGCGAAATGACGGCTTTGTCATACCAGAACCACATCGTCATACCGGCCCCGAATCAGGTCCGGGGTTGCAGCACCCGTTATCCATGAATTCGAACTGCATGGATTGCGGATCAAGTCCGCAATGACAAGCCAAACGTCCGCAATGACAAGGCAGAGGTTCGCAATGACAAGCCAGTGGTCCGCACTGATGATGCGCTTCATGATTCCGGGCGACATTTGTGTCATGGAAGTCAGGCGCCCGCGTTCGCCACCGCACTGCTGCCCGCCATCGCCAGCCCGATGCTTTCGCGCGTCCATTCGAGCGCCGGCAGCGCTGTCGTCAACTGGCCACCATGAATCACCGCGACGCGGTCACCGAGCGTCAGCACTTCGTCCAGATCGTCCGAAATCAAGAGGACGGCAGCGCCGGCGTCGCGCGCCGCAATCAGTTGCGCCTGCACATAGGCCACCGCGCCGATGTCAAGCCCCCAGGTGGGCTGGTGCGCAACGATCAGCCGAGGCGCTGTACTCGTCATCGCGTGCACGGTGCTTGTCGTCTCCAGCGCTGTCCCCGTCATCGCGAGCCCCCCCTTCGTCATCGCGAGCGAAGCGTGGCGATCCATGTCTTTGTTGTCGGACATGGATTGCCGCGTCGCTTCGCTGCTCGCAATGACGGTCGGGGTGCTTGGGTGCGTCAGCGCGCGCGCCAGAATCAGCTTTTGCATATTGCCGCCGGACAGCGAGCGCGCAGCGGTTGCCGCGCCACCACCACGCACGTCAAACGCGGCCAGCACGCGCTGCGCATAGGCCTGCGCGGCGGAGCGTCGAACCCAGCCCCAGCGCGAAAAATGGGGGCTGTGCAGACGCTCGGAAGCCGCGTTCTCCCAGATCGGCAGGTCGCCTATGACGCCGATCTGGTGCCGGTCTTCCGGAATGCGCGCCACGCCCAGTGCCACCAGTTGCCCCGGCTCGGCGGGCAGCGTCTGCCCCAGGAATTCGATGCGGCCACTTGCCGGCACGCGCATGCCGCTGAGCAGCTCGGCCAGCGTCCCCTGCCCGTTTCCGGAGACCCCGGCAATGGCGACGATTTCGCCAGCGCGCAGGCTCAGCGACACGCCCTGCAGACGCTCCCGACCGGAGCCTGCGCTCACTTTTCTTAGAACACACACCGGCTCGCGGATGGTGCCCGCAGGGTGCCTGCTTGGAGCGTCGATGGCGTGCCCGACCATCCACAGCGCAAGTTGCGCCTGCGTGGTTTCCCGCGCGCTGGCTTGTGCCACCAGTTTGCCGCTGCGCAGCACCGCAATGCGGTCCGACACGCGCAGCACCTCGCCCAGTTTGTGACTGATGAAAATAATGGATAGACCCTGCGCCACCATCTGCGCCAGCACTTCAAACAGCGCTTCGCTCTCTGCTGGCGTCAGTACAGCGGTGGGTTCGTCCAGAATCAGGATGCGTGCGCCGCGGTACAGGGCTTTGAGAATTTCGACGCGCTGGCGCTCACCCACCGAGAGCTTGCCGATCAGCGCAGCCGGATCCACACCCAGGCCAAAGCGCTGCGCGACCTCGTCCAATTTGGCGCGCGCAGCGCGCCGGCGCGTGAATGGTTGCGACAGCGGCTCCGAGCCCATCATCACGTTATCGAGCACGCTGAGGTTGTCGGCCAGCATGAAGTGCTGATGCACCATGCCGATGCCTGCGGCCAGTGCCGCCTTCGGATCGCCCGCAGCCAGTTTCTGGCCAAAGACTTCGATCTCGCCGGCGTCCGCGGTGTAGTGCCCGAACAGGATCGAGACCAGGGTCGATTTGCCGGCGCCGTTTTCACCCAGCAGTGCCAGCACTTCGCCGCGGCGCAGGTTCAGCGAGATGTCGTCATTGGCCAGCAGCGTGCCAAAGCGCTTGCTGATGTGCGAGAGCTTGAGGACGGTGTCAGCCATTGGGAAGGTCAAAGAGCAGAAATTGTTATCCCGGGCTCATGGTTGTCATCCCGGGCTCGACCCGGGATCCAGTGCCCCGCGAGCCCTGGATTGCGGATCAGGTCCGCAATGACGATCCCTATTTACTTGGCCGTCGACTTGGGCTGCTTGTCGTCCACCTTGACCGTGAACTTGCCGTCCAGAATGGCTTTTTCCTTGGCCTTGACCTTGGCCACGATCTCGGCCGGAACCTTCTTCTCGAAAGTGCCCAGCGGTGCCAGCTCGGAACCCTTGTGTTTCATCATCGAATACTGGCCGTAGTCCTCGGCCGTGAACTTGCCGTCCTTCACCAGCTTGACCGCGCGGTCGATGCTGGGCTCCATCTTCCACAAAGCGGAGGCAACCACGGTGTCGGGGTACTTGTCCTGCGTGTTGATGACGTTGCCAATGGCCAGTTTGCCCTTTTCCTTGGCGGCGTCACTGACGCCAAAGCGCTCGGCGTACATCACGTCGGCACCCTTGTCGATCATGGCAAAAGCCGCTTCCTTGGCTTTGGGCGGATCAAACCAGCTGTTGATAAAGCTGACGCTGAACTCGACCTTGGGGTTGACCTCTTTGGCGCCGGCCATGAAGGCGTTCATCAGGCGATTGACTTCCGGAATCGGAAAGCCGCCGACCATACCGATCTTGTTGCTCTTGGTCATGCCACCAGCGACCATGCCCGAGAGGTAGGCTGGTTCCTGGATGTAGTTGTCAAAAACACTGAAGTTGGGGGCCTGCGGCTTGCCGCTGGAGCCCATCAGGAACGAAACCTTGGGGAAGTCCTTGGCGACCTTGCGCGCAGCGGCTTCCACGGCAAAAGCCTCACCGACGATCAGCACACTGCCGGCCGTAGCGTATTCGCGCATGACGCGCTCGTAGTCGGCATTGGAGACGTTCTCGCTGGCCTTGTATTCGATGTCGCCACGGGCTTCCGCCGCTTTGAGCGCGGTGTGCAGGCGCCCGGCCCATTGCTGCTCGAAAGGCACGGTGTAAATGCCGGCGACCTTGGGTTTGGCTTGCGCCACGGCCAGACCGGTGCTCAGGCTGGCCGCGGCGGCGACCAGAACAAGTGCCTGACGGCGGCTAAGAGAATGCTTCGACATGGTGACTCCTGGTTAATGAAGACGAAAAAAGCAATGGCGTTAGATGTTTGCGAAGTGTAAATTAGTTAAGCCGGACGCTGCGGCCAGCAAGATGCGAGTGGCCTTGCATCAACGAGGGAGATTCATCCAGGGACAGAATCGAAAGCGCCACACCCCGTGGCACAGTCCGTAGCACTATCCTGCGGAAGGAGACGGCAATGAGTTCAGAACCCATAGTTTTGCCAGGGCAACGCTTTACGGTCAGTCATCTGAATGAATCGGATTTCAAAAGCGGAGGGTTGCGCAGCTATTCGACTTATCGGGATCTGGGCATTGCCGCTGCGACCAGGGGAATCGCTACCGGACATGTGATCCGCATGACGGCCCCGTTCACTGAAGACCAGCGCCACAAGCATCATCACAACGTTGAATTTCAACTGGTCTACGTTCTCAAGGGCTGGTTCAAGAACGAGTTTGAAGGGGAAGGCGTCCATACCATGAGAGAAGGCTCATGCTGGATTCAGCCGCCGGGCATTCGCCACAGCGTGCTCGGTTGGTCGGATGATTGCGAGTTGCTTGAGATCATTCTGCCTGCAGTGCATGAAACGGTGAACGATGAGTGATCAGTCCGGGGCTGGCGTCGCAACCGGCCATCCCCCGGAGAAATCGATGATCGCTCCGGTCATGAAGGTTCCCTGCATGGTCGCCAGATAGGCAATCAGTTCGCCTATCTCTTCAGGCTTCGCCAGACGTCCGGCAGGCACCGTTTGTTTTATGTACTCTCGGCCAGCAGCGCCGTCCACAAAACGCGCTTTGGGATAGTAGGTTTCGCTGTACAGGTAATTAGGTGCGATAGCGTTAACTGGGATGTTGTGAGGCGCCAGTTCTATGCTCAGCGATTTGACAAGCGCATTGGCCCCGGCGCGCGCTATGTCGGGAATGGAGCCACCGCGCAAAGGAAGCCGGTTGCGATTCGATGAAATGAAAACAATGCGGGCCTTCTCTTGGGCTTTCAGCCGTGGAATGGCGGCTCTTGCAATTCCAAACGGAAACACGACGAGGCGATCCAGCGTCGACTGAAGGCTTTCAATCTCTGCCCCCTGGATAGGTCCGTGGATCGGTCGATAGGCATCATTGCTCACCAGTACGTCCAGGCGATGGCTCACGGCCCAGGCGGATTCAACAATCTGTGTCGGAGCCTGATCAGGGAGTACAACGACTTCCGGGTGGGCGCTCCGATAGCTCTCGCGTGCTGTGGAAGAAGTGAACGCGACGTCGTGCACCACAACTTGGAATCCAGCCTTGAGCAGGGAATCGACCGCCGGCGGACCAGCGAATTCGAGTGCGTTGGTGATGAGGGCAACAGGCTGGGTCATTTGGGCAGAAAACCGCCACGCGAGCCAGCCAGTGCTACTCTGATGGACGTTCCAAGTTGCGGGCGCTTGAGCATGCCGCAAGACTACCAAACTCGCCATGAAAAGCCAATACAAGATATTCGAATTTCATAGTCTTGCAGAGCGATCCGAGTCGGCGACATCTGTTCGTCGACTTTGATGCTGTATCATCACGCATCAAACATCAGATTTGCTATGCGCACCACCCTCGACATTGCCGACGACGTTCTGTTTGCCGCAAAAGAGATAGCTCGGCGCGACAAGAAACCGCTGGGTCAAATCATCAGCGATTTGGCCCGCCGGGCGTTTGCGCAGTCGGCGCAAGGAACAGCGCAAGTCGGCGAGGTGTTGGCGGCGCGGCATCAGGCTTCTGAAAAACTTGCGCACTACGGAATCCATCCGCTTCCTGCGCGCGGCAGCATCGTCAGCAACGAGTTGATTGACCGGCTGCGTGACGAAGAAGGCATATAGGGTCTGCGCTTGATGCGTGCCCTTCTTGACATCAACGTTCTCATCGCCCTGCATGACCGCGATCATGTGCACCATGCGCTTGCCGCGCAGTGGTTTGCCCGCAATGCAGACAAGGGCTGGGCCAGTTGCCCGCTGACGCAAAACGGTTGTTTGCGCATCATGAGTCAACCGGCTTACCCCGGCGCGCAGCCGCTGGCGACACTGATTCTGATGTTGCAGCAATCCACCGCCACGCCCTTTCATACGCTGTGGTCGGACGACATCAGTCTGCTCGATGCTGCGCACTTTCACCACGCCCACATGCACGGTCCACGGCAACTGACCGATCTCTATCTTCTTGGACTGGCCGTCAAGAACAAAGCTTGCCTGGTGAGCTTCGACGCCCGCATTCCCCTGAGCGCCGTTTGTGGTGCCAGTGCCAAGCATCTGTTGACGCTTTAGGCCGCATTGCGTGTGAAGCGCAATAGAAGCGCCTCTGGCGAGAGGTAGCCGAGTACAGCAGCGATGACAAACAGCGCGAGCACGTCTCCGTACAGATGATGAATGTGCTGTATGTTGAACGCAGATTGAAATGCCATGACAGCGCCGTGCACGATGCTCGACCAGATGGCGAAGGAGATCAGGCTCAGGTGTGCCTTCGGGTTCTTTGCCGCGATGATGAGGAAGACCCC
>CAITQH010000045.1 GCA_903894475.1 uncultured beta proteobacterium
CGAATCCGGCCCGATACCGCACACGGACTCTGAACCTGAAATTGTCATCCCGGACTTGATCCGGGATCCAGTGCCACGCGAGCCATGGATTGCGGGTCGGGGCCCGCAATGACAAGCAGGGGAGTAACTGTTCATGGAAAGGATCGAAGCGACGTGGCAATCCATGCCCCCTGAAGCCATGGATCGCCACGCTCCGCTCGCGATGACGGAGCCAAGCGCGATGACAGAATCAAGCGCTCGCGACGACGAAAAGTGGTGGCCATGGGACAATTCGCGCCTATGCATCCCAAAGCCCTGCTTGACGCCTGTTCTGAACTGGTGCGGCTGACACTCAGATTTGAACACCCGACCGACGCCATCGTGTCGCGCTTTTTCCGCGATAACCGGGGCCTCGGACCGCGCGAGCGTGCCACCCTGTCCGGCACGGTTTACAGCGTTTTGCGCAAGAAACTGTTGTTTGATCATTGCGCACCATCGGGCAGCGGACCGAAGGAGCGGCGACTCGCGATTCTTGGTTTTTACGGACCGGGCGACTTCCTGCGCAGTGCGCTCACCGAGCAGGAAAAAAACTGGCTTGATCAGTGCGAGAAGATCAATGTAGCTGACCTGATGGAACGTCATCGCCACAACCTGCCCGAGTGGCTGGTGCAGCCACTCAAAGACCAGTTGGGCCCCGATTTCTGGCCGCTGGCCGAGAGTCTGAACCACAGTGCGGGTCTTGATTTGCGGGTCAATGCCCTGAACGCCAAGCGCGCCGACGTGCAAAAGGAATTGGCGCAAGCCGGCATCAAGGCCGTGCCAACGCCGTATTCACCGATGGGGCTGCGCATTGCCGGCAAACCGACGCTGAACAAATTTGATGCCTTTGCGCGTGGTGCATTCGAGGTGCAGGACGAGGGCTCGCAGCTGCTGGCCATGCTGCTGGACGCCAAGCGCGGCGAGATGGTGGTGGATTTTTGTGCCGGTGCCGGCGGCAAGACACTGGCCATAGGCGCCGGCATGCGCAACACCGGGCGCCTTTACGCCTTTGATACCTCAGCGCACCGGCTTGACGCCTTGAAGCCGCGCCTGGCACGCAGTGGCCTGTCCAACGTGCACCCGGCGGCGATTGCGCATGAGCGCGACGAGCGTATCAAGCGACTGGCGGGCAAGATCGACCGCGTACTGGTCGATGCACCCTGCTCGGGGCTGGGCACGCTGCGGCGCAACCCGGATCTGAAGTGGCGACAGACGCTGGCCCAGGTGGAGCAGATGGCCCTGACGCAAGCCGCCATTTTGCAAAGCGCGGCGCGCCTGCTCAAACCCGGCGGCCGTCTGGTGTACGCCACCTGCAGTCTGCTGGTTCAGGAAAACGAAGCCGTGGCGCAGGCATTTACCGAGGCCAACAAGGATTTCACGCCGCTCGATGCGGCTGAAGTTCTGACCGGGTTGAAGGTGGACGCGGCCACCACGCTGTGCAGCGGTGGTGACAGTGGGCAGCGTTACTTGCGCCTGTGGCCGCATCGCCATCAAACCGATGGCTTCTTTGCCGCTGTCTGGCAGCGTGCGTAAATTTCGCTTTGGAGAGCATTCGAATTTATGTTGTTACTTGATGGACCTGCCGCTAGTGGGGTGATCGACTGGCTGGCGCATGGACTTTGCGACTGGGCGCTTTGGCAAATTGTCTTGTTCGCCCTGGCCATGACGCACCTCAGCATGATCAGCGTGACCGTGTTCCTGCACCGCCATCAGGCGCACCGGGCACTGGATCTGCATCCGTCAGCTTCGCACTTCTTCCGTTTCTGGCTCTGGTTGACCACCGGGCAGGTAACCAGGGAGTGGACCGCCATTCATCGCAAGCACCACGCCAAGTGCGAGCAGGCACAGGACCCGCACAGCCCTCATGTCTATGGCATCAAGACCGTTTTGTTGCAGGGCTATGAGTTGTACCGGGCCGAGGCAGTCAAGGTGGAAACGCTGGAGCGCTTTGGTCATGGCACACCCGACGACTGGCTTGAGCGCAAGTTGTACACCCGGTTTTCCTGGCACGGTGTGGTGCTGATGTTGGCGATCGACCTGGCGCTGTTCGGTGCTGCCGGTCTGTCGGTATGGGCGCTGCAGATGGCCTGGACCCCGATCATGGCGGCGGGCATCATCAACGGCGCTGCGCATTACTGGGGCTATCGCAACTTTGAGACGCCCGACGCCAGCACCAATATTTCCCCCTGGGGCATCCTCATTGCTGGTGAGGAACTGCATAACAACCATCACACCTATCCGACCTCAGCCAAGCTCTCGGTCAAGCCTTACGAGTTTGACATCGGCTGGCTCTATATCAGGGCGCTGCAAAGGCTCCATCTGGCCAGCGTCAAGAAGACACCACCCAGGCTGGCCTTTGGCCATGTGCGACCGGTGGCCGATGAAAAGACGCTGGAAGCCGTGATTTCGAATCGCTACGAGATCATGGCCGCCTACGCCAAAGACATGCGGCGTGCCTTCCGGGGCGAACTTCAAGCCCTGCAGTCACGCAGCGCTGACGCCAGCGTGATCCGCGCCGCCCGGCGCTGGTTGCACCGCGACGCCGAGAAGGTGCCGGCAGCCGCCCTGGCTCAGTTGGCCGTAGCACGCGCCGCCTCACCCGTGCTGGACAAGATGGTGCTGATGCGCGAAGAACTGCGTCAGCTCTGGCTCAACCGCTTGCAGAGCCGTGAGCAACTGGCTGCCGACCTGCAGGCCTGGTGCCATCGCGCCGAGGCCAGCGGCATTGCGGTGCTGCAAGAGTTTTCGATAAAGTTGCGCGCGGCAGGCGCCTGAGCAGGAAAAGCCCTTGGTTTCTGTACGGGTAACTGCGCCCCTTTGGGTAGCAGGGTGATCTATATAATCCGCCATCCTAATCAACCCCCAACGCTTCCGCTTGCCCTCCTCAATGAACAAAATACGACTCTCAATTTCGATTTTTGTCCTCTTTTGTTCAACGGTTTTCTCAGTGAATGCCCAGGACGTAAAGGGTGATGCCAAAGCGGGCGAGAAAAAAATCGCACTGTGCCTTGGTTGTCACGGCATCAATGGCTATCAGGCCAGTTTTCCGGAGATCTACAAGGTGCCCAAGATTTCAGGGCAGGGTGCCAAGTACATTGTGTCGGCCCTCACGGCTTACAAGAAGGGGGATAGAAAACATCCCACCATGGGTGGTATTGCATTGGGTCTGAGCGACCAGGACATCGCCGATCTGGCTGCGTATTACGAAGCCCTGGGCCATGCTGGCAGTGAACCCCTGCCGGGCAAAGCAGTCCCTGGTAATGCTATTGCCGCTGAGCTGGTCAAGAAGGGCGCTTGTGTTACCTGCCATGGCGAAAATTTCAGCAAACCGATTGATCCAAGCTTTCCCAAGATTGCAGGCCAGCACGCCGATTATCTTTTTGTAGCGCTTAAGTCTTATAAGGCACAAGGTAATTCGACCTGGGGTCGCAGCCATCCGGTCATGGGCGGTGTGGCCAAGCAGTTTTCCAACGTCGAAATGAAGGAACTGGCCAACTACCTTAGCAGTTTGCCGGGCGAATTACAGACGGTTCAACCCAGCCGTTTTCGCTGATCAGGTCGTCTGAGCTCAGTCGCGTGTAGCGTGCCGCTGCACGCAGGCGATGTAGGCGTCGCCATCGGGTGGCCGACCGGCGCGCTGGCTTTCCCACAGCATTTTCCCCAAACATTCCATCGCGTCGTGGTGCGCCAGATGCAGCGAATTGCGGCGATGCGTCAATAACTCCACCGCCTGACGAATACCTCTTGGCTGGTCAATGCTGCACTGCTCGCTGATCGACAGGTGCATGGACAGGTGCAGGAACGGATTGGTCTTGCCTTCCTCGGCCTGCAGCATGGCGCCCAGAGCGCGGTCCAGGTCAGCCAGGTCGGCATGGTATTCGGGGTGCTCGGCGATCCACAGGCTGGCAATGGTCTCCAGCGCTTCAAGGGGTTGTCCAGCCTGCGATTTGGCATAGACCTCGCAGAAATAGCGGCGAACGTCGGCTTGGGAGGGTGAAAACATAATGGGTGTATTGTCGCTCGCAGTGACGATCTGGGCTGTTCTGATTGCGGCGAAAATGGGGTTTTTCATTCAGGACGAACGCCATGCCTCAAGCCTTCATCTGCGACGCTATCCGCACCCCCTTTGGCCGCTACGGCGGCGCGCTTTCGAGTGTGCGCACCGACGATCTGGCTGCGCTCCCCATCAAGGCCTTGATGGCACGCAACCCGAACGTAGATTGGCAGGCCGTCACTGACGTTCTATTTGGTTGCGCGAATCAGGCCGGCGAGGACAACCGCAACGTCGCTCACATGGCCTCGCTGCTGGCGGGCTTGCCGCTGGACGTGCCCGGTGCCACCATCAACCGGCTGTGCGGCTCGGGCCTGGATGCGCTGGGTACGGCAGCGCGCGCCATCCGCGCCGGTGAGGCCAGCCTGATGATTGCTGGCGGCGTCGAGAGCATGAGCCGTGCTCCTTTTGTCATGCCCAAGATGGACAGCGCTTTTGGCCGCAACAACGCGGTTTATGACACCACCATTGGCTGGCGCTTTGTCAACAAGCTGATGAAAGAAAAATACGGCACCGACGCCATGCCCGAGACTGCAGAGAACGTGGCGGCGGAACACAAGATCAGCCGCGAAGCGCAGGACAGGATGGCGCTGGCCAGTCAGATGAAGGCCGTGGCAGCGCAAAAAGCCGGGCACCTGGCGCGTGAAATCACGGCCGTCAGCCTGGCGCAGAAGAAGGGGGATCCGATCGTGGTCGACAAGGACGAGCATCCGCGGGAGACCAGCCTGGATGTGTTGGCCAAGCTCAAGCCTATCGTGCGTCCGGACGGCAGCGTGACGGCCGGCAACGCCAGCGGTGTCAACGACGGGGCCTGTGCCCTGCTGCTCGCCGATGAAGCAACGGCTGCGAAGAACGGTTTGACGCCCCGGGCGCGCGTGCTCGGGATGGCCACCGCCGGCGTGGCACCTCGCGTCATGGGCATCGGCCCGGCACCGGCAACGCAAAAGGTCCTGGCCCTGACCGGTCTGACGCTGGCGCAACTTGACGTCATTGAACTTAACGAAGCCTTTGCAGCCCAGGGCCTGGCGGTGCTGCGGCTGCTGGGCTTGCAGGACGATGACGAGCGCGTGAACCGTTGGGGCGGTGCGATTGCGCTGGGGCATCCGCTGGGAGCCTCCGGCGCACGACTCGCCACGACAGCGGTTAATCAACTGCACGAGGGTGGTGGTCGCTACGCCCTGTGCACCATGTGCATTGGCGTCGGGCAGGGGATTGCGCTGATTCTGGAACGGGTCTGATTCGGCCGATGTCGCTGGCTCTCATCACCGACCCGTACTTTTACATCGTCAGTGTTCCGGCTGTGTTGCTGATGGGCGTCAGCAAGAGTGGCTTCGGCTCGGGCTTTGGCGCGCTGGCAGTGCCTGTGATGGCGCTGGCGGTCACTGTGCCGCAGGCGGTTGCCATCTTCATGCCGATACTGCTGCTGATGGATGTCTTGGGCATGGCAGCGTTTCGCAAGGACTTCGATGCCAAACTGCTGAAGTTTCTGATTCCCTGCGGGCTGGCCGGTATTGCAGTGGGCGCGCTGCTCTTCAAACTGCTCGACGCTCACATGGTGGCCGGCATTGTGGGGGTGGTGACGCTGGTTTTTCTGGCTCAGCGCTGGTTGTTTCGACCCAAGGTTGACAGCGTGCCGCCGCCCCAATGGATGGGTGCGATTCTGACTGCCACCACCGGCTTTACCAGTTTCATCGCCCATTCGGGTGGCCCGCCGATCAACGCCTATGTGATTCCCATGCGGCTCTCGCCGGTGAGGTTCTCCGCCACCATGGCCTTTTTCTTCTTTGTCATGAACCTGTCCAAATGGATTCCCTATTCCTGGCTGGGTTTGCTGGACCTGCGCAATCTGCTGACCTCGCTGGTTCTGCTGCCCATTGCGCCGATGGGTGTCTGGCTCGGAGTCTGGATGACACGGCGCATGGAGCCGCTGCTGTTCTACCGCCTCGTGTATCTGGGCATGCTTCTCACGGCCATCAAGTTGTTGTGGGATGCGGTGGCGTAGCTGCAATGCCTGGGGTGCGTGAGAAAATGCAAGGCATGTCAGCAACCATCAAACCGCCGCGCACCCAGTGGGGAAACTTCCCCGATGTGCTGATCCACGCCGGTGAGTCGGCGGTAAAGCAGCATTCGGCTTACAAGGCAGCCAAGGCAGGGGGAGACGATGCGGCAACTGCCCTGGTGCTTGACACTTTCAATATGGAGTGTGCTCATGCGTTGCTGCGTATTGCAGGAGATTCCGTGCCGACGCTGGTCAGCGCGCATGCACTGGAACGCGAAGGTGTTAACGCTATACCTGAAGTGTTTGCGGAACGCTTGAGCCAAGTCCTGGGCTGGCCAGCAGAAACCGGGGTCGTGCAGACCAACATTGTTTCTCACACGGGCGCTAACGGGTTTTGGCGCTTGGCGTGTCAAGCCGAATTTGATGGCCCCGTGCAGCCCGGGCGAACCTATGTGTTGGTAGATGATTTTGTGGGCATGGGGGGCACACTGGCCAACCTGAGGGGCTATATCGAATCCAAGGGCGGAAGAGTGCTGGCGGCGGTATGCTTGACCGGTAAGCACCATTCCGCCAAACTGGCGCTCTCGCCAGAACGACTGCATGAATTGAGGAGTAAACATGGAACAGAACTTGAAAACTGGTGGGTCGGACGATTCGCTCACGCCTTCGACGCGCTTACTGAATCAGAAGCTCGGTATCTCGCCCGGACCGAGACGGCTGACACCATCCGAGATCGAATTGCTGAGGCGCAGTAAGCAGGAAATGGCACAGCGTTTTCCGGCAAACTACGCCCGCCACGCACACGCGTGACATGGCGGAGCAAACTCACATCGCCCCCACCGTCACCACCACCTCGGCCTCAAACCCAAACACATCAACCACCCGCACGCACACGCGACGCGGGCCGTCTTTTGTCGGAGTGGTGACCACAGCCTGCGTAACCACACGCAGCGAGTCATCGTCATTGGCCGTGTTACGCCGGTAGTCTTGCCAGACCGAGCGGAACACCTTGCCGTCGTAGTCCGGGTTCACCGCTCAGTATTCGATCAGCGCCAGCGGCTCCTGGTTGATGACAGCCTGTAGTTTCACGCGGTTGGCATCGTCCAGGTTGATGGCTTCGGGCGACAGCAGCACATAGTTTTTGAGCTTGACGGTGAGCGTCTCTTGCGCACCCTCGGTCTTGCGTTCGATCGGTTGAATCGGCTGCTTTGTCACCGATCTGACTAGCGCACCGACTGAACGTTGCTACAGTGGCGTCATGAAAACACTTCAAACCCTTTCCGATCTGGCGGCTCTGGTGGGCCAGGAGGTCGTTGTCAGCGACTGGACCACCATCACCCAGGAGCAGGTCAACCAGTTTGCGCAAGCCACCGGCGACCACCAATGGATTCATGTGGATGTCGAGAAAGCCAAGGCTGGGCCCTTTGGTGGCCCGATTGCGCACGGCTACCTGACCCTGTCGCTGTTACCGCAGTTCTTCATTTCCTCGCTCAAGATCGAACAGACCCGCATGGGCGTCAATTACGGCCTGAACAAGGTGCGTTTTCCGGCGCCGGTGCCGGTGGGTAGCCGTCTGCGTGGGCGCATGAAACTGCTCAAGTGCGAGTCCATCGATCAGGGCGGCGTCCAGATGACCTGGGAGACCACGGTCGAGCGTGAAGGCGGAACCAAGCCGGTCTGCGTGGCCGAATCGATGGCGCGGTATTACCCCTAATTCAGGCGTGCGGCAAAGGCTTCAGGCTTGAACCCGACGCTCACCGTGCCATCGGCCCACTCCACCACCGGGCGCTTGATGATGCTGGCTTGCGTCAGCACCAGCGCACGCGCGCTGGCTGCGTCCACCACGGCGGCCTGCGCGGCGGCGTCGAGCTTGCGCCACATGGTGCCTTTGCGATTCACCAGCGTTTCCCAGCCCACGGCTTGCAGCCAGGCATCGAGTTGTGCCGGCGGTACGCCCTGCTTCTTGAAATCAAAAAACTGGTAGTGCACGCCGCGGTCGGTGAGCCAGGCGCGCGCTTTTTTGACGGTGTCGCAGTTGGGGATGCCGTAGAGGGTGATCATGAAAAGTCCTTGCTAGTTCTTTGCGCGGGGGCAATTTGCGCCTGGATCGTCCACCGGCAAAAACCGGATGCGCCGACCGGCTATTTCGAGATCTTTCAGGGTCGGCGGCACAAGTGCGAACTCACCCGCTCGGAGCTTGTCGCGAAACAGTGCGCACTTGGAAAAATCGTGGGGCAACACGGCAGCCAAACGCCAGCGGGCGTCCGGGCCCTGCGCAAACAGCGCAGCCTGTCCACCGTCGCGGTCTTGCCCCACAACCAGCAAGGAGGTTTTTGGCCCGGCATCAGACTCGATGGCGTAAACATCACAAACCGTAGCCCGGTTCCTGAAACAGTTCGGCAGGCGCCACGGGTTGGCTTCCTTGCGCCAGTCCTGTGTCAGAAAAGATTCGGGCAACTGTTTGTCCTGGGGCCAGAATTTCAGATTGGCGCGCAGGTCGGCAAACGCCGGACGCACGTCGGACCGCTCGCGCGGGCTCGTCTTCTCGAGCGACTGTGCGGCCTTGATCTGCAGCAGTGCAGCATCCCGACCCTGTGTGTTGCTCTTTAGTTGATCCAGTGCTGCGCTGCCGTAGCGCTTGCCTTCGAATCTGAGATAGTCAAAGTCAAAGTTATCAGCTCTTTGTTGACCGCTTTCCAGCCGTCCCATTTGATCGGCGACCGAGATTCGGGCCGGGTCGAGCGCTGGAGTGAACAAGGCCAGTAGCACGGCCAGGATGATGAAGGCGGTTGCGATGTTGACGTCTGCAATGGGAGCGAGCCAGCCCGAACGACGACTGGCGGCCCAGGCATAGCCCAGGGCATAGCAGCTCGCCACGAGCAGGCAGCACGCGGCAATGATGCGATCGGTCGTCCAGCCGTATTCGCCCACACGCAGTCCGAGCGCGTAGATGGCGATGGCAATCAGGGGCAGCAGCAAGCCGCAGGCCAGTCTGGCGCCCAGGCGAAGGACGCGCGCTACCTGGTCCGCTATCGCGCCGTTCTGAAACGCTGTGTTGATCAGGATGATCAGGACCGCCGCCGCTGACAGGAGCAGGGCAGTTGCGTGTCGGGTTGCCCAGAGGTGTTCCATTCCTGTGAAGGGCATGCTGGCCAG
Organism: uncultured beta proteobacterium; assembly: GCA_903894475.1. Taxonomy (GTDB): domain Bacteria; phylum Pseudomonadota; class Gammaproteobacteria; order Burkholderiales; family Burkholderiaceae_C; genus Rhodoferax. The sequence continues at coordinate 9,225 of CAITQH010000045.1, forward strand.
GAACCCCCCGACAATGATTACCGCAACCGGCAGAATCCACGACAACAAAACCAGCAGCAGATTGCGGATCCCGTGCACGATAGCGGGACGTACATCGGTCAGGTGCAGCGCGCAGGCAAACGCAAAAGCAGTGACGGGAATGGCAAACCAGGGCTCTTTCAGCAAGTCCATGAAGAAATTCAGTTCAATGAGTTTGAACATGGCGGCGCCCAAGCCCAAGACCGCCCAGAAAGCCCCGACAAACAGGGCTGAGAACTGGATCTGAATCAGCAACTTCCAGGCACTATCGAAGTAGCTGGGGTAGCTGGCGATCGTTCGCCGCTCGGTGGCCGATGCAAGCACCAAGCTGTGCGCAATGTAAAACCCGACTGTGCCAAACAGCCAAAGCAGAGGCGACGGGTACGGTGGCTTGAGCAGGGCACCACCATAGTCCGAACTTGCCGGTGCGCCGATGTTGCGCCAAACATCATGGAAGGCCAGACCGGCGGCTATCACAGTGGCCAACAGCAGCCATCGCCACAGACTCCTGCCGGGCAGATGACCCAGCGCCGACATCAGCAGCACGGGGACAAAAATGAAGACCAGCAGCAAGGGCGCAAACAGCAGCGGATCGCTTGCCGGCCATGTCTGGTCTTTTGCTGCGCGGTACAAGAAGTACAGCGTGCCGCCTTGCAGCAGGCCGATCCCCAACCTGATCCGTGCAATCTGCCAGCCTGCTGGTGACGGGGGAAGCGCATTTTCGGTTTGGAGGGTCGATTCAGGCATGAAATCTCCTCAGTCAGGTTTGAATCCATTTTGCCGCCAGGCTTCAAACACGGTGACGGCAACGGCGTTTGACAGGTTGAGGCTGCGCTGACCCGAGCGCATCGGCAACTTCAGGCACTGCCGGGCGCTGAAGGATTGGCGCACAGCCTCGCTCAGACCTCTGGTCTCGGCACCAAAAACCAACCAGTCACCCCCTGCAAACTGCATGTCATGGACGAGCCGGTCGGCGCGGGTCGTGAGTGCAAACATGCGCTCGGGTGGCGGGTGTTCTGTGTCGAGAAAAGCCTGCCAGCTGGCATGGCGCTTGATTTCAGCGTACTCATGGTAATCCAGGCCGGCTCGGCGCATGTGCTTGTCGTCCATGGAGAAGCCAAGCGGTTCGACCAGATGCAAGCTGCAGCCGGTGTTGGCCGCCAGGCGAATGATGTTGCCGGTGTTGGGCGGGATCTCAGGTTCGACGAGCACGATATTGAACATACCTGAATTGTGGCAGTGTGAAGCTCGCCGCAGCGCCAGGTCGCTACTCAGTGCGGGCTATCACCAATCCCGTGATGTGGGCGGCGCCGGCGGCGCGCAGCACGCGGGCCGCACCAAACAGCGAGGCACCGCTGGTCATCACATCGTCCACCAGCACGAGTCGTGCTCCTTTGATCTGTCTGTGCTGCAATGGATCGATGGCAAAGGCGTCGTTCAGGTTGTCCAGCCGCTCACTGCGTCGCAGTGAACTCTGAGGTGCTGTGTCCTTGATGCGCAGCAGCAGGCGATGCGTCGTCTTCTCCGGCGCCAACTGGTGTGCCAGCAACAGTGCCTGGTTGAAGCCGCGCGTTTGCAGGCGCGCATTGGACAGCGGCATTGGCAGTACCAGGTCGGCCGCTTCCAGCGCCGGCTCGACCCAGGGTGCGCTGCGCAGCAGCAGCGCCAGTGCGCTGGAGCGCCCCGGATGCTGATGAAACTTGTAGCCAACGATCAGGTCTGACCAAGGGTACTCGTACGAGACGGCGGCCAGGCAATGGTCCAGCGGCGGTGGGCGTTTGATGCACTCGCCGCACTGCTGGACCCCCGCTGGCAGTGCCACAGCGCAGCTTCGGCAGCGTGGGCGCGGTTGTGCGAAACGGTTGACGCAGGCCTCGCAAATCGTCTGGCTGGGCCAGGCATGACATACCAGACACTGGCTTGGCAGCGCATCGAGCACGCTTTGGATGGTTCGCCGGAACATGGAGTCAATATACTCTGGCCACTTCTTGCCTTCCAATATCATGTCTGCCCCAACTGTGCCCACGATGGATCCTGCCGCTGTGATGCGCTGGCAACGCATGCCGGCCAGCGCATCGCCGTGGCTGCACGAGGAAGTGGCCAGGCGCATGCAGCAAAGACTTGACTGGATCAAACTGCAACCGCAAAGCTGGGCACATTGGGAACCGGTACGTGGTGGGCTGCTGGCGCATGCGGCGCTGACGAAGCGCTACCCCGACGCAAGTTGTTATGTGACCGAATTTCAGGCTGATCGGGTCCGTTTTGCTGCCAACGCGACCGCCACACCATGGTGGCATCCTTCCGGCTGGGGTGCCCGACGGTCGCAACTTGAGGCCCCGGCCGATGGAGCAGTACAAATGCTGTGGTCAAACATGGCGCTGCACATGACAGCCGATCCGCAAGGCTTGATAGCTCGGTGGCATCGCGCGCTGGCGGTCGACGGTTTTCTGATGTTTTCCTGCCTTGGTCCCGACACCTTGCAGGAGTTGCGCAAGCTCTACCAGTCCTTGGGCTGGCCGGCGCCGGCGCACGAGTTCACCGACATGCACGATTGGGGCGACATGTTGCTGGCCGCTGGCTTTGCCCAGCCGGTGATGGACATGGAGCGCATCACCCTGACTTATCAGACGCCACAGCGTCTGCTCGACGAACTGCGCGGACTCGGCCGCAATCTGCATCCGCAGCGCTTTGCGGCATTGCGCGGGCGCCGCTGGCACGAACAGCTGCAGCAGGCGCTTGCTGGTGCGCCTCTGCAACTAACTTTTGAGCTTGTTTACGGTCATGCCCTGAAGCCACCACCCCGCTACGACTTTCGGGCTGAAACAGTGCTTACTCTGGAGCAAATGCGTGAGACCTTGAGCCAACGCAAACAATATCCGGGTAAGCCTTGAGAAATGGACTTGACAAGCCGGTCGTTCTTAATCATCAACCTGAACTACAATCGCGCGTCGTTTTGAATGGAGTCAGCTTGCAGGGAATGGCGCTTGTATGCGCTGTCCAGTCAAATTTGGCTAATCTGAGGCAATTAATAAGAGAGCACGATGAAGCGCATTTTCGATAGATTGACCGGCACCTTGCTGGGGGCAAGTGCATGGATGGGTAGCGCAGCATTCAGTGTGGCGCATGCAGTCAAGGACTTGCCCGGTGGACCGGCCGTGAATCAGTTGAACTTGCAGATGCCGGTCACCAAGATCGCCGAAGATCAAGCCTGGCTGCACTGGCTCATGCTGATTCTTTGCACCGTGATATTTATTGCCGTGTTCAGCGTGATGTTCTATTCGATCTGGAAGCACCGCAAGTCGGTTGGACACAAGGCTGCGAATTTTCATGAGTCCGTGACGGTAGAAATTATCTGGACCGCTGTGCCGTTCATCATTGTGATTTTGATGGCGTTGCCGGCCACCAAAGTGGTGATTGCGATGAAGGACACCACCAATGCCGATATCACCATCAAGGTGACTGGCATGCAGTGGAAATGGGGCTACGATTACCTCAAGGGCGAAGGCGAAGGCATTGGCTTTCTTTCGGCGCTCGACGTCGCTCAGCGCCAGATGTCGAACAATGGCGGGCCGAAGGCGGGCGAAATGGTTGACGATTACCTGCTGAAGGTAGATCACCCGCTGGTGGTACCGGTCAACCGGAAGATTCGTATCATCACTACCGCCAATGACGTCATCCATGCGTGGTTCGTGCCGGCACTGGGCATTCAGCAGGCGGCGATTCCGGGCTTTGTGCGCGACACCTGGTTCCTTGCTGAAAAGATTGGCGACTATCACGGTCAATGCGCCCAACTTTGCGGCAAAGAGCACGCCTATATGCCGATTCACGTCAAGGTGGTGTCGAGCGCAGACTACGCCCTGTGGGTGGCTGGCGAGAAGAAAAGAATGGCCGCGCTGGCAGATGACCCGAGCAAGGTCTGGAGCGCAGACGACATGATCAAGCGCGGTGAAAAGGTTTATGCCGCCAACTGTGTTGCCTGCCATCAGGTACATGGCAAGGGGGCTGGTCCGATCAAGCCACTCGACGGCTCCGCCGTGGTGCTGGACGCCGACAAGGGTGCACAGCTTGCAGTGCTGCTGGAGGGTCGGGTGAAACTCGGCATGCCCACATGGAAACAACTCAGCGATACCGATATCGCGGCGGTTGTCACCTACACCAAGAACAACTGGTCCAACAAGACGGGCCAACTCGTTCAGCCTGCTGACGTCGCTGCGGCTCGCCGTTGAGCGCCCGTGACCCGAATACAAGAATGAAGAAGGAAATCAGATGAGTGCCGTTCTAGACCATCCCGCCCATCCGGACCACGGCGATCACCACAGCCACACGCCCACGGGATGGCGTCGCTGGGTGTACGCGACCAATCACAAAGACATAGGCACCATGTACCTGCTGTTCAGCCTCACCATGCTGATGTTGGGTGGCGTTCTGGCGTTGATTATTCGTGCCGAACTGTTTCAACCGGGCCTGCAATTTGTCAACCCCGAGTTCTTCAACCAGCTTACCACCATGCATGGGCTGATCATGGTGTTTGGTGCGATCATGCCGGCCTTTGTAGGTTTTGGAAACTGGATGATTCCGATGCAGATCGGCGCCTCGGACATGGCGTTCGCACGCATGAACAACTTCAGTTTCTGGCTGCTGATTCCGTCTGGCGTGTTGCTGGCGAGTTCGTTCTTCATGCCCGGTGGCGCACCTGCTACCGGCTGGACCCTGTACGCACCGCTTTCGCTTCAGATGGGTCCCAGCATGGACAGCAGCATTTTTGCGATCCACATCCTGGGCGCCTCCAGCATCATGGGGTCGATCAACATCATCGTCACCATTCTGAACATGCGTGCGCCTGGCATGACCTTGATGAAAATGCCCATGTTCTGCTGGACCTGGCTGATAACGGCTTACCTGCTGATTGCGGTCATGCCGGTGCTTGCCGGCGCGGTCACCATGACACTGACAGACCGCCACTTCGGTACCAGCTTCTTCAACCCGGCGGGCGGCGGTGATCCGGTGATGTTCCAGCACATTTTCTGGTTCTTCGGACACCCCGAGGTCTACATCATGATCTTGCCGGCCTTCGGCATCATCAGTCAGATCGTGCCTGCATTTGCCCGCAAGAAGCTTTTTGGCTACACCTCGATGGTGTATGCGACATCAAGTATTGCCGTTCTTTCGTTCATCGTCTGGGCGCATCACATGTTTACCTCGGGCATGCCGGTGGCCGGACAGCTGTTCTTCATGTACTCCACGATGCTGATTGCGGTGCCGACCGCTGTCAAGATCTTCAACTGGGTCGCCACCATGTGGCGGGGTTCCATGACGTTTGAGACCCCGATGCTGTTTGCTGTCGGGTTTATTTTCGTGTTCACTCTGGGTGGTTTTACCGGATTGATTCTGGCGATGGCGCCGATTGATATCCAGATTCACGACACCTACTACGTGGTGGCGCATTTTCACTATGTGCTGGTGGCCGGATCCTTGTATGCGCTGTTTGCCGGCTATTACTACTGGAGCCCGAAGTGGACCGGTGTGATGTACAAGGAGTCGCGCGGCAAGATTCATTTCTGGTGGTCGCTGATTTCGTTCAACATCACCTTCTTCCCGATGCACTTTTTGGGACTGGCCGGCATGCCACGCCGTTATGCGGATTACCCGATGCAGTTCGCCGACTTCAACGCGATTTCTTCGGTTGGTGCATTTTTCTTTGGCTTTGCGCAGGTGTATTTCATCTTCTTCGTCGTAGTGCCGACGATGCGCGGACAGGGCGACAAGGCGCCGCAAAGGCCGTGGGAAGGGGCCGAAGGTCTGGAATGGGAGATCCCCTCACCGGCACCGTTTCATACCTTTGAAACGCCGCCCAAGCTGGACCGCACCGCCACCAGAATTATTGGCTGAACGATGACAACATCGGAACAAAGAAAAGCCAACCTGAGGCTGGGTTTGATCCTGGCTTCGGTGGTCGTGGTATTTTTTGTCGGGTTCATGGCAAAGATGTATCTGCAGAGCCACTAAAACATGAAGCTGATGCGCGGAAACGTCCCCATGGTAAGCAAGCTGATCGTGATTGCGATCGCTATGTTTGCCTTTGGCTATGCGATGGTGCCACTCTACAAAACCTTTTGTGACATGACCGGGATCAACATCCTCGCCATGGGGGATCGCAATATCCCTGGCGCTGCGCCGGACCTTGCCATCAACACGCAGGTGGACACCAGTCGGACCATTACAGTGGAGTTTGATGCCAATTCACGAGGTCCGTGGGAGTTCAAGTCCAGGCTGCGCTCGCTGCAAGTGCATCCGGGTGAAATGGCCACCGTCATCTATGATTTTCAGAATGTACAAAACCGGCGCATGGCCGCGCAGGCGATACCGAGCTATGCGCCGGCGCAGGCCGCAGCCCACTTCAACAAGGTCGAGTGCTTTTGCTTCAAGCAGTACACCCTGGAGCCGGGTGAAAAGAAGTCATGGCCGGTGGTGTTTGTCATCGATCCGAAGTTGTCCCCGGATGTGAAGACGATCACCTTGTCCTACACATTTTTCGAGGTGGGTGGCAAGACACCGGCCGCCCCGGTAGCGGATTCAGGCGCTCGGGTCGTGGTCGGAGGTGGCACATGACAGCCTTTTTGCGAAGCCTGCGCATGGTTGCCTGGTCATTTCTTGGCATACGAAAGAGCAGCGAATCGCACGAGGAAACGGCCAGCCTCAACCCGCTTCACATCGTCGGAGCGGCCCTGGTCGGGGTCGCAGTTTTCGTCATTGGTTTGGTCCTGCTGGTGAATTGGGTGCTTGGCAAATAAGGCGCCACACCGAACACGAAGAATGGAACTTATATGAACTCAACAACAAACGTGGCAAGCCAGAACTATTTTGTACCTGCGCCTTCGCGTCATCCTGCGATGGCCGCATTCGGCTTGTTTTTTGTCCTGCTGGGCGCCAGCCAGTGGATGAACGGAATCGAGTGGGGAAAGTACGCGCTGATTTTTGGTTTGTTGTGGTTTCTGGTGGTGCTGTTTCAGTGGTTCAGCGATTCGATCGGCGAGAGCGAGACCGGTCAGTACGGGCAGCAGGTGGACTTGTCATTCCGCTGGAGCATGAGTTGGTTCATTTATTCGGAAGTGATGTTCTTTGGCGCATTTTTTGCCGCATTGTGGTGGGTGCGTGCACACTCCATTCCCGCACTGGGCGACCCGGAAAATGCTTTGCTATGGCCAGATTTCAAGGCCGTCTGGCCGAGCCTGGCCGCCGGCGTGACGGGTTCGCCGGCGGGGACGGTGGAGCCTTTCACTACCATGACCCCATTCTGGCTGCCCACCATCAACACGGCGCTGCTGCTGAGCTCCGGCGTGACCCTGACCATTGCACACCACGCCTTGATTGCGGACAACCGGCGCAAGACCATCTCGTTCATGTGGCTGACCGTCCTGCTGGGCATCACATTCCTGTCGGTGCAAGGCTACGAGTATTTTCACGCTTACCATGAGCTCAACCTGAAACTCAGCTCGGGCGTGTATGGTTCGACGTTTTTCATGCTGACGGGCTTTCACGGCTTTCACGTGTTCATCGGCATGTTGATGCTGCTGTTCATTACCTTGCGCCTGCAAAAGGGACACTTCAACGCCCTGCGACATTTTGGTTTTGAAGGCGCCGCCTGGTACTGGCACTTTGTGGACGTGGTGTGGCTTGGGCTCTATGTCACGGTTTACTGGATATAGCCAGCAGTCAAGTCAGCCAGCCCCTGCCGTTTTTCAGTTTGGCGCTAGCTGCTAGCTGCTAGCGGCCGGCGGCGATACCTGTGGGCTGGATGTAGCCAAGCTTCCATGCCAGCAAAATGCTGGCAAACAAAACAATCGAAATACCGACTCGCAGGGCCAGCGCTGATGCCATCTTCCGGGATCTCGACTTTTCCTCGACCTTGTTTCTCAGCATGAAAAAGAGCGCTGTGGCCAAGCTGCCAAGGATGCCGATAAATGCAAGCACAATCAGGTATTTCATGGACTGGATTATCCGGTGAACGCGCGCTTCAGGTTCTGCTTGATTGCATTGTCTACTTTGCTGGCGGTCGCACTTACCCTGTCACTGGGGCGTTGGCAACTGCGGCGCGCAGCCCAGAAAGAAGCATTTCAGGCGCACATCGATGCCGGCACTGCCTTGCCAAAACTGACGAGCCAGGCTCTCACGGTGCAGGGGGATCAGCTGTTGCAACTGCATCGGCTGGTGCTCTTGCGGGGCCGTTGGTTGGCGCAGCGCACGGTGTACCTGGAGAATCGCCAGATGAACAACAGGCAAGGCTTTTATGTCGTGACACCGCTGCAACTGGAGGGCAGCGCCAACGTGGTCCTGGTTCAGCGTGGATGGGTGGCCAGAAATTTCATCGATCGCACCCTTCTGCCAAAGATTGACACGCCAGCAGCCAGCGTTGAAATCGAAGGTCGAATTGCCCCGCCGCCGTCTAAATTGTTTGAGTTTGAAGCGAGCGAAACAGGGCCGATCCGGCAAAATCTGGATATGAAGCAATTTGCTTCTGAAGTGGGCGCGCCTTTGCTGGGCGTTTCTGTGCAACAGCTGGGCCCGGCCAGCGAAGGTTTGCAACGTGACTGGCCGCCGGTTGAAGCGGGCGTGGAAAAGCACTACGGCTACGCTTTCCAATGGTTTGCGCTGAGTGCTTTGTTGGCGATTCTTTATGTCTGGTTTCAAATTGTCAGCCCTCTGCATATAAAAAAACGCTGAGAACGGCCAGCTGGTCGCCCGGCGTCCTGGATGCGTCCTCGCTCAGCGGACGTATTTCAAGCCTGTTTCCCAAGCTGCCTGCATCTTCGCCAACAATGCCGCCGGCACTCGGTCATCGCCCTTTGCGTCTTCAAGCGTCTGGTGCATGGACTGCGCAATGGTTTCGAGCACATGAGCGGGTTGGCTCACACCACAAATCCGACGGCCGAAATCGTGTAGCTCCTGAACGGTCGGGTAGGCCCGCGTCTGATGCCTGCCGGCAAAAAGTTTGAGTGCGAGCGTGCGGTCCTCCAACTCGGGCCCACCCTGGTACTGCGTGTACTGATAAATGGATGTCGTTACCACATCAAACATCGGCGCGAGCCACACATCGTTGGCGTTGCGGTACAGCGCGCCAAAGTTCTTCAAGTGCGCGTCGCCATTTCGAACCATGACGGAGAACGCCACCTGCTGGAAGTACCGGTGCAGGTTGTCGCTATGGAGTTGTAGCTGACGCAGCAACTCCGCAACACGTTGATAACTACCCTGGTACTTTCGGTCCGACAGGATGTCGCGCACCCGTAGACCAGCCAGGGCAGCGATGTCCTCGAAGCCGAGCCGCTCGATGCCGCCGTTGTCGTGCATCACCATGTCGAAGCGGTCGAGTATCAGCATCTGACCGTCGTCTGAGAGGGCAAACTCTGGCACGGCGATACCAGCGCCGCGGGCGGCGCTAAGACACAGATACTCGTTGGCGGCCAAGCCCGGGCAGGCCGGGCTGGCAGCTTTCACAATGAGCGAGGGAACCGGGATCGTCGGGCGGTCCGGGACCATGATTTTGGGCTGCATGCCGGCGATGCCAGCGCCCGTGCTCAGGTAGGCCGCGATCAGCTCGTTGAATACCTCCGGCGTGTACCGAGTCTTGAGAAGCTCTGCTTTACTCAGGGACCGTGGTGCTGCGACCTCGGGCTGGTCCGCAAGGCTGTACCCCAGCCGGCCGATGCCGTTGCGCCCGACCAGCGCCAGCAGATGCATGGGCGTCATCGGCTGCTTGGGGAACATCTCCCGAATTTTCATGAACAAGTCACCTTCGGGCAGGTTCTGGTCCATGGACGGGAACAGGTCGCCGTCCTGCCAAGTGAGTTTCTCGCTGGGCGACATGAGCAATGCCATCGCCGGCTGATCAGGGTCTTGGTCAAGGTAGCGAAACTCATAGTTCGACGTCTTGAGAAGCTGGCCAGCCTGCTCCCTGTTACCGATAGACACCGCAAGGGCACGAATCTTTTCAGGGAGCATCGTCGTCTTCCTGGAAGCGACGGGCCACTTCGTTGGCCGATGGCAGACCGACGCGCTCGAGCCGTATGGCCAAGCCCAAAGCGCCCAGCACGGCCATCAGCGACGACACCGTGGAATCCTCCCCGGCCTCAAGCCGGTAGACGACCTCGCGAACCTTCCCGGCCTTCTTGGCTAGCTCGGACTTGTTCAAATTGAGCGCTTTCCGGTACTCGCGTAACTGGCTGCCAAGCTCATCTGGCAAACGAATAGTGTCAGTCATAAGTTGCAATTATACTGATTATTTCAATTTATGCAAGACATAACTTGCATATCTCAAACGAGTCTCGATAAAGGCAATCCACGCATGATTGTCCCGTCGAGTCGAAAAAGTGGCTATTTGCCTGAACCTGTGCTGACAAGAAGCGAGAGGGCCGCCCAAAAGCGTTGTAAATGCTTGAGCGTGCGCAGTTGGAACGCCAAGGTGTGGAAAGGAAGGCAGACATCTCCCCATGTTCACAGTAAAATGTTAAAAACGACAATTAGCTGTGAACATCGGATTTGAAGCCCTCTCAGAAAACCAGCTCCGCCAGTACATTGATGCGGAGACCGTCTTTGCGGCTTGGCAAAAGGCCAGGGAAGAGGCGCTGGCTGTGCGGGGTTCCATGAGATGGCGGGAGCTTCGCGGAAAGAACACCTTACTGAGAATCTCCACTACAGGTAGTCAAAAGGTCCTGGGCAAAGACACTGTTGAATTGCATGAGCTGTATGACCGGTTCATGGCGCGAAAGACAGCGCTGCAGAGCCGGGTCAAGTCACTTGGCGCAGCGGTAGATGAGCACCAGCGGCTCAACAGAGCATTGCGGGTCGGGCGCGCTCCGGCTGTTGTCGTTGGCATCCTGAACGCTATCGAGCAATCCGGCCACGCAGCGCATATCAAGACGATTGGCACACATGCTTTATTTGCCTATGAGGCGGCGTGCGGGGTTCGAATTGCGCAAGGCGCAATGGCAACGCTGGACGTTGATTTGTTCTTTGATACACGCAAGAGAATTTCGTTCTTTACTCAGATGCACAAGCTCAATGCCTCATTCCTGAAAATCATTCAGAAGGCGGACCCGAGCTTTCATGTGATGGAGGACCAGAAGCACACCGCAATCAACGACAAGGGCTTTCAGGTAGACATCGTGCGCCGCCTGGCCAAGGACGGGGACCCGCACCCCCTGCGCATGAGCGAGAGTGAGGAGGACTTGTGGGCCGTTCAAATACCGAAGGCAGAGTGGATTGAGTCCGCTGAAAAGTTCGACCAGGTCATCGTTGCCGCGAGCGGTGAAATGGCAACCATGCGAACGATTGACCCGGTTTCATTTGTCCGGCTTAAGCGTCTTGTTGCCGTAGATGCCGATAGGGACCCCATGAAACGACCCAAGGACATCCTGCAAGCCGACATTGTCGAGAAGCTGGTCAAGGATTTCTTGCCTCAGTGGCACGCCAAAATGAGGACCTGAGGTTCTGCACTTCAGGGCTTGGGACGTTTGAATCAAAGCCACTATTCATGCTCTGTTCTGCGCAGCTTGGTTTGGGGCGTAAAGTTAAATGAAAGATGAGCAGGCGCGATTTGTTCCAGTTGAATTCGCGGTGCCGAAATTGGTTTTCCCAAACGGTCTAGACCGCGACGCAATGAATTGGATCGAACATGACAGTTTTCCCGGAACAAGACCGTGCAATCTGGAAGTGATAACCACGGCCCTGACCCTGGCAATCAACAGGGTTCGCAGACAGGTATCTCCGGTCAGTGTTCGCAAGAATATTGCGCGGCACCCGAACAATCGGAGACCGGCCGCTGGAGCCCAGTCGCTTGCTCCTTCAGCGCCCAGGCGATTCATGGCATTTACACAATTTTTACCCGCACCCCGTAGATAGTTCGTTCCACCTGTCGTTAAACAAGGAGAGAACGCCGTGCATTTTCAGGTTGGCTTTGCTGACCGGGAATGCGCCGGCCACCTATACACGGAGAATTCATTATGTCCATGTCGATTGGCGCAGTAGCAAGCGGTGGTGCAGCAGGACTTGATCTATCCATGATGTCTGCCAACCTTGCATCGAGAGCCAAGAATCAGTTGGACACGAACAAGGACGGCAAGGTTGACCAGGCGGAGTTCGTTGCCGGCTTGGCAGCCAAAGGGGTTTCAAAAAGCGGCGCACTCAAGCCGCATCGTGTCGCTCCCCCACCGGGGGGTGCAGGCCCCGCGGGTGGGGCAACTTCAGTACAAACCTACGCGGCGGCGGACACCGACAAAGACGGCCTGGTGTCAGCTAAGGAAGAACTGATTTACCACTATTCACACTCGACCCATCGTAGTTTTGCAAGTGCTTTCTCAACCACGCTTGGCCACAACATTGACGCGACAGCCTGAGGCATGAGAATTCTGGTTGCCGCGCGGTCGGGAGCTCAGTCCTTGATGAAGTGCATGGGCGACCGACGTTTGAATCAAAGCCACTATTGATGCTCTGTTCCGCGCGAACTGGCTTGAGGCGTGGGGTTAAATCCAGGATCGGCAGGCGCGATTTGTTCCAGTTGAATTCGCGGTGCCGAAATTGGGTTTCCCGACCGGACTCGACCGCGACGCAATGCATTGAATCGAACATGACAGCTTTCCCGAAACAAAGCCATCAGCGCTGGCTGCCACCTGTGGTCTTGCTGCTGGGTCTGTGTCTCTCGGCAGCCGGTGGCCTCTGGCGCCAAAGCCATA
>CAITQH010000046.1 GCA_903894475.1 uncultured beta proteobacterium
CTGGCGAGTTCCAGCATCAGCTCAAAAACACCGTCGGCGCTGCTGCGGTCCAGATTACCGGTGGGCTCATCGGCCAGCACGCAGGCCGGGCGCGTCACGAGGGCGCGCGCAATCGCCACGCGCTGGCGCTCGCCACCCGAGAGCTCCGAGGGGCGATGCAGCAAACGGTCCTGCAGTCCGACGCTGGCCAGCATCGCGCTGGCGGCTTGCGTCGATTGCGCCCGTGGCTGGCGCCGAATCCACAGGGGCATGGCCACGTTATCGAGTGCGCTGAACTCCGGCAACAGATGATGGAACTGGTAAACAAAGCCGAGGTACTGGTTGCGCAGGCCGCCCTGCGCTGCAGCACTCTGCGCCGCCAGGTCCTGACCCATGAGTTTCACCAGGCCACTGGTCGGCGCCTCCAGACCACCGAGCAGATGCAGCAGGGTGCTCTTGCCGGACCCCGACGCTCCCACAATTGCCAGCGTTTCCCCTGCACGTACTTCCAGATCGACGCCCTGCAGCACCGTGACGTCGAGCCGACCTTCAGTGAAGCGTTTGCTCAGGCCACAAGCGCTCAGGACGACTTCGCCGCCGGGCGTGGGGGCCATATCACTCATATCTGAGCGCTTCCGCCGGGTTGACTTGGGAGGCACGCCAGCTTGGGTACAGCGTGGCCACAAAGGCCAGCAGCAGGGAGATGATGGTCACCGGAACAATGTCGGCCTGCTGCGGGTCGCTCGGCATGCGGCTGATCAGGTAAATGTCTTTGGGCAGAAAGCTGGCGTGGAACAACTGCTCCAGCGCCGGCACGATGACGTCGATGTTGAAGGCCACACCCAGACCCAGCGCCAGCCCGGCGAGCGTGCCAATCACGCCGACCATGGCGCCCTGCACCACAAAGATGCCCATGATCGAGTTCGGGCTGGCTCCCAGCGTGCGCAGGATGGCGATGTCGGCACGCTTGTCGGTCACCGTCATAACCAAGGTGGAGACCAGGTTGAAGGCGGCCACCGCAACAATCAGGGTGAGGATGATGAACATCATGCGCTTTTCAACCTGAACGGCAGCGAACCAGGTGCGATTCTGGCGCGTCCAGTCGCGCACCACCACCTCACCTGTGAGGCTGCGCGTCAGTTGCGCGCCGACTTCACGAGCCTGCTGCAAATCCTTCAGCTTGACGCGCACGCCGCTCGGACCCTCAAGCCGGAAAATTTTCGCCGCATCGTCCATGTGCATGAGCACCAGCGCCGAGTCGTATTCGTAGTGGCCGGAGTCAAAAGTACCGACCACCGTCATCTGTTTCAGACGCGGCACGACCCCGGCGGGCGTCACTTGCCCGCTGGGTGCCACCAAGGTCACCTTGTCGCCAGCGCGCACGCCCAGCGAGCGTGCCAACTCACCCCCAAGCACAACGCCAAAGTCGCCGGCAACCAGTCGCGCCAGCGACGACTTCTTCAGCTCAAGAGCGAGGTCGGTTACGTCCGGTTCCAGCGCCGGGTCAATGCCGCGCACCATGGACCCTCTCATGTCCTCGCCGCGTGCCAGCAAGGCCTGTGCGGCGATGAATGGCGCAGCCCCCAGCACCTGGGGATTGGCCCTGACTTCGCGCAGCGTGCGCTCCAGATCCGGCAAGGCAGCACCACTTTGAGCAAACACTTCAATGTGCGAGACCACGCCCAGCATGCGATCACGAACTTCTTTCTGAAAACCATTCATCACCGACAGCACGATGATGAGCGCCGCCACACCCAGCGCAATGCCCAGCATCGACACCCCCGAGATGAACGAGATGAAGCCGTTGCGCCGGGTCGCACGCCCGGCGCGCGTATAGCGCCAGCCGAGGATGAGTTCGTAGGGGACTTGCATGGACCAATCAGCGTGGAATGAAGTCACATTGTGGCATCCCGCACAATCGCGCTATGCACCTGCTGATTCCGTTCGCCCATTGCAGTTCTGAAGGCTGTGACCTGGCCCTGCCTACACTCAAACTGCCACAGTTGCAAAAGCTGCTCTCGCGCCTTGCCCCCGAACCCTCCGAGCCGTCCGAGCGGTTCAGTCTGTCAGCACCGCACGAGAGGGCTTTGGCGCGCGCGCTGGCGCTGCCGCTGACCGACGGCATGATTCCCTGGGCGGCATTGCAGGCCCGGCCGTCCCTGAGCCCCAACGGTGCCTGGGGCTTTATCACGCCCTGCCACTGGAAAATTGGCAGCCAGAATGTCGTCATGAGCGGCGCGGCACTGATGGACTTTTCTGATCAGGACTCAATGGCACTGCTCAGCGCAATGCAGCCTTACTTTGCCGAAGACGGCATCCGTCTGCACTATCAGCAGGCTACACGCTGGCTGGCACAGAGTGACCTGTTCGATGGCCTTGCTACCGCCTCGCTGGACCGCGCCGCCGGGCACGATGTGAGCAGCTGGCTGCCGACCGACGCCCGGGCCGCTAAACTGCGGCGCCTGCAAAGCGAGATGCAAATGCTGCTCCATAACCACCCTGTCAATGAATCACGCAGTGAACGCGGCCTGAGCGTGGTCAATTCGTTCTGGCTCAGCGGCACCGGCGCGCTGCCCTCTGCCCTGAACCCTGACGCCGGAGCAGCACCGGTGGTGGCAGCTTCACTGCGGGAGTCGGCCCTGAATGAAGACTGGTCGGCCTGGACACGAGCCTGGGAACAAATCGACACCACCGAATGCGCTGCGCTGCTGCACGCGCTGCAGCGAGGCGAGGCCGTTGAACTGACCCTGTGCGGCGAACGCGCCACGCAGTCCTTTGTTTCAGGTTCGTCGAATTTCAAACGTTCGCTGGTAAATCTGTTCAAGAGTCGGTCCGTCGCCCGCTTTCTTGAGACGCTATGAAGATCGTCCCGCGCGACATTCCACCCCGTACCGTCTGGACTCTGGAGCAGGCTGGCGTGCACCCGCTGCTGGCCCAACTCTACGCTGCGCGTGGCGTGCTGGGCACCGATGAACTCGACGACGGCCTGGCGCGCCTGCTGGCGCCCGACAGCCTGCTGGGTAACAGCGCGGCGGCGGTGCTTCTGGCCGATGCGATTGCACTGGACAGAAGAATCTGCATCGTCGCCGACTACGACTGTGATGGCGCCACCGCCTGTGCCGTTGGCGTGCGCGGCTTGCGCCTGCTCGGTGCAAAAAACGTCGGCTACATCGTGCCCGACCGGGTGCAGGATGGCTATGGTCTGACGCCGCCGATCTCGCAGCGCGTCAAGGACAGCGGTGCCGACCTGCTGATCACCGTGGACAACGGCATCGCCAGCTTCGAGGGTGTGGCCACGGCGCGTGCACTGGGTATGCAGGTTCTGGTGACCGATCACCACCTGCCCGCCAATGTCGATGGCCAGATTCAACTGCCTGAGGCCGACGTCATCGTCAATCCGAATCAGCCACTATGCACTTTCGCCAGCAAATCCATCGCCGGCGTGGGTGTCATGTTTTATGTGCTGCTGGCGCTGCGCGCCGAGTTGCGACGGCGTGGGCACTTTGACGCCGCCAACCAGCCCAAGCTGGATGCCCTGCTGCCACTGGTTGCGCTGGGAACCGTCAGCGATGTCGTGAGGCTCGACGCCAACAATCGCCGTCTGGTGGCACAAGGCCTCAAGAGAGTGCGCAGCCTGGCCATGCCAGCCGGTATGGCTGCTCTGTTTGACGTCTCCGCACGCCAGGCCCGCAGCGCCACAAGTTTCGACTTCGGCTTTGCGCTGGGGCCGCGCATCAATGCCGCCGGGCGCCTGTCAGACATGACGCTGGGCATAGAGTGCCTGCTCAGCGACGATCCGGCGCGCGCCCACGAACTGGCCAAAGCGCTGGACGGTATCAATCGCGAGCGGCGTGAGATTGAGAGCGGCATGCGCGATCAGGCTCTCGCGGTTGCCGAAGCCATGTTCAGCAACGAGCAGGCAGCGCCGCCGGCGATCTGCGTCTTTGACGCGTCTTTTCACGAGGGCGTGGTCGGCATTGTGGCCTCGCGCATCAAAGACAAGCTGCATCGCCCGACCTTTGTCTTTGCCGCCAGCGCGGCCGTCGGACATGAACACGAGCTCAAGGGCTCCGGGCGTTCGATTGCCGGGTTTCATTTGCGCGACGCATTGGACCTGGTGGCCAAGCGAAACCCGGGCCTGCTGCTGCGCTTTGGCGGTCACGCCATGGCTGCCGGCTGCACGCTGGAACGTGATCGGCTTGCCGCCTTCGAGCAGGCACTGAGCGGGGTTGCTGCAGAGTGGCTGGACGCAGCGACGCTGACGCGCCGGATCGACACCGATGGTCCGCTGCAGCCGCAATACCGCCGGGTCGAACTGGTGGACGTGCTGCAGCGCGAAGTCTGGGGTCAGGGCTTTGCCGCACCGACCTTCAGCGAAGAGCTCGAAGTCCTGTCGCAACGCCTGGTCGGTGAAAAGCACCTGGCACTCAAACTCAAGCACCAGGGGCAACCGGTCGACGGCATCTGGTTTGGCCACACGCAAGCCTTGCCGGCGCGCGTCAAACTGGCGTTTCGACTCGACGCCGATGCCTGGAATGGCGTGCGCCGGGTCCGCTTCCTTATCGAGGCGGCAGAATTGGATTCATAATCGCCAATAAATTTAAATTATTGATAATAAATACCAACATTTGGTATGATCCCCGACCACGACGGTTACCCGAAAAATTCACGCTTCATGCCAACACCTCACATCGAGAAGACCTTCTGCACTACCCGCGAGGCCGCCGCATTGCTGGGCGTCTCTATCGGGACCGTTCAGCTCTGGGTTGAAAGCGATTTGCTGCAGGCCTGGAAAACTGCCGGCGGTCACCGTCGCGTGATGCGCGAGTCGGTTGATCGACTGCTGCACAAGACAGCGCAGGTGCCAAAGCCGCAGCCAAAGTCTTCCAGCGCAGACAAAGAACAGCGACTGAGTGTGCTGGTGGTGGAGGATGACCCCAGTCTGCTGCGCCTGTATCAGGCCAAGATGGCACACTGGCCGATCAAGATTGATCTGGCAACCGTCGACAACGCCGTTTCCGCCCTGCTGGCCATTGGGCGCCGGGGTCCGGACCTGCTGATAGCTGATCTGAATATGCCGTTCACCAATGGCTTCGAAATGCTGCGCGTCCTGGCGCAGGCCCCAGAAGCGGCCCACACCACCATTGTGGTGGTCAGCGGCCTCGACTCTGCCGAAATCGCGCGCCGTGGCCCGGTTCCGAGCGGCGTTGAAGTCTTGCACAAGCCGGTGCCTTTTGATCGCTTGCTCGCAATTGCGACGAGTATCCTAAAATAGTCAGACATCTTCAGGGGTCGTCTCATGTCTTACATTCTGATCGTCGATGACCATTCCGACATTCGCCGACTGCTGAGCATCTCCTTGTGCAAGGAATTTACCGTCAAAGAGGCGGAAGACGGCGTCAGCGCTCTGGAAACGGCGCGTCATGACCACCCCCGAATCATCCTGCTCGACGTCATGATGCCCGGTGAAATGGACGGTATGCAAGTGCTCGACGCGATCAAATCCGATCCCAAGACACGCGATATTCTGGTTGCCATGATCAGCGCGCGCGCGCAGACGGTTGACCATGACGAGGCCCGCCGTCGTGGCGCTGATGCCTATTTCATCAAACCCTTCAGCCCGCTGCAAGTCGTGGCCTGGGTGCGCAGCCATATGGCATAAGGCCAGGCACCCGCCGCGTAAGCGACCTACCCTCAGACTGATGAAGTTTTCCATCACCAGCGGCCACGGCGACGCGCAGCTACGACGCCCCCTGCTGATGCTCTGGCTGGCCACGGCCGTCCTGCTGGCCTTGGCCTGGTGGCACGTACTGGCACTGGTCAGCGACAGTCGCACCAAGGAACTGGCGAGCGCTGAGCGCGATCTGGCCAACCTGACACGTGTCAGTCAGGAACATGCCGACCGGACTTTTCGTAGCGCTGATCAGGTCATCCGATTCATTCAGGCGCGCTACCTTGAAATCGGTGACCGGCTGGATCTGGCGGCACTCAGCGCACAGGGCGTTATTGATACCGAGATCTTCAATCAGGTTGGCGTCATCGACGCGCAGGGCATCTACGTTTTGTCCAACCTGCCGATCAAGGGAAAGCTTGATTTGTCGGACCGTGAACATTTCAAGGTGCATGTGACAGCGGACAGTGGAGAGTTGTTTGTTTCCAAACCGGTGCTCGGGCGTGCCAGCGGCAAATGGTCGGTACAACTGACGCGCCGCATCAACCGCGCCAACGGGGACTTTGCCGGTGTCGTCGTCGTCTCTATCGACCCCGGCTACTTCACGCGCTTCTATAACGAGTTGCAGCTTGGCAGCAAGGGCGTCATGGCGCTCTATGGACTGGACGGCGTGGCGCGCGCCCGCAAGATTGGCAGCAAGGAAGAGTTTGGCACAGAGGCCACCAACTCTCAGATGCTGACCCGCATCGCGCAGGGCCAGTTGACCGCCACTTATAGCAACGCGTCAGTGGTGGACGGCATCGAGCGGCTTTACCATTACCGCAAATTGCCGCATTACCGCCTGGCGGTGCTTAATGGCCTGGATTTGCAATACTTGCTGGTCAACCATCAACGTGCGGCGCAAGCCTTGTGGCTGCAAGCAGCGATTCTGAGCTTGTTGCTGCTGGCCCTGGCCACTGTCCTGACACGCTACCTGCAACGAATCAACCAGAATTTGCTGGCGCGCCAGGCCGCGCAGCGCCTGATCGAAGAGCGCAACGAGCAGTTGACCGCCATCTTCAGCATGAGCCCGGATGCCTTTGTCTCATTCGACACCACGCACCGCATCACCTACGTCAGTCCGACCTTCCTGCCCATGATGGCCCGCGCCAATATCCAGTTTGAAGGCATGTCGGAGCAGGATTTTTCTGCTTGGTTGCTGCAGCACTGCGAACCGGGTTCTTCGTTTGCCGGCATTGCCGCCATGCGCGCGCAAATGGCACAGGAACAAAGCGAGCGACCGACCCTGATCGAGATCGCCAACCCTGGCAAACGCATTCTGCAGCTGAGTTTGCGCACCAGCGAGTCAAGCGCGGTTTCGCAACTGCTGCACTTCCGCGAAGTCACGCGCGAGACCGAAATCGATCATATGAAGAGCGAGTTTCTCTCCACAGCGGCACATGAACTGCGCACACCGATGGCCAGTATTTCCGGCTTTACCGAAGTGCTGATGACGCAGCAACTCACACCGGAGGAAACCAGCGAGTTCCTGAACATCATCCATAGCCGTGCGCAGCTGATGTCGAACATTCTCAACGAGTTGCTGGACCTGGCCCGCATCGAAGCGCGCCGCGGCAAGGACTTTCAGTATGCACGGCTGGATCTGGCCGAGTTGGTGAAGCAGAGCGTGGCGTCCTTCATTCCACCTGTTGACAGGGGATTACCTGAGTTGCAACTGCCCGCTCAAGCATTGTGGGTCATGGCCGATCCGCAAAAGCTGCAGCAGGCCATCCTGAACGTGCTCTCCAACGCCTACAAATATTCGGCTGCCGGCCAAGCGGTCAAACTGAAACTTGCACTCGAGCCGCAGGCCGAGGGGCTGACGCGCGTCTGTCTGCATGTCACTGACGAGGGCATTGGCATGACGCCGGCGCAGGTGGAGCGCGTCTTTGAACGCTTCTACCGGGCCGACACGTCGGGCAAAGTTCCGGGCACCGGACTGGGCATGAGTATTGTGAAAGAAATTATCAGCCTGCATGGTGGCAGCGTTGCTATCCAGAGCGAGTTTGGGCGGGGAACTTGCGTCAGTTTTTACTTGCCAGCCATCGATAAAGACGAAGCTCCATGAACGCATTTCTGCATTTTCTTGAGAGACTCAAGCTCAGCACGAAGCTGATATTTGGCCTGGGCGCCATGATGACCATCATCGTGGCCATTGGAGTGCAGTCTATTTACAACATCCGCCTGCAGAGCGAGCAAATCACCCGCATGTATGAGCTCGAGTTGCAGGGTCTTTCCCACATCAAGGAAGCCAACATCGAGTTGATGGAAATGGGCCGCTCACTGCGTCAAATGATTCTCGCCCCGGACGCTGGGAGCCGGGCCAAAGCTCGTGCGGCCCTTGACGAATCACGCATGAAAATGAACCGTGAACTAAAAAGCAGCGACAAGCTTTTTTTCCGACCCGAGGGTCGGGCTCTGCTGGCCGACATTCAGGATGTGCTGACACAGTACCTGCGCAACGTGGACCATGCCACCGCCCTGATCGACAAGGACAATTCACTGCAGAACACCGAGATCACGCGCTTTCTGGCCAGTCCGGAAAACGTGTTGGTGTACGAGAAGACCGACAGGCTGATGACCGATCTGGTGCGCCACAAGGAAGCGGTCGCCAAGGTGGCAGTGCAGGGGGCCATAGAGTTTTCCCATCAAATTGAGCACTGGACTCTGGCCCTGTTGCTGATCGGCTTGGCCACCGGCCTGGGTGCCGGGGTCCTGCTCAGCATCTCCGTGCGACGACCCTCCGAGCGGCTGCGTCTGAGCGTCGAACGGCTGGCACAGGGCGATCTCGAGACAGAGGTTCCGCACACCGAATTTCAAAACGAGCTTGGCGCCATGGCGCGCTCGGTCAACGTCCTGCAAAAAGGGGCCTCCCGGGCCGATATCCTGCGCTGGAGCAAGACCCAGGCGAATCTGATCAGCGCCAATGTGCAGTCGATTGAGCGCTTGAACGAATTCGCCGACACCCTGCTGGCCCAGCTCACACCGCTGCTGCAGGCCCAGCTCGGCCTGCTTTACGTGTTTGACAAGGCGTCTGAAAAATACCGTTGCCAGGGTGGCTACGGCCTGGCAATAGACCCGTCGGATATGCCCGATTTTGCGCTGGGCGAAGGACTGCTGGGCCAGTGCGCGCTTGATGCCCGGCAGATGCGACTTGACGGCGTGGCCAGCACCAGTTTGCGTATACGCTCTGGCCTGATTGATGACCTTGCGCACTGGGTCTGCCTGTTACCGGTTTGCGACATTACCGGTGCTGTGCTGGCGGTGTTGGAGTTCGCCGGTTTCGCGGCCCTGAGCGAGCGCCAGGAGACGCTGCTGCAAGAGGTTGTGCTGCTGGTGGCACTGAACCTGAAAATCATCGAACGCAACCAGGCCACGCACACGCTGTTCCTGCAGACGCAACAGCAAAGCGATGCGTTGCGCCAGCAAAACATCGAGATTGAACTGGAGCGCAGCCGGGCCGAAAAAGCAACCAGGGCCAAGAGTGAATTCCTGGCCAATATGAGCCATGAAATCCGCACGCCGATGAACGCCGTCATTGGCTTGTCGTATCTGGCGCTGAAGACTGAACTGTCAGCCCAGCAGCGCGACTATGTGCAGAAGATCCACAGCGAGGGCACGACGCTGCTGGGCATACTCAATGACATCCTTGACTTCTCGAAGATGGAAGCCGAAAAAATGAGCCTGGAGTCAGCCCCTTTCTGGCTCGACGATGTGCTCGACAGTGTCTCCACGCTGGTCGCGCACAAGGCGCAGGAGAAGGGCATCGAGTTTCTGATTCGGGTGCTGCCCGACGTGCCGCAGAACCTGCTGGGCGACGCCCTGCGCTTCAAGCAGGTGCTGACCAATCTGCTGCACAACGCCATCAAGTTTACCGAACGCGGTCAGGTCAAGGTGACCTTCACCGTCTCGCAGCGGCGCGCCGAGCAGGTCGAACTCACGATTTCGGTGAAGGACACCGGCATTGGCATGTCCGCCGAACAGCGCAAGGCCCTGTTCAACGCGTTTTCCCAGGCCGACGGTTCAACCACACGCCGCTTTGGCGGCACCGGTCTGGGCCTGGCCATTTCCCGACGTTTTATTGAGATGATGGATGGGCAAATCGAGGTGGAGTCCGAGCCTGGCGTTGGCAGCACTTTCACTTATTCGATTTGGCTGCGCCAGTCCGATCAGCCGCTGCGCTCCCTTCAGCACGGGCATCTGACGCAAGGTGTACGTGTTCTGGTCGTGGATGACAACTCAGCGGCGCGCCAGATTCTGACCGAGCAGTTGTCGGCGCTGGGCCTGCGTGCTGACGAGGCAGTCGATGGCCAGCAGGGACTCAACGCGCTGCAGCAGGCCGATGCCGGCGACCCCTACCAGGTGGTGCTGATGGATTGGCAAATGCCCGATATGGATGGCATAGAGGCGACCTGGCACATCAGCCACGACCTGGGGCTGACGCACCAGCCCACGGTGGTGATGGTGACAGCCTATGGCGCCGACGAGGCGCGAAAGGCCGGCGGCGGCGCTGGCGCGACCGCCTTTCTGGACAAGCCGGTCAGC
>CAITQH010000047.1 GCA_903894475.1 uncultured beta proteobacterium
AGGCCGAGTGGGGCGCCGTGATTCGGGAAGCGGGCATCAAGTTTGAGTGAGCCTGCGGGTTGTCGGTAGTGCAGCGCAACCCGACTTACAGATGTTCAAATTGACCGCCAATTACCGGTCATTGATTCCGGCCGTCAATGGCGGTCAGAAACCGCTTTTTTGGCATATTGAAGCGCTTTCGAACTTGAAAATATTCCGGCCAACAGGTAAGTTGCACGCAGTGGCGTGACGCATTAGAATGTATCAACGTCAATGTATATCCAAGTCAATCATGATGAATCTACAAATTGCCAAATGGGGTAACAGCCTTGCTGTGCGCATTCCCGCTGACTATGTGCGCCAAATCGGCGTCAAAGAAGGGGATCAACTGATAGCGCACCTGAGCATTGATGGCGCGTTGAATCTGAGCGTGCCGTCTCGGTGGAGCCGCAAAGCCTTCGCGCAGGAATTAGCGCACGATGCCAAGGCGCTGCCGATGGGCACTTCGGTCATGGAACAGTTGCGGCAAGGGGCGCGGTACTGATGCTGTACGTCGATACCAGCGTCCTCGTCGCGCTATGCACCAATGAGGCCAAAACGGCCGAGGTGCTCAAGTGGTATGCCGCATGCACCGTCGAACTCGCTTCTGCAGCGTGGTGCGTCACTGAATTTGCCAGTGCCCTGGGCATCAAGCAGCGCACTGGGCAATTGATCGAGTCGCAGACGCAGACCGCGTGGGTGCAGTTCGAGCGCATTTGTGCCAACGACCTGCAGTTGCTACCGGTGGAGACCATGTCGTTTCACAAGGCTGCGCTGATGACCATGGACGCGGCTGCAGGCTTGCGCGCTGGAGATGCCTTGCATCTTGCTTGTGCCATAGAAGCCAATGCACAGGGCATAGTCACTTTGGACACCGTCCTGGCCAAGAATGCCAAGCGTTTCAAGTTGAAGTCAGTGGCAATTTAGCGATGTATTCACCCGAAATTGCCGTCGTTCCGCTGGATATCGGCAACGGGCACGGCACCGTATGCCACGCCTGCTTCTTGACGGCGTTGGGTTGTCCTACCCGCGATAACCCAGCATCCTCGCTGGCAGGAACAGGATGGTTTTCACCAAGGCCAGCACCGCGCCTATGCTGATGCCAATCAGTTTCAGTGGAATTGAGATCAGCCAGACGACAGGCCAAACTATCAGCGCCAGTAGAGCAAGGGGCCAGCACAGCACGAACAGGATGCACCAGCCGATCAGGAAGAGCAGTGTCTTCACTGGCTTACGAGCGATGAGCCACGACGCTGACCCTTTCCAGTGTCACCACAGCGGCCGCCTGACCATTGGTGGCAAGCACCGCTTCCCGCGAGACAGCATCGAACTTCCAGAGCATGGCGCCGTTGATTGCGACAGTTATCAGGACTGCTACCAAAAGTCCGGCGAAGCGGGTTGTGCGATTTGTGTTCATTTGATCCCTCCAGTTTCAGGCCATCTTGGCCCGTTGAAGAGAATGTACGGACGCTGATCTTCGATTGCACGGGCAATGCGACAGACTGCGCCGTGGTGCGATGGATTGGGTGAATTTTGCGATCGAGCAGGGTTGCTGCGCGCTGGATTCGTGGGTCCTTGGTTGGGCAAGTTGAGTTCACGCATCGCGGCGCAAGCGGGCTTTCCCCATACTCACTAAATGGGGGATATGCAAGGGCTGAATGGCCAGTCACCTTCGCCCGGAATAACCATGCCGTGTTTGTCGGAATTTTTAATACTGTATAAAAATCCCTAAAAACCGCGCAAACTCAGGCTGCAAGTCACTTGTAGGAGGATTCAGTACCAAGTTTATCGAGCAGGTTTTGCTCTGTACATTTCGTAAGCGGCTCAATTCGCTTCCCCACCTCTCCAAGGAGAAGAACACATGAATTCCCCATCAG
Source organism: uncultured beta proteobacterium (assembly GCA_903894475.1). GTDB lineage: Bacteria > Pseudomonadota > Gammaproteobacteria > Burkholderiales > Burkholderiaceae_C > Rhodoferax. The sequence goes on from CAITQH010000047.1 coordinate 1,896, forward strand.
AAGGCCCAAAGTCAGGCGGTGCCATACAGGCAATCATTGTTGGGCTCGTTCTTGCACTTCTGGCAGGAAGCAGTTCGCCTTGGTGGTGGAATAAGGTGTCCCCTAGCAGCAAGTCCGCCAGCAGCGGTTCAGGCGGGTCTTCACATCTACCAACACACTTTATGGGGCCACTCGAAGGCGGAACTAACAGGCAAGGAAGCGACCTATCAGCAGTGGGCATTCAATCGAACAACGCTTCAGAGTGCTCAGACCTCTGCGATCGAGATGACAACTGCATGGCAATGACATTCGTCAAGCACAACAATGCCAACGGAGGGATTTGCTGGCCGAAGGGGTCAGTGGCCAGTCCAGCACCGAATCAATCAATGGTCTCCGCTGTGAAGCAACATCGCCGCTGACAGAGCCGCCTAACACTCGCTCAAGCCAAGCGCCAACGGCAGGCCACCAGGCCCGGTCTGGCGGTACGCGGCGCATTTTTGCCGGCCTTGGCTTGGCGACAGCACGGGTTTCAGCTATGCCATGACGCCCAAGCGGGTATCGGAACCTGCCTCTGGATAAGCAGATTAGGGAACGAGTTGTATCACCATGGTCTGCTAGTCAAATGCGGCATCTGCTGCACTAATGCCGGTCTTTTCTGGCAAATCATTCTTTTTTACGACGCTAAAGTGAACCAAAAGCCTTTGCGGCAAGAGACGAGCGTTTCATCGGATCCGCCCCCGTTAAGTGACAAGACCAACGACACCGAGGAGTTTCAAATGAATATCACGACAGCAATCGCCGTAATGAGCTTACCTGTAGCCTGCGTCGCTGCTGCTGCAGCCCTGATGCGCTTGTTCGATGTGAAGGACGCCACACCAGCGCAGTCTCAAGCCGAAGCCGAGAAGTTGCTGAGGCAGGCCAACCAAGAAGTAACGATACGCCGCCGAGTAAGGGCTGGTGCGCCAAGCAATGCAGCATTTGCCGAATTCCCACGTTTCCCGGTGTACTCACTCGTCAGGCAACCGGCAGGGGAGAGCGAGTGAGTGTCGCTGCAAAAACATGGGCATCGATCCCTGACACAAGCACGCACTGGTGGCGCATTGTGAAACCTGCACTTACCAGTTGTGCTTTGCTGGTCTGGCGCTGGCTGTGACGGGCTGTTGCGCCCTGCCTCTATGCTCATCATCCACCCCGCTCATCCGCCGCCCCACGCAACGCCTTGCCGGGCTTGAAGCGGACAGTTCGTTTCTCTGGGATGGCAACACTTTCTCCGGTGCGCAGGTTGCGACCAATGCGGGCAGCACGGTGGTTGACCGAGAAGCTGCCGAAGCCACGAATCTCAATGTGATGACCGGCTACCAACGCATCCTGCATGGCGTCGAGCAGGGTGTTAACGGCGAACTCCGTGTCGTTCCTGGTCAGGTTGACAAAGCGCGCGGCCAACTCGGCGATGAGGTCCGAACGGTTTACGGGTCACCCAGAAGAATTACATCGGCTCAATCGTACTGGGGCATTTGTCCATCAGCGGAATCCGCGTGTAGATGTGCTTGCCCTTGAAGCTGTAGGTGCACTGCTTAACGTCCTTCCCGGACTGACCTCTGACAATATCCTCGCGGACAAACACGGCAACTTCGGCCAAGACAGACGATGCGAAAGCCGCGATGCACAGCGCCAGGATGGTTGACTTCATTGAACTCCTTTGATGATTGCATTCTAGGGTTGTACGACGATGCTGGCGCCATGGCCAGCAATAGGGCAGACACGCCGTCGCTATTGAAATTAAGCAGCGACCACCGTACACTGGCAGCGCCTTCTGAATCAGTTGAGCCAGTACGCTCGGATACTTCGGTATCAGCACTGGACACTTGGTGGTTCAGGAGGCTTCCCACCTTTTGGCCTCGGATTCCGAAAATCCGCTTACATCCGCCGTTACATCGTTAGAAAGCAACAGCGCAAAAGAAAAAGCCTGCTATGTTTTAAGTAGCAGACTTTCCTTGTGCCGTAAGGCTCATTTGGTAGGATGTGCGAGATTCGAACTCGCGACCAACGGATTAAAAGTCCGCTGCTCTACCAACTGAGCTAACATCCCATCAGGTCCTCAAAAACGGGTTTTTGATTATCCGGTAAAGCCAAGAATTGTAGCTTCATTTTGACGCATCACCCGACTGGCTGGCGACCCGATCAAGAATCCAGCCTGCCGCACACTGACCGAAGGTGGCGGTCACGCTGACCACCGAGCCGTAACCATGGCAATTGAGCGTTCCATCACCGGTCACCTCGCATGAGACGTCGGGCTGCTGGACGCTTTCGCGGCTGAAAACGCAGGCAATACCGATCTTCTTGCCAGCAGCCGGCGCCGCGTGCTCTTTGCGCAGACGGTAGCGCAGCTGTGCCAGCAAGGGATCGTGCGTGCTTTGGGACAAGTCGTCGATGTCTACAAGATGCGCATGACGTTTGCCGCCAGCCGCGCCGACAGAAATGAAAACGCTTGCGCTGCTGCGTGCCCAGGCCGCCATCGCGGTCTTGGCGCTGACCTGGTCGCAGGCATCGATAACTGCAGTGACGTCCACTGGCATCAGTGCCGGCCAATTGCCGGGTTCGACAAATTCCTCGACACAGTGGACCTCGCAATCCGGGTTGAACGAGTGGATCCGGTCGCGCATCGCCAGCACCTTGGCCTGCCCGACAGTCTCCAGAACCGCATGAATCTGACGGTTGATGTTGGACTCGGCCACATGGTCCAGATCAATCAGCGTCAAGCGCGCAACGCCGCTACGCCCCAGCGCCTCAGCCGCCCAGGAACCCACGCCGCCAACGCCAATCACAGCCACATGGGCACGGCAAATCCGCTCGGCCCCGGTGATGCCGTACAAGCGCGTCAGGGCGGCAAAACGTCGATCAGTTGGCACGCCGGCGCACCCTACTTGAGGCGCGTCAGTCTGTCCTTTGCCGCCACTGCAGCTTCGGACTGTGGATAGGCCTTGATCAAATCTTCCAGCGTCTTGCGTGCAGCGCGCGTGTCCTTGAGTTCGATCTGGCAATTGGCGATCGACAGGACCGCTTCCGGGCTACGTGGATGTTCGGGTTCCTTTGCCACAAGCGAGCGAAAATTGATCATCGCCTCCTTGTAGTCGCGCGTTGCGTACTGCGCGTTACCGAGCCAGAACAGGGCTGCCGATCCATATCCGCTTTGCGGGTAGCGCCTTAAAAAATCAAGGTAGGCCGATTGCGCTGCAGCGAAATCACCTTTGCGAAAGACCGCCAGCGCTGCCTCAAACTCGCGCTTCTCTGCCGGTTCCGCCATGAATTCCTGACCGTCAAGCGCAACTTTGACCGGCTCAAACTGACGCAGCCTGTCGTTCACGCCTTGCGTGATGTCTTTCTGTTTTCGCTGCAACTCGGCCAAATCGCGCGCCAACTGCTCATTCATGCCTCTGAGTGTTGCTGTCTCGGCACGCAACACTTCAATATGGCTCTGCAGTTCAAGCAAACTGCGCCGCAACGCTGCGTTTTCGTCACCAGTTTCCTTGGCACGACTGCTACCCTGCTCGGCAATCAGTCGAACGGCGTCGACGCGTTGCCGCAAATCAAGTATGGCCTTGCGCGCCTCTTCGTCGTCAAACAATCCAGCAGCAGCAGTCGCCGTCCAGCAGCAAAACATGAGCAGACCAGCAGTCCTGCCCCACAGCGTGATTGCGCCCATTTCTTGCTTGCCTAGCGGTAGCTTATTTCGGCGCGACGGTTTTTCGCCATGGCGGCTTCGTCATTGCCGGGCACGGCCGGCTTTTCCTTGCCAAAACTCACCGCTTCAAGCTGACTGTCAGGGGCGCCGAGCAGACCCAGTGCAGCGCGCACCGCCTCAGCGCGCTTCTGCCCAAGAGCCAGGTTGTACTCACGGCCACCACGTTCATCGGTATGTCCCTCAATGGCCACTTTGCGAGCCTTGTCAGCCTTGATAAAACGTGCATGCGTCTCAATCAGAGTCTGAAATTCCGGCTTGATCACGAAGCTGTCCAGATCAAAATATACGATCCTGGGACCGGTCGGCACGGCTCCCTGCGAACCAGATTTTTCAATATCAACCGAAGTCACACCGCGCTTTTCAACCGCACTACCGGTGCCGGTTTCTGATGCGACGGGCGTTCCAGACCTATCCTCCACCGGTACGTTATCGAGTTTTACCGAAGAGCCACAAGCCGCGAGCAGCGCCGTCGCAAAAAAAACCAACAACCATCGTTTCATGTATTACCCCTTGTCAAAGAAATTATTTCTGAAACGGACCCCAATCCGGTTCCCTGATATTGCCGTTTTGCCCGGTTAGCCGGGCCTTGATTTTACCGTCGAGCGTTGTCGTCATGAGGACCTCGCGCCCCTGCTGCTGAGTGGCGTAAACAATCAATCGGCTATTCGGAGCAAAGCTCGGACTCTCGTCGGCCGTAGTATCTGTCAGCACGTTGGCGGTGCCGCTGGCGAGGTCCAGCACATGTAATTTGAATACACCACTGACCCGCGAAATATAGGCCAGCCAGCGTCCATCGGGACTGATTGCTGGAGAAATGTTGTAACTACCGGTGAAGGTCACACGTTCGGCGCCTCCACCGAGCGCCGGCATCCTGTAAATCTGGGGTGCGCCGCCCCGATCACTGACAAAATAGATGTACTTCCCGTCCGGGCTGTAGGCGGGCTCCGTATCAATGCTGTTGGATTCGGCGAGACGCCGTGGTTCACCGCCACTCGCAGCTATTGCATACAGCTGTGAGCCACCGCCGCGACTTAGTGTCACCGCCAGCGTACCGCCATCTGGCGACCAGGCTGGAGCGCTGTTGGAGCCTCTAAAGTTGGCGACCAGACGACGCTTGCCACTGCCCACGTCATGGGTGTAGACCACGGGCTTGCGCGATTCAAACGAGACGTAGGCGAGTTGATTACCGTTGGGCGACCAGGCGGGGGAAATAATGGGCTCCGGACTCGACAGCGCAGATTGGGCGTTTTCGCCATCCGCGTCAGCCACCCACAACTGATAGCGCTGCGGCAGTTTGGTGACATAGGCGATTCGCGTCGAAAAAGCGCCTTTGTCACCGGTCAACTTTTCGTAAACGAAGTCGGCAATCCGGTGCGCTGCAAGACGCAGGTCAGACGGCGTTACAGCGTAACTCTGACCGCCAAGATCCTGCGCTCTGACGATATCCCACAACCTGAACCTGACGTCATAACGACCATCGACCAGGCGGGTCACGCTACCCAGCACAAGAGAATCCGCCCCCTTTTGCCGCCACATGGGGGCGTCCGGTCGGCTCAACTCATCCAGCGCAGCGCCACTGGCCTCCACTGCGCGAAACTGCCCGCTGCGCTCAAGATCCGCCTGCACGATGGACGCAATCTTTTGTGGCGAACTGTCTTCGCCGCGGAAGGCGGATACAGCGATTGGCAACTGGTTGAGCCCAATGCCCGACACATCGACACGAAACTGTGCCTGCGCCAAACTGGCGATGATCAGCAGAGTCACTGGCAAAAAGACACGAAACGCATCAAACAGACGGTGGATTGGGCGAAAGGTCATTTTTATGATTTAAACAATACAAGGCAAAATATTTTCCGAACGCTGCCTGGGCCTGCATGGCGCACACCGCAAACCCCATGGCACCATCGAGAAAGCCCCGGCGAAAAACATAACTGCGCAGGAATGCTACCACTCCGGCCAGCGCGGCCCGCAGCATGGAGCATTTTTGACCACGGGCATAACGCTGCTCGGCCCAAGCCTGGCTGTACTGTTCGAGCTTGCGCCAATAATGCGCTGGCGTCGGATAACTGAAGTGCTGCAGCGGCGCAGTCAAACGCCCTGGCGCACCGGTCCGAAGCAACACCCGCTCATGGACCAGATCATCGCTGAAGCGCGCCAGGTCGCGTTTGAACAAGCGCAGCACATGGTCCGGGGTCCAACCGCAATGGCGTATCCAGCGCCCGCAAAACTGCGTCAGCCGGGGAATTTCATAGGCGTCGGAATCACCATCCACCAGCGCGCACTGGATCTGTTGCGACAGTTCGGGCGACACCCGCTCATCGGCATCGAGTGACAGCACCCACGGATAACGAGCAAGATCAAGTGCGAGGTTCTTCTGCTTTCCAAACCCCTCCCATTGCTGCGAAACATGGACGATGGCCCCAAAAGCGCGTGCAAGATCGGCGGTGCCGTCGCTGCTTGCGCCATCCAGCACAATCACTTCGTCAGCAAAAGATACCGTCTGCAGGCAAGCCTGTATGTTGGCAGCCTCATTGAAGGTGATGATAATGACACTGAGTTGAGTCAAGTGGATGTTTTCAATATTTCTTGGCAAGCGCAGAGCATAGCCGAACCGAACCAGCGTAGCACGCGCCAACACAGCGTTGATAATAGGCGGCCCTGGCGTATCCCACAGACTCTTCAGCAACCCACATTCATGCCCCGGTCGTTTTCAAGCGTTCGCCTGTACCTCATCTGTCTTGCCGCGGGGGCGCTCGCCTTGCCGATTGCCATCGTCAGCCTGGCCAAGTTGCTGGCGCTGATGGGAACGGCCGCGGTGATGGTGCATGGCTGGTGCCGGCGGGATACACACGCCGGACTTTCCTCGACCAGCATCACCCCCATGATTTTGCTGGCGTTGTTGCTCCTGGCTTTGAGTGCTTTGTGGAGCACCGGCTCAAGCGATGAAGTTCTGACCGACCTTGCCAAACACGCTCGTCTGATCCTGATTCCTGTCATTCTGAGTCTGGCACGCTCGCGGCGCGATGCCCTTATCGCCATGGGATTCTTTGTTGGCGGGCAGATCTTTCTGCTTGGCAGCACCTGGCTGCTGTTTGTCGGCGTACCGCTGCCCTGGGTCATGTCGAAGGAAGCGGGAATCTGCGACACCTGCTCGTTCGCGGTTTTCTCCAGTTACCTTGATCAGTCGATCATGAGCGCCGTGTTGGCCGCCGTCTGCTGGCAGCTGCGCAGCCTGGCACCGACGCGCCATCGGGCGGCTCTTGCGCTGCTGGTCGCCGGCCTGGCACTGTCCTGCGTATTTTTCATTTTTCAGGGTCGCACCGGACACCTGGTAGCCATCGCGCTGGTGCTGCTGGCCACGCTGTGGGAATTTCCGCAGCGTCTTCACCTCAGAGTCATGCTCATAGGCCTGCTGCTCCTGGTCGCGCTCGCCGCCGCTTCAGGCAGGATGGGTGAGCGCTTCCGGGAAGTTGGCAGCAGCATGCAGGCCTTCAATCCGACAAGTGAAGGCACGTCCTCACCTGGCATGCGCCTTGAGCTCTGGAAGCTCTCACTGCAGTCGCTTGCCGAAAGTCCCTGGAGGGGGACCGGCGTCGGCAGCTGGAATACCGAGTTCAGGCGACAGGAAATCGTCCATGCCAACGACATGCCCATCAGCGACGCCAGCAATCAGCACCACAATCCGCATCAGGAGTATCTGCTCTGGGGTGTCGAGATGGGACTGCCCGGAATCCTGCTGCTGTGTGCCCTCTTCGTGGCGCTGTACCGGGACAGTCAAGAGCTGGCGACGCCGGAACGCAGGGCGCTGCAGTCAGTGCTGCTGGCCCTGCTGGTGGCATGCCTGTTCAACTGCGCCCTGCATGACGCCATGATTGGGGACTTCTTCTGCATCACCCTGGGTCTGCTGCTGGCGCTTCGCTTGCCGGTCGCAGTGCGATCGTCTGCCGTTCCAGCGGTCGCCTGAGCGTTCACCCCCATGTCTGCCACGACCCCAAAATCGCCAAGCCAGTTGCTGCGCAGACTGGCTCGCCTGCTGCCCTATTTCGGCAAGCCCTACGCGTCCTGGCTGACGGTGCTGGGCGCGACGCTGGTCCTGTCCCTGACCGAGCCCATGATTCCAGCCCTGCTGCAGCCCTTGCTGGACAAGGGCTTTCAACAGGGTGCACTCAAAATCTGGATGGTACCGGCGGCCCTGATTCTGCTTTTTGGTGTACGCGGAATCGCCAGTTTCCTGGCACAACTGGCGCTGACCAAAGTCACCAACCGCGGCCTGCTGATGATGCGCAACACCATGTTTGAAAAGCTGCTTGACGCCAGACTCACGCTGTTTCAGCAGCAGTCCTCCAGCGCCCTGGCCAACACCGTCGTCTATGAGGTTCAAACCGGCTCGGTGCTGCTCGTCAACTCCCTGACCACCCTGCTACGCGACAGTCTGACCCTGCTGGCATTGGTGGCCTACCTGCTGTACCTGAACTGGAAGTTGACGCTGATAGTCACTGCCCTCTTTCCAGCAGTGGCCTTTGTCATGCGCACACTTTCCAGGCGCTTGTACCGACTGACCAAAGACAGTCAGGACGCGACCGATGCGCTGGCCTACGTGGTCGAGGAAAACGTGCTCGCCCATCGCGACGTGCGCCTGCAGGCGGCGCAGCCATCGCAGGCCAGGCGCTTTCATCTGTTGGGCGCTGCGCTGCAACGACTGTCGATGAAGTCCACCACGGCGTCGGCTGCCATGACCCCCTTGACCCAGATGCTCGCCGCCTTTGCCCTGTCCGCCGTGATTTCCGTGGCACTGGTACAAAGCGCCGGGCAGGGTACTTCGGTTGGCAGTTTTGCCGCTTTTGTGAGCGCCATGCTGATGCTGGTGGCGCCGATCAAGCATCTGTCTGAACTGGCCAACCCGATCACGCGCGGTCTGGCAGCCATGGAGCGCGGACTGGACCTGATCACCCTGACCGCCAGCGAGACCGGCGGCAGCTTTTCCAAACCCAAAGCGCAAGGCCGTCTGCATTTCGATCAAGCCTGCGTCAGATACCCGGAGAGCACGACGCCCGCCCTCGACCAGTTCAGTCTGGATGTGCAAGCGGGCGAGATTGTGGCCCTGGCGGGCGCGTCGGGCTCAGGCAAGACCACGCTGGTCAGTCTGCTGCCGCGCTTTATCGAGTTGAGTTCGGGCAGCATCGAGCTCGATGGCCATGCCCTTTGCGACTGGAATCTGGCTTCACTTCGCGCCCAGTTTGCATTGGTCAGTCAACATGTTCTGATGCTCAATGACAGCGTCGCCGTCAATGTCGCACTGGGTCAGGAGATGGACCGGCAGCGTGTTCTGGAATGCCTGCAGGCGGCCAACCTGGCCGACCTGATGGCAGAGCTCCCGAACGGCATCGACACCCTGGTTGGTCACAACGCCATGCAACTCTCGGGCGGACAACGCCAGCGCCTGGCCATCGCCAGGGCGCTCTACAAGGACGCACCGGTGCTGATTCTTGACGAAGCCACCTCCGCACTGGATGCTGAATCGGAGCGTGCCATTCAGGACGCCCTGCAGCGCCTGATGCAAGGCCGGACCACACTGGTGATAGCGCATCGGCTGTCGACGATACAGCACGCCAACCGCATCATTGTGATGGACAAGGGACGCATTCTCGAATCGGGCAGCCATGCCCAGTTGCTGGCCGCACAGGGCGCCTACGCACAGCTCTACCGCATGGGTTTTTCGACGGCCGCAGAACAGGCGCGCTAAGCCATCCAGGCCTTGATTTTGCTGAACCGGAGGTTACGCCGGAAGTCGAGATCTTCCTCGGGCTCGCTCAAACTGAGCTGACTCGCAAGCTGACCTCGACGCAGATAGAAACGATCAAACAGAGATGAGGTCATGCCCCATTTGCGCATGAACTGCGTTCGTCCATCGTTCTTGACGATGCGACCGGTACTCTTGCAGCGAAAGTGATACACCAGACTGTCGCCAACGCCAAGAAACACGCGGCAACCAGCGGCCCACATCTTCATGGAAAAGTCGTTGTCACTGCTCATGCCGGGGCTGAACTCGGAGCTGAAACCACCCACCGCATGCCACCAGCGTCGGTGCACCAGTGTTGGCGGCCAGGTTGCACCATACCAGTCTGGCTTGGCCAGGCCCCGGTAGGTCGTAAGCAATCGCTGCTCGTCAAACGTTTGTGCATCAGAACCAAAATCATGGACGCTGACACAGCGGTTGCCGGAATCTGTCGGCTCTATCATGGTCCCGGACAGCATGAATCCATCGTGCCCAATCTGCTGCACTTTCTCCAGTAGTCTGGTATCCCACTGTGGACAGCAATACATGTCATCGTTGAGGTAAACAATGAGCTCATGCTGTGCCAGAGCCGCGGCCTGATTGACGGTCAGACAGATACCCGTGTTCTCGACCGAATGGGTGTAAGCCAAACCCTGTGAGCGCACCCAGTCCAGCGTGCCATCGCTGCCGTCATTGACATGAACAATGATCTGATGCTCGAACGCGCTGTGCGCCCTGACACTGCCGACACACAACTTCAGAAATGCCAGGTTGTTCCAGCTTGGAATGACAATGGAAAAAAGGCGCAGGAGTGGCAGCGCTTGTACAGTGAGTTTCATGGCCAGGAACAACAAATGGGTAAACAGTACTTCACGCAGGGCGATCCATCAGGTCAAAATACATCCGCTCCTGCTCAACAGCAATGCTGGGCCAGGCCCGTTGCTGTGCGAACTCGCGCGCGCTAACCGACAGGGCTTGCCGCAGACTCGCATCTTCGAGAAGGCGTGTCAGCACAGCACTTAGTTCGGCAGCGTCCGTTGGACAGGACAGAATCATGGCATTGACACCCTTCGAGAGCAGACCCGCAATGCCGCAGTAACGTGCATCACTAACGACGACCGGTAATCCATGCGCCATCGCTTCAAGCACCACCATCGCAAAAGTATCTTCGGTGGTGGGATGCACCAGCAGATCGGCGGCCCGGTACAGGGGTGATACGTCTCTGAGTTGTCCCAGAAAATGGACCCGTCCGTCGAGGCCCATCAGTTGCGCCTTGCGCTGGAATTTTTCGAGCTGAGAAGGGTTTCCGACCACGGCCAACTCGACATCAGTTGGCAATGACTTGAGTGCTTCCAACAAGGTTGACAAGCCCTTCTTCTGATAATCATTGGCAACAAACGCCAGCAGGAAGCCCCGCGTCGGCAATGCCAGTTCGGCTCTGGCGGCCTGGCGCTCCATCGCCGCCTCCGGCAAGTTCACACCCGGAGAAATCAGCGACACGACGCTGGACGGGTAGGTCTGGCCGACAAGTACTTGCAGGGTCGGTGAGGTCACTACAACGGCTTTTCGAGGAGCCGGTGCAAAACGATAACGCTCCAGCAAAAGGTAAGCCAGCAGGCGCGGACTGGTCGCCACCTTGAGCCAGCGCAGCGCCCGGCGCCAGCCAGAGCGAGCCTGAAACAGGTTGTATTTCAGCGGCAGCACATGTACCGTCTGCACATGGCCATGCCATGTGTTCTCGTGCGAATGCACGATGTCAAAGCGGCCCCGAGTCACCCACCAGGTCGTCACCGCATACCACAGCAGGTTGATCCAGCGTGGTCGGCTCAAGGGCGAAGACATCATGTGGTAATTGACGCCGGGTAAGTGATGGTCAATTTGCTGGGCAAATACGTGAATCTCGTGACGCTGCGCCAACTGCTCGACCAAGGCGATCGAGTAACGTTCAGCGCCACCCCCGGTTGGCGCGAACACCCGGTTCAGTACAGCGATGCGCAAGCGCCGTGGATCAACACTCATGGCAGGCGCCGCCGATCTTCATAAGCCGTGGCCACTTTGAGCCAAAGTAGCGGCAGCGTGCTTGCGCGCAGTACGGGCACACGCGGCAGTTGCATCAGGTCTTCGCCGCGCTGGCAACGGCTGCGCACCGTGGTCGTAGCCGAAACAAAACCGACCGAGTGCGCCAGCGCGGCATGTTCCGGATTGAATTCACCATACGGGTAACAGAAATGCTGCACCGGCAAGTCGATCACCGCTTCGAGCTCCGACTTGCACAAAGCCATTTCTTCTCTGCTTTGCGCCATTTCTGTCTGTGTCAGGTGGACATGGTGACGGGTATGCGCGCCAACTTCCTGTCCGCCCTGCACCCACTGTCGCAATTCACCCGAATTCATGAGCGGCGCCGGCGCAATACCTGACTGCCGATCCCACTCATTGATACTGCCCAAATATTGACTCACAACGTAGCAGGTCGATGAAAAGCCGTAGCGCTGCAAGACCGGCATGGCGTGACTCAGATTGTTCAGATAGCCATCATCCAGGCTGATCCCTACCACCTTGCCAACACGTTCCCCTCGCAGATACGGCATCAAAGCGGACATTGACAGGCCCTGATAGCCCAACAGACGCAGCCAAGCCATCTGCCGCGCGAAGGCAGACGGCCCCACATACAAACTTCGAAAACCCGCACCTCGGGCCGGACTCGGTGCAATCTGGTGGTAGGTCAGAATCGGAATTGGCAGTCGATTGGCAGTTTGAAGACTTGACATAAGGCGACCGGACCCAGCTACTACAGCAGGACGATATCGTACTGTTCCTGCCCCATCGCGCTCTCGCTCTGCAAAGATACCGGCTTGCCGATGAACTCGCTCAAACCCGCCAGGTGCTGGCTTTCTTCGTCCAGCAGCAGTTCGATCACCTTGGGTGAGGCAACCACGCGAAATTCGCGCGGGTTGAACTGACGAGCTTCGCGCAGGATTTCGCGAAAAATATCGTAGCTCACGCTGCACGCCGTCTTTACGATCCCTTTGCCAGCGCACACCGGACAGGGTTCGCAGAGCATTTGCGCCAGTGATTCACGGGTTCTCTTTCGTGTCATCTCGACCAGGCCAAGTTGGGAAAACCCGCCCGCCATGGTCTTGACGCGATCACGCGCCAACTGTTTGCGAAATTCCGCCAGTACCGACTCTCGATGATCCTGACGCACCATATCAATGAAATCCGCGATGATGATGCCCCCCAGATTGCGCAGACGCAATTGCCGTGCGATCGCCTGCGCCGCTTCCAGGTTGGTCTTGAAGATCGTGTCGTCAAAATTGCGGGCGCCGACAAAACCACCCGTGTTGACGTCCACCGTCGTCAGCGCCTCCGTCTGATCGACGATCAGGTAGCCGCCCGACTTCAGCTCGACCCGACGCCCCAGCGCCTTGGCAATCTCTTCATCAATCGCGTAGAGATCAAAAATCGGGCGCTCACCCCGGTAATGTTGCAGTTTCTGGGCCGCGGCGGGCATGAACTCCAGGCCAAAGGTCTTGAGTGCCTCAAACTGTTCACTTGAGTCCACCTTGATGGTGTGCGTGTTTTCACCCACCAGATCGCGCAAAACCCGTTGCAAGAGATTCAGATCCTGGTGCAGGATTGACAAGGGCGGCAGCGACAAGGAGGCATGCCGGATGCGCGCCCAGGCCTTGCGCAAATAGCCAATATCCTCCGACAGTTCCGAATCAGAGGCGTCTTCACCATTGGTTCTAAGGATGAAACCACCCCCCTGATCACCCGTCAGGCTCTGCAGGCGCAAGCGCAGTTCATCACGCTGCTCGACAGGAATCTTCTGGGACACTCCGACGTGGTCGTCCTGTGGCAGGAACACCAGCATGCGCCCGGCAATGCTGATCTGCGTCGACAGTCGCGCACCCTTGGATCCGATCGGGTCCTTGATCACCTGCACCATCAGGGACTGACCTTCAAAGATCTGCCTTTCGATGGGCAGTTGCGGCTGCGTATTGCGCACCATGCTCGGCGGCTCACCATCGGGCTGTCGATGCCAGACGTCGGCCACATGCAGGAAGGCGGCGCGCTCCAGGCCGATATCAATGAACGCAGACTGCATACCCGGCAGCACTCTGGCGACCTTACCCAGGTAGACATTGCCGACCAGGCCACGCTCAAGCGAGCGCTCGACGTGCAGTTCCTGCAGGGCACCGTTTTCCACAATGGCGACGCGCGTCTCCTGCGGCGACCAGTTGATCAATATATCTTCTTGCATACGGATGAATGTATTCCAAAAGACCGAAGCAAGGCCGCAGTCTCAAACATCGGTAGTCCCATGACGCCCGAATAGCTGCCGCTCAAATGTGAAATGAAGGCCGCCGCCCTGCCCTGCACGGCGTAGGCGCCAGCCTTGCCCATAGGTTCACCGCTGCCGACATAGCGCCCGATCTGAGCGGCCGTCAGACTCGCAAACGTGACGCGCGAGACCGACAGGGCCGGCTCGCGCCGGCGCGCTGTGCCCAAAACCACCGCGGTCAGGACCCGGTGCGTCCGGCCAGAAAGCTCGGTCAGCATGCGCCTGGCATCCGAGTCATCCTCCGGCTTGCCAAAAATGGTGCGCCCCAATGCCACTGTGGTGTCCGAGCAAAGGATGGGTGCCATTGGCATACCACGCCGCTTGAGCCGCAGCAGGGCTGCGTCGAACTTGAGTTGTGTGACACGCTCAACATAGGCCGCTGGCGCCTCATTGGGTTGCACCGCTTCGAGTGCCTCGCTGTCTTCGTCAAGGTCCGGCAGCAAGAGTTGATGTGCCACACCGAGTTGCTCGAGCAATTGGCCTCGGCGCGGACTCTGCGATGCTAGGTAAATGAATTTGTTCACGGCAAGATCAGGAAATCACTCTCGGTGATAGGGATGGTTGGCGTTGATGGACCAGGCACGGTACAACTGTTCAATCAACAGCACCCTGACAAAGGCATGCGGCAGGGTCAGGTCTGACAGGCGGATGCGCTCGTGGGCTGCCTGCTTGAAAGCGGGATCCAACCCATCGGGCCCGCCGATGACCAGCGCCACATCATCACCCTCCAGTTGCCACTGCTGCAACTTGCCGGCCAGCGCCTGGGTTGTCAGGGCGCTGCCGCGTTCATCAAGGGCAACGATGCGGCAGCCTTTGGGTAGCGCGCCTTCGATGCGACTGCGCTCAGCCGCATACAGCGCGGCCACGGTTTTGGATGCACGTGGTTCGGTCTTGACGGCTCGAAGTTCCAGTTTGAGATCGTACGGGAAACGCTTGGCGTAGTCGTCCCAGGCTGTTTGCGCCCAATCCGGCACCCGCTGACCCACCGCAACAATCAGCAGTCGCACCGCGCTGCCTTTCAGGTCTTGCGCGTCGGCGGCTTCTTGACTGCCGCCTTTTTTACTGCCGGCTTGGCACTTGCGCCAGCCAGTGCTTTGGCGGCAGGCATCTTCCTTGTTGGCTTCTTGACTGCCGCCTTGGCAGCCACTGCCTTGCGCACCTGGGCCTTCGATGGAAACGCCTCCTGCACACCTTTCTTGGCCGCATTGGAGCGCTTCAAACTGACTACCGGCTTGGCCGCTTCCTTCTTTGCCGGTGTGGCTTTGACCAGCGTTTTCACAATAGGCTTGAGCGCACCAAATTTCAAACGCACTGGCTTGTCGCCCCACAGTTCTTCCAGGTTGTAATACTGTCGGAAATTGGGCTGCATGACATGCACCACGGCTTGTCCGCAATCGACGATGATCCATTCGCCATTGGTCTCGCCCTCGATGCGGGGCTTGGCAAAACCGGCGTCGCGCAGTGCGTCACGCACGCTGCCGGCCAGCGCCTTGGTTTGACGGTTTGAGGTCCCCGAGGCAATGATCACGCGTTCAAACAGGCTTGACAGATGCTCGGTGTCAAACACCACTATGTCCTGAGCTTTGACGTCTTCCAGACCATCCACAATGGCACGCTGAAGTTTTTGAATGTCTTTTTTGGCGAGGGTGGTCGTAGTCATCAAGCGGTCTGGTAAAGGTGATGGTGATCAATATAACGCGCAACGGACTCAAAAACCAGATCTCCCAGGCTTTGATGTGTTGCAATTCGGGTTCGAATATCCGTGGCGCTGACGGGCAAATGCGGCATTTGCAGCCGTTTGAAACGTGCCTCGTACAATTTTGGCGCGACAAAGCGGGGTTTGCTTTTGTTCCAGTCGCCACGGTCAGCTACGTAAATTATAGCGAACTGCAGGATTTCCTGCCAGGCACGCCAACTGGGCAGCGACCGGGCCTGGTCCTCCCCCATCAGCAAGAAAAACTCGGCAGCGGGCCATTGGATCCTCAATTCGCGCAAGGTATCGACGGTGTAACTCGGACCTTCTCGCCGGGTCTCGCGATCATCAACCAGAACGCCTGGCATGTCGGCAAACGCCAGTCGGGTCATCTCCAGCCGATGCTGCGGCGGACTCAAGGGTCGCGCCTTGTGCCAGGCATAGCCGGTGGGAATCACGCGCAGCTCATCGAGTTTCAAGTCGCCCATGGCGGCGCGAACCAAAGCGACGTGGGCGGCGTGCGGCGGGTCAAAGGCACCACCAAAAATGCCGATCCGCTGCATCTCAGACCCAATCCTTGCGCACCAGGAATTTGCTGTACAGATCAGCTTCTGGCGAACCGCTTTCGACCACATTCTGGTACGACCAGCTCACCAGCGGCGGCATGGACAGCAAGATGGACTCGGTTCGCCCACCGGACTGCAGGCCAAAATGCGTGCCACGGTCCCATACCAGATTGAATTCCACATAGCGGCCACGGCGATAGAGTTGGAAGGCCCGCTCCCGCTCACCGTAAGCCGTCGCCTGGCGCCGCAGGGCAATCGGCAAATAGGCCGTCAGAAACGAATCGCCCACGGCCTTCATCATGGCCAGACTGCCAGCAGGACCCAACTCCGAAAAGTCGTCAAAAAAAATGCCTCCAACGCCGCGCTGCTCCGAGCGATGTTTCAAATAGAAGTATTCATCGCACCAGGCTTTGAAGCGCGAATATTTATCCTCACCAAACGGCTCCAGTGTGCTTTTGCAACAGCGATGAAAATGCTTCACGTCTTCTTCAAACCCATAGTACGGCGTCAAATCCATGCCGCCGCCAAACCAGCAAACCGGTACGCCATTGGGTGCGTTTGCCGCGATCATGCGCACATTCATGTGAACCGTCGGCACATAAGGGTTGCGCGGATGAAACACCAGCGAGACACCCATCGCCTCAAAAGGGGCACCCGAGAGTTCCGGCCGGTGCTGGGTCGCGGACGGTGGTAAATGCGGACCCCTCACATGCGAAAAGCCGCAACCGGCTCGCTCGAACAAGTCGCCGCCTTCCAGAATCATGGTGACGCCGTCGCCCTGCAATGGCTCGGTCGGCGGCTTCTGCCAGGCATCAACCAGGAAGGGCTTCCGATCCAGCTCCGACACCGCTCGCGTGATGCGGGTCTGCAAGCTCATCAGGTAGCTGCGCACCTCGGCTGAATCCGCGCTGGCAACTTCTGTGTTGATCATTTGACGATGGTCTCGGAGCGTGGCACAGCAGGATCGAGCGGACGGATGGGTGCAGCATTTTCGGGAATGCACGCTCGGACACCATCGTAAGCGCAGGCAATGCGTTTGAAGTCTTCGGTCTCATCGCCACTCAGTAATATGAAATCCTGCGCCAGCACTTCGCAACGGCCGTAGTCCAGTCGCACCAGCCCCAGCGGCACCCCGGCTCGCAAGGCGGTCTGATAAAAGCCACTGCGCCAGCCTTGAATCCGTTTGCGTGTGCCCTCAGGCGACAGCGCCAGCCAGAGGTAGCGCCCCTGTGAGTGCGCCTGCGCAAAGCGCTCCACCGCCTGCGCGACGCTACCCTGCGGCGAAGTCCGCTTTACCGGCATGCCGCCGAGCCAGCGCAACCAGCGCGCGAACATCGGCACCCTGAAAAGCTTGTCCTTGGCCCAGAAGCTCACGGAAACGCCAACGGCCCACTTCGCTATCACCAGAATCACAAAATCCCAATTGCTGGTGTGTGGATAGATCACCAGCACCCCCTGCTGCGCAGGCAGGCCTTCAAACAGGACACGCCAGCCGATTTGCTTCAAGACCCACCGTGCCAACCGGCTACCAGAAAACCGGATGGCGGGCGGGCCCGAAAACTCTATGGCAGCCATATGGAATATCAACTTCTGGCGGCACGATGGCCAATATCGGTACGATACTGCTTGCCATCAAAATGAATGGCCGACGCCACCTCATAGGCACGCTGCTGCGCCTGCCTGACGTTGTCAGCGAGCACGGTGACGCACAACACGCGACCTCCGGCAGTGACTGGCTGCCCGTCTTTCAACGCCGTTCCCGCGTGAAAAACAACAGCATCCTCGGCTTCTTCGGGTAGTCCCGTGATGAGGTCCCCCTGACGCGGCTGCATAGGGTAATTCTGCGCGGCCATCACCACGCCCAGGGCGGTACGCCGGTCCCACTGCAATTCAAGATCATCCAGACGCCCATGCAGGCCGGGCTCGGTGGCGGCCAGCAAAACCTCGACCAGATCGGTCTTCAGCCGCATCAAAATGGGTTGCGTCTCTGGGTCGCCCAGGCGGCAGTTGAATTCCAGCGTCTTCGGACGACCGCTGGCGTCAATCATCAAACCGGCGTACAGGAATCCGGTGTAAGCAATGCCGTCCTTCTCCATGCCCCTGATCGTCGGCAAGATGATTTCCCGCATGGCGCGAGCGTGCACATCGGGCGTCACCACCGCCGCCGGTGAGTAGGCTCCCATGCCGCCGGTATTGGGGCCCTGATCGTCATTGAGCAATCGCTTGTGATCCTGACTGGTCGCCAGCGGCAGCACGTTCCTGCCGTCACATAAAACGATGAAACTGGCTTCCTCTCCCGCCAGGAATTCTTCAATCACGACGCGCGGCACCTGCACTCCCGTTTGACCCGGTTGCTGCAAACCACCAAGCATGAAGTCCACTGCCTGATGCGCCTCCTCCAGCGTCATCGCCACGACCACCCCCTTGCCCGCAGCAAGTCCGTCGGCTTTGACCACGATCGGTGAGCCTTTGCGATCAAGGTAAGCATGCGCCGCAGCCGCCTCGGTAAAGGTTTCATAGTCGGCCGTCGGAATGCCGTGGCGTTGCATGAAGGCTTTGGAAAAAGCCTTCGAACTTTCCAACTGAGCGGCGGCGCGACTCGGTCCAAATACGCGCAAGCCATGCTTGCGGAACTCATCAACCACACCAGCCGCCAGCGGCCCCTCCGGCCCGACCACAGTAAGTGCGATCTTGTTGGCAAGAGCCCAGGCACCGAGTTCCTCGACCCCTGTGACATTCACGTTCTCAAAGCGGCTGTCCAGAGCCGTGCCTGCGTTGCCGGGTGCCAGATAAACCCTCTTCACTCTTGCCGACTGCGCCAACTTCCACGCCAGCGCATGTTCACGACCCCCGCCGCCGATCACGAGGATTTTCATGATGCTTGGCTGTCAATCTCGGCGTTGTGGTAAATCTCCTGCACGTCGTCGAGTTCTTCGAGCACGTCGAGCAACTTCTGCATTCGCACGCCGTCCTGCGCACTGAGCTGAATCGGGTTCTCGGCACGCATCGTGAGCTCCGCCACGTCAGGCTTCAAGCCGGCAGCTTCCATGGCGTTCTTGACAGCCTCAAAGTCGGCGTAGCTGGTCAACACTTCAATCACACCATCGTCGTCGCTAAGCACGTCCTGCGCGCCAGCCTCCAGCGCCACTTCCATCACCTTGTCCTCGTTCGTGCCGGGCGCAAAAATCAACTGGCCGCAATGCTTGAACTGAAAGATAACGGAGCCTTCGGTACCCATGTTGCCACCGTGCTTGCTGAAAGCATGACGCACTTCGGCCACCGTTCGGACCTTGTTGTCGGTCATCGTATCTACCAGGATCGCCGCACCGCCAATACCGTAGCCCTCGTAGCGAATTTCCTCGTAAGTCACGCCTTCCTGATTGCCCGTGGCCTTGTCGATGTTGTACTTGACACGGTCGGCCGGCATGTTGGCTGCCTTGGCTCGATCAACCGCCAGCCGCAAGCGAGGGTTGGTTGCCAGATCGCCGCCACCGGAGCGGGCTGCCACCGTGATTTCCCGGATGATGCGGGTCCAGATCTTGCCCCGCTTTTCGTCCTGGCGCCCCTTGCGGTGCTGAATATTCGCCCATTTACTGTGTCCTGCCACGGAAAATCCCTCAAAATTTCGTTACGCTATCGCATCGATTGTACTTTTTGAGAAAGACCAATATGAGCCGCCCTGACAACAGTACCGAACACGTCCACCTGGTCAACCATCCGCTGGTGCAACACAAACTGACCTTGATGCGCCGCAAGGATGCCAGTACCAGCAGTTTTCGCACCCTGCTCAATGAAGTGAGCATGCTGATGGCCTACGAGGTAACACACGACATGCCAATGCAGGACGTTGAAATCGAAACACCGCTGGAGACCATGACCGCCAAAATGATAGACGGCAAGAAACTGGTTTTTGTTTCCATCCTGCGTGCCGGCACCGGCATTCTGGACGGCATGCTGACGGTGGTGCCGGGCGCGCGAGTCGGGCACATTGGCCTGTACCGTGACCCGAAAACCCTGCAGGCGGTCGAGTACTACTTCAAGATGCCCAAGGACACCGCGGAGCGTGACGTCATCGTTGTCGACCCGATGCTGGCCACTGGCAACTCGGCGGTCGCGGCGATTGACCGCGTCAAGGCCCTGAAACCCAAGTCAATCAAGTTTGTCTGTCTGCTGACCTGCCCGGAAGGCATTGCCACGCTGCGCAAGATGCACCCGGACGTGGAAATCTACACCGCAGCGATTGACCGTCAACTCAACGACCACGGCTATATCCTGCCGGGACTGGGCGACGCCGGCGACCGCATTTTTGGTACCCAGTGATTGGCTGCGACAGGCGATACTTTGACACAGGATATTGACCCGTGAACCCCGTCATCCTGATTACCGGCGCTTCGCGCGGCATTGGCGCGGCCACCGCCCTTCAGGCAGCGCGCGCGGGCTACACCGTGGCGGTGAACTACCAGACCAATGCGCTGGCGGCAAATGACGTGGTGCAGCAGATTCGCGCCTTGGGCGCCACGGCCATTGCGGTGCAGGCCGACGTGGCGAAGGAAGAACAAGTGCTGGCGATGTTTGCCACAATCGACGCCCAATTCGGCCCCCTGCGTGCCCTGGTCAACAGCGCAGGTGTGGTGGACCTGGCCAGCCGCGTGGATGCCATGACGGTGGCACGCCTCAAGCGCATTTTTGATACCAACGTGATCGGCAGCATGGTGTGCGCCCGTGAAGCCGTGCTGCGCATGAGCACACGCCACGGCGGTGCGGGCGGTGCCATAGTGAACCTCTCCAGCGTGGCCGCCACCCTGGGCAGCCCAGCCCAGTATGTGGACTACGCCGCGAGCAAAGGGGCGATTGACACATTCACCGTCGGCCTGGCCCGCGAAGTGGCGGCTGAGGGCATACGCGTCAACGCGGTGCGTCCCGGCGTCATCGACACCGAAATTCACGCCTCGGGTGGCCAGCCCGAGCGAGCGCAACAACTTGCCGGGGCCGTTCCCATGCAGCGCCCGGGCAGAGCCGAAGAAGTCGCCAGCGCGATTCTATGGCTGCTTGGTTCCGATGCCAGTTACACCACCGGTGCACTGCTGGATGTGAGCGGCGGACGTTGATTCTTTGGCTGAGACATTCCCCGCGAAAATTCCAGAGAACCCGATTTGTGATAGCTTCTGCGCCGTTCATAACTAGCGAGGAGCAAACGCATGAAAAATCGTTCCGTGGTCTTGGCCCTGGCCGTCAGCTGCGTCGCGGCATTGACGCTGGGAGCTACGCCTGCCTTGGCAGACAACGTCAAGGTGACGCCGCTCGGCGGTCAGGACGGCGAGTTCTGCCCACAGGACAGGGCGATGATCTTCGAGGATCCGAATGGCACCCGCATACTCTACGACGCTGGTCGTACGGTCGCCGGACCCAACGACCCGCGCCTGGGCAAGATTGACATCATCCTGGTCAGTCACATGCATGGCGACCACCTGGGCAACGCACACAACAAGGCACCCAATACCGGCAGTTGCGCCAAGCCCGATGTCTCGGTGTCGGCCCTGCCGAACTCAAACTCGGTGAACATTGCGCTGGCCAAGAAGGCGAAGATCGTCACCGGCAGTGAAATGCCACCCTTCTTCGCCAGCAGGCTCAAGGCGAATGGTGGCAATCCGATGGATTCGATCCTTGCGCGTTTCGGCGGCAGCGTAAAGCTCGGTGGCGTGACGATTGCGACGGTGCCGGCCCTGCACAGCAACGGCCTCGACCCCGACTATATCGGGGGCGAGTTGGGCAAGAACATGGCGGATGCGGGCATCGCCGGCTATGTCGGCCAGGCGACGGGTTATGTTCTGAAGTTCAGCAACGGTCTCGTGGCCTACCTCTCCGGTGACACCGGAATCACCGCCGAGCAGGAGAAAGTTGTGCATGACCACTACCATGCAAAGCTCGCAGTCATGAATATCGGCGACACCTTCACCACCGGTCCGACCGAGGCGGCTTATGTCATCAACGACCTGGTCAAGCCCAATTCGGTGATCGCCTCGCACGCCAACGAAGTCGCAACGACTGGCGGCAAAGTGCTGCCCGGGAGCAAGACCGAGGCTTTCATCAAAGCCGTCAAAGTGAAAACCCATGTTCCGCTGAGCGGCAAGACAATGGAGTTTGACAGCCTCGGAAAGTGCGTCGCCGGTTGCCGCGACATCGGGGCATGACCGTGAAGGCAGTGAGGTGCCCGCCACCAGGCAGTCCAGATTGATTTGGGTTCTGGTCAGCCGCCTTGCGGCGTTATCAACATCGTGAAGCGCGTTTTTGTGCGATGGCGCGACCGGTTCTGCCCCCTGTTGCAGCAGCCCGTATTCCCCCCGCCCCATCCCCACACGCAGATTCGCAAGCTGGATTTGCTCCACCTGGCGCGGTGACGCTATCGGTCTACGGTGCAATCAACCCGGCGTAGTCGTACAGCGCACCGAGTAGCGCTTCGCCGTGTTCGTCGGCGTCTTCGGCCAATCGGTCCAACTCATCAAACAGCGCCTGCAGGGTACGGGCGCCCGCTTCGCCCTGCAGCAAGCGCACGGCGCGGTGCTGCTGCCAGGCCTGCTGTTCCTGCTCTGACAAACTGTGCGGAAAATTGCGGGCCCGATACCGGAACAGCAACTCGCTCAGGCGCGGATCGTCAAACACCGGTCGCGACGCAGCCAGTTTTTCAGGCGGCAACTCCCGCAACTGGTTAAGTCGCCGCCGGTCCGTGTTGCCAACAAAGCCGCCGTAGAGATCCTCGTCGACATCGGGTAGCGCCTCTTTCGCTCGCTTGAATACTTCGGGCCAGATGCCACTCATGTCCGGCAAGTCGCGCGCCAACTCCGCATGCTTGAGCTGTGCCTCCAGATCCAGATCCCAACGCTGTGCCAATGGCAGCGTGAGAATTTTCCAATTGCCCATCACCATCGGCGACTTGTTCAGGTGCACACTCTTGATCGGCAAGCGCGTGATACCTTCGGGTAGCGCATCGCTCTTTGTGAACAGCCGCAGACGTATCTCGTCGACGTTGATCGAAGCCAGTTCGCGCGGATCCTGCTTCAGATCCCAAGCGATCAATTCGTTCTTGTTGGTCGGATGCATGGCCAGCGGCCACATCAGCGCCAGGCAACCGCGCGTGGCCGCAAACATGCCCGAGACATGCAGAAACGGCCTCGCCTCGCCTGGCGTTGTGGGCAAGCCGAGTTCGGCAGCGACCCGGTCCTTCCTGTGCAAACCGAAACAAAAGTCAAACAGGCGAGGCTGCGCGGTGCGGATCAAGCGCGCCAGCGCAATCGTCGCTCGCACATCGCTCAGCGCGTCGTGCGCGGCCTCATGCGCCAGGCCATTGGCGCCAGTCAGATCCGTCAGCTTGAAGCTGGCGCTGCCGTCAGGCTTGGTCGGCCAGACCACGCCGTCAGGCCGCAAGGCATAGGCGGTGCGCACCACGTCAAGCAGGTCCCAGCGGCCACAGTC
Source organism: uncultured beta proteobacterium (assembly GCA_903894475.1). Lineage (GTDB taxonomy): Bacteria > Pseudomonadota > Gammaproteobacteria > Burkholderiales > Burkholderiaceae_C > Rhodoferax. The sequence goes on from CAITQH010000047.1 coordinate 25,467, forward strand.
GTTCTGCCACTCACGCCCGTACGGGTCGATCAGATTTCGCCAGAACATGAAACGCGTGATCTCGTCGTCAAAGCGAATCGTGTTGTAACCCACGCCAATGGTTCCGGGGGCAGCCAGCAATTGCTCTATACGCGCCGCAAACTGGTATTCAGGCAAGCCCTTCTCCAGGCACAGCTGCGGCGTGATGCCGGTGATCAGGCAAGCCTGCGGATCGGGAAGAAAATCGTTTGCAGGTTGGCAGTACAACACGACCGGCTCACCGATCTCGTTGAGTTCGGCATCGGTCCGAATGCCAGCAAACTGGGCCGGTCGGTCGCGCCGCACCTGCGTGCCAAAGGTCTCGTAGTCATGCCAGAGAAAGGTGTGAGTGCGGAGTGGATGTGTCATTTATTATCAGCGGCGCCTGTTGTCTACACGTGGCGCTCAATCAAGCAGCGGATTGGCCGTTTTGAGGGCTTTGAAGCGTCCAAAGTCGCGATCAGCGCTGTACAAGACAGACACGCCGTTTTCAATGCAAATAGCGGCAATGCGGGCATCGTGAAACTGCCCGCCTTGTAGTTTTGCCTTTCGCGTCAAGTCTGACAAAATCCGCCAATGCTGGGCGTTACTGTGCAGGACGTGGGCCACAGGTGAGGCAAGCCAGGCATCCACCTGATCCAGCGCCTGCTCATAGCTGCTGGCCGGACGAAAAATTTTGGGGTGAGTGACGACCGACAGGAATTCGTGCAAACAGCTCACCGGCATTCCCCAGGGTCGGGTGCCTTCTGCCAGCCCTTTCACACATTCAAATGCGCGCGCGTGAAAAGCTGACTCTGCCCGGTGCGCGTAGACCAGGACATTGGTATCCACTGCGATCATGGCGCGCCTTGGCCGACACGCTCAGACAAGTGATCAACTTCGAGTTGTTGCCAGTCGCGTGGATCGGACATCAATATCTCCTGACCATGAACACGCGCATCCTTGAGCTTGAAGGCCGGCTGGGTGTTTGTTTGGGCATCCCTCAGGACGCGACGCAAGCCCTCCTCAATCAGAGCGCGCAAAGTGGTTTGCTGCTGCTGCGCAAGCGTCTTAGACGACGCAAAAAGCGCATCAGAGATGTCGATCGTGGTTTTCATATGGGTACCCATACGTTTTGATGTGGGCGTATTGTTACACAAAACCTGGTTTGCTACCCATTGCCGAGCCAAGCCTGTGGCTCCTGCAGCGCCGCCTCAAATCCCTCGACAAAGCGGCCGACGTGCAGACCGTCCATCATCGCGTGGTGCACTTCCACCGACAAGGGCATCCACAGATGCTCGCCGTCAGCATCAATGCGACCAAAGGCGATCTTGGGCACGGAGTCGTGTACACCCCAGCGACGCGCGTTGGAGTAGCTGCTGAAGTGCAGCCATGGCAAGGTCGTCATGTGGACGGTGGCCGTTTCATCCTTGTTCGGCTCGAAGGGCGTTCCGCACTGGCGCGCGCTTGCAATGGCTTTAGCGCCCTGCTGCGAGAACGTCGCAAAGTCACGCTGATGCTGCAGTGTGGCAAAACCAAAGGACTCGTCATCGCGCAGGACCGTCGTGCTGCCGTCCACCTGCTCGTGCACACGCACCTGCTCGCCCTCGAGCCGGTAGCGAAACGGCGCAATCTCATTGGCCAGCCGGATCGCAATGAAATGGTAGGCCAGCGACATGCTGCCGACACCGACCTCCTTTACCGCGCGGCGCAGTCGGCTGACATCAAGGCGGGTACAGATGTTGAAGCATGGAATGTCAAAGCTCCGGTAAAAATCAAAGGCCGAGCGCCGTGGCCATTGATCCAGATCGAGAAAGGTGGCTGTTGGCAAAGTCACACTGATTCCCCGGTGTGCCGCCCTAACGCCGCCGCGCCGACCGCACGCCCTTGAGTTCGGCGACAACAGCGAGCACTTTGTGCAGGCGTCCCGAATCCGACACCTCGATCGTGAAAGTCATCCAGGCGGTGCCCTTGATCGACTGCGTCTGAACACCGATCACATTCATCCTTTCCTTGGTAAAAACCTCCGAAATGTCGCGCAGCAAACCCTGCCGGTCTGCCGCCTCGATTGCCACGTCCACGGGGTACACGGCAGCTTCCCTGGCCGGCACCTGGCCCCATTGCACCTCGATCACGCGCTCGCCATTCTTGCTCACCATCTCGCGCAGATTGGAGCAATCGCTGCGGTGCACACTGACGCCTTTGCCGCGCGTGACAAAGCCGCAAATCGCATCCGGTGGCGCCGGCTTGCAACATTTGGCCAACTGCGTCATGAGTGAATCCACACCCACCACCAACAAGCCGCTCTTGCCACCTCCGGGGGCGCTCCGCGGCTTTTTCAGCAACATCTGGTCGTCTTCGTCGGGCGCTGGATCGGGCGGGCGCAAGACGGTCTCGATGTTGCGCAAGGAGAACTCGTCCTTGCCGACCACCTCGAACAGGTCGTCAGCCGATTTGAAACCCAGTTGCTCCGCCAGGTCGTCGAGTTTCACGGCCGTCTTGCCCAGGCGCTGCAACAGCCGCTCTACCGCCTCGCGCCCTTTGGCCACGGTTTCATTGAGCGCCAGCGCGTTGAACCAGGCACGCACCTTGGCCTTGGCACGGTGACTCGCCAGGTAAGCCAGTTCAGGGTTCAGCCAGTCGCGTGACGGGCCCCCCTCCTTCGCCACCGTGACCTCCACCGTCTGCCCGTTCTTCAAGGGCGTATTCAGGGGCATCATGACGCCATCGAGTCGCGCGCCGCGACAGCGGTGTCCCAGATTCGTGTGCACGCTGTAGGCAAAATCAAGCGCAGTGGCACCTTGCGGCAGTTCAACGATGGCGGCGTCCGGTGTCAGCACATAGATCCGGTCGTCAAGAAAGCCCTGGCCGGGCAGACTGGAGAGATCGCGCTCCCAGGCCAGCAGTTGGCGCAGTACCGCAATCTTGGCCTCGTAAACACCGCTGGCCGATACCCCGCCGTAGCCCTTGACGCCGGCTTCCTTGTAGGCCCAGTGCGCCGCGACACCCATTTCGGCATGGTCATGCATGGCTTGCGTGCGGATCTGTATCTCGATCGGCCTGCCGGCCAGATCGCGCACGATGGTGTGCAGGGACTGGTAGCCATTGGCCTTGGGCCGGGCGATGTAGTCATCAAACTCCTGCGTCACCGGAGCAAACTGGCTGTGCACCCAGCTCAGGGCCGCGTAACAATCCGGGATAGCGCTCACAACAATGCGCAACGCCCGGATGTCATACACCTGATCAAAGCCCAGGGACTTGCCGCGCATCTTCTTCACGATGCTGTAAATGTGTTTGGGCCGACCCTGCAGCGTCGCAGCGATGCCTTGCGCCCTCAGTTCATTCTCCAGACGTGAGCGCAGAAGCTCTACATGGGCTTCACGCTCAGAGCGCTTTTCGTCCAGCAACAGGGCCACCTGACGGTAGGTGTCGGGCTCCAGAAAGCGAAACGACAGGTCTTCCATCTCCCACTTGATGTCGCGTATGCCCAGCCGGTTTGCCAGTGGCGCAAAAACCTGCAACGCTTCCTGTGCCATGCCCGTTGGTACTGGCAGCTTGGTAGCGGCAAAGTAGCGCAAGGTTTGCAGGCGCGAGGCCAGGCGCAGCATCACAACCCGCAGGTCGCGCGAAAACGCCAGCAGCATCTTGCGCACATTCTCGGTCTGCGCCGCGGCCGTTTGGGCCATCGGTATCGGCGTTGCCGATCGCTCTGAGGCAAGTTGGCTCAGGCGCGCCTGACGTTGCACCCGCACCAGTTGCGTGGTCTCCATCGCCAGCGCAGCGAAATTTTCACCAAAGGCTTTGGCGATGACTTCCTGCGGCTTGTTCAGATGGTCACAGGTGTAAACCAGGTAACTGGCGGTCTGCATCGCCTCCGAGCCGCCAATGCCTTTCAAAATCGCGGCCACGGCATCCGCGTGCGCAAGAATGTTCTCACCCGTATCCAGTGTTTCGCCGGCCAGCAGCGGCTCGGCAAAAGCGCGTGCGCGCGCCAGTGCCTGATCCTGCCCGTCCGGGCTCTGCGCTGTCGCTGCGAGCACGGGGGCCGCAGCCGCGCTGTCGGCTGTGAATCTTTTCATCCGCTATACACCCCGCGCCTGGTCAAGCAGAAATGAGGTCACGGCCTGCACCTGATCGTCGGCCACAAAGGTCGGCGCGTGACCCACGCCTTCAAACTGCAGCAGTCGCGCCATCGGACCGCGCTGCGTCATTGTCTGCGCCGTCTCCAGCGTCAGAAGGTCCGACTGCGCGCCCCTGACCAACAAGGTCGCCGCCCTGATGTTGTCATACAACTGCCACAGCATCGCCTCGCCCTGCGCCACCGACTCCGGCGTCACGCTGCCAAACGGCAGCGCGATGGCAGGGTCGTAACGCAGCGTCAGGTAACCCGGGCACTGCGGCATGGGTTTGACCATCGGCGCCGAAAGCGCCAGCCACTGGGCCGGCGTGTGCGGACCAAAACTGCTGGATGTCGCCCATAGCGCGTCCGCAGCCTCCTGCAGCGAGGAAAACTTGCCGGTCTGCCCCAGATATTCACCAATGCGCTGCAGCGCCTGCCACTGCATCACCGGCCCTACATCGTTGAGCACCAGGCGGCGAATCGGCACCGGTAGTGGCAAGTCTGGCTGACCGCACAAAATCATGCCAATGACGCCACCCATGCTGGTACCAACCCAGTCCAGCGTGGCCGGACGCAGATGCGCCAGCAGCGCCAGCATGTCGGCCGCATAGGCCGGAATCTGGTAAAGCGCCGGGTCTTTCAGCCAGTCGCTCTGGCCGCGACCGGCCACGTCCGGGCAGATCACACGAATCGGAACTGGGGTCTGGCGGCACAAAGCCTGCGCAAGCGTGTCAAAGTCGCGGCCCTGGCGCGTCAGGCCGTGCACACACACGACGACATGCGCACTCTGCTCGTCACCCCACTGCCAGTAGGCCATGCGGTGTCCACCCGTGGCATCCGGACACATTAGGTAATTCAGCGTAGCTTCAGGCATGGTGAAATCACTGGTCTCATAATCCCTGCATCGTAATTCAATCGGAGTATCAACATGCTGAAAGGCAAAACCGCACTTGTCACGGGATCCACCAGCGGCATTGGCCTGGGCATCGCAAAGGCGCTGGCCGGGCGAGGGGCCAACATCATCCTGAACGGCTTTGGTGACGTGCAGGGCCCGACAGCCGAAGTGGCCGCGCTGGGCGTCCAGGTCGATTACCACGGCGCGGACATGAGCAAGCCGGCGGAAATTGAGGCCATGATGAAGTTCGCTGCCGAGCGTTTTGGCCGTGTCGACATCCTCGTCAACAATGCCGGCATTCAGCACGTGGCTCGCATCGAGAATTTCCCGGTCGAGCGCTGGGACGCCATCATCGCCATCAACCTGAGCAGCGCCTTTCACGCCACGCGATTGGCGCTGCCCGCGATGAAGGCTGCCAATTGGGGGCGCATCATCAACGTTGCCTCGGTGCACGGTCTGGTCGCATCCGCCGAAAAGTCTGCCTACGTCACGGCCAAGCACGGTGTGGTCGGACTGACCAAGGTCACGGCGCTGGAAAACGCCACCACCGGCGTCACCTGCAACGCGATCTGCCCGGGCTGGGTGCTGACGCCACTGGTGCAAAAGCAGGTGGACGCCAAGGCCGCGGCGCTGGGCTTGTCGGATGCCGATGCAACCAAACTGCTGCTTGGCGAAAAAGAGCCATCGCAGCAATTCACCACGCCGGAAGAACTGGGCGAATTGGCCGTCTTTTTCTGCTCTGCCGCGGCCAACAATGTACGCGGTGTCGCCTGGAACATGGATGGCGGCTGGACCGCACAATAGCACTTGGGGAGACTCGGCATGTCACAGTTTTCTTTTGAAACCACACCCAGAATCCTGTGTGAGCAGGGTGGCGCCCATCGGCTCGGCGAGCTGGCACGCGGGCTGGGTATTTCGCACGCCTTTGTGGTGACTGACGCAGGCTTGATCAAGGCCGGCATGATGGAAGGTGCCCTGACCTCACTGGCCGAGGTCAAAATTCGGGTGACGGTATTTTCCGAGGTCCAAGCCGACCCCCCGGAACACGTGGTGGAAGCGGCGGTCAGGGCCGCACGCGATGCCGGCGTGGATGGCGTGGTCGGTTTCGGTGGCGGCAGTTCGCTGGACAGCGCCAAGCTGGTGGCGCTGCTGGTGCGCACGCCACAGGCGCTGCCCGCTATTTACGGAATCGGTCTGGCGCGCGGTCCGCGCCTGCCGCTGATCCAGATACCAACCACTGCCGGCACCGGGTCCGAGGTGACGCCGATTTCGATCCTGACCACGCCGAGTCACGAAAAGAAGGGCGTGGTCTCACCCCTGCTCTACCCGGATCTGGCACTGCTCGATAGTCGCCTGACACTCGGGTTGCCGCCTGCGATGACCGCTATGACCGGCGTTGACGCCATGGTGCATGCGGTAGAAGCCTTCAGTAGCCGCCTGAAGAAAAATCCGCTATCGGATGCACTGGCCCTGAAGGCGCTGCAGTTGCTCTACGCCAATCTGCCGGCGGCGGTCGGTGACGGCAAAGACCCGGTAGTGCGCGAAAACATGCTGCTCGGCTCCCTGTTTGCCGGCATGGCCTTCGCCAATGCACCGGTCGCTGCCGTGCACGCGCTGGCCTACCCGCTGGGCGGCCATTACGGTCTGCCGCACGGACTGTCCAATTCGCTGGTCTTTGTGGCGGTGCTGAAGTTCAATCTGCCGGTGGCCCAGGCGCTGTACGCCCAGCTAGGTCGGGCCATCCTGCCACAACTGGCGGCGGTCAGCGACAGCGAGGCCGCAAGCGGCTTTGTTGCGGCCATGAGCGATTGTGTTGCTGCCATGCCGTATGCCCAGTGCCTGCGAGCTGCCGGCGTCAAGCAGGACGACCTTCCCATGCTGGCTCAAGACGCCATGAAGATCGGACGTCTGCTGGTCAACAATCCGCGTGATGTCACGCTGGAGGATGCGCTGGCCCTTTACCAGACCGCCTTTTAGGGACGCACCGGCTGGGCCGGGGGATGCTGCGCTCGCAGTTGTTGCCGCAAGTCCGCGAGTTCCAGCGCCGATAAATGCCGATGAGGCGATGCTGCGCTTGTGATCTGGGGTCTGCTCGCCAATTCCTGTGCACTCTGAGCCTTCAAAGTCTGGCGCAATTCGACACGACGTTGCTCGGCCAGCGCCTGCGAGGCAGGTGCCTGTGGGCGCACTGCCGGTTGCGCCCAGGCGCTGCTCCAGATGAGCAGGAACAACAATGCAAATTGAACGAACTTCATGGATTCATGAGTGACGCCGAATGGGCAACACCGGCCATATTGTTCATCCGCTCTTTTGTGCACAGCGGCAAGATTTGTAACAGGTTGTCAATGTCAGCCGAAATTTATACCTTTCGCAATGGGGAAACTGCAAAATCGGTTTTGTTACAAATTCAATGGTGTACTCATGAGCCAAGCCTCTGCGCGAAACGACAAGATCCTGGTGGTCGATGACGATGCCCGCATCCGCGACCTGCTGCGCCGCTACCTGACGCAAGAAGGCTTTGATGTGGTGCAAGCCGAGGACGGCAAGTCGCTGACCCGCATCCTGCTGCGCGAGTCCGTGGACCTCATTGTGCTGGACCTGATGATGCCGGGCGAAGACGGCCTGTCGGTTTGTCGACGCCTGAGAGCCGCCAATGACCGCACACCGATCATCATGCTGACCGCCAAGGGTGAGGATGTGGACCGCATCGTCGGTCTGGAAGTCGGGGCTGACGACTATCTGGCCAAACCGTTCAATCCGCGAGAATTGCTGGCGCGTATTCATGCCGTGCTGCGGCGCCGCCCGACACAGGAAGCGCCGGGTTCGCCATCAAGCGAAAACGAGGTCGTCAATTTTGGCCCGTTCTCCTTCGATATGGGTGCACGCACGCTCAAGCGGGGCAGCGAAGACCTGCCCCTGACCACCGGTGAATTCGCCATGCTCAAGACACTGGTGCGCCATCCGCGCCAGCCTCTGTCGCGCGAAAAATTGGCGCAACTGGCGCGTGGCCGCGAATTTGAACCCTTCGACCGCAGTCTGGATGTGCAGGTTTCGCGCCTGCGCAAATTGGTTGAAGTTGATGCGACCAGTCCGCGCTACATTCAAACTGTCTGGGGCGTTGGCTACGTTTTTGTACCTGACGGCGCGGCGTGAATCGCTTGCGCTCGCCCTGGCGTCTGAGCCTTTTCTGGCGCACCTTCTTTCTGCTGGCCTTGCTGCTGATCGGTAGCATCCTGGCCTGGCTGCAAACGCTGCGCTCGCTCGAATTTGAGCCGCGCGCGATCCAGACCGCACAGCAGATCGCCACGCTCGTCAATCTGAGTCGTGCAGCGCTGATTCACTCGGACGCGATCGCCCGGGTTTCCCTCATCAAGACCATGACTGAGCAGGAAAGTGTGCGCATCGTGCCGCGCGAGCCTGGCGACCGTTTCGAACCCTTTGAGCGCGACGCGCTGGGCCAGCGCATCGCCACCGAACTCAGCGTCAGACTCGGACCCGGCACCGAACTGGCCAACAGCGTGAACGAGGAAGAAGGCTTGTGGGTTGGCTTCACCATCGATGGCGACAACTACTGGATGCGCACCGACAGCGACCGCTTCAACCGCACTGCGGGGCGCACCTGGATTGTCTGGCTGATCACGGCGGCGGCGCTCTCGCTGGCGGGTGCGGCTTTGATTGCGCGCTTGATCAACCGACCCCTGAAGGAACTCTCATTCGCCGCCAGCCGGGTGCGCGAGGGCGACTTTGACGCCAGCACCCTGGACGAGACGGTGGCCACGAGCGAGATCCGCGCCGTCAACATCGGCTTTAACCGCATGAGCCAGAAGCTGGCCAAGATCGAACAGGACCGGGCCATCATGCTGGCGGGCATTTCACACGATCTGCGCACACCGCTGGCGCGACTGCGTCTGGAAACCGAACTCAGCGTGACCGATGACGAAGCGCGGGCCAACATGGCCTCTGACATCACTCAACTCGACGCCATCATCGGCAAGTTTCTCGACTACGCCCGTCCCGACAAGGTGCGGTTGACTACGGTGGCGTTGCCGGAGGTGCTTGATGCCTGCCTGTTCGGCTATCGCAACCGAACCGACATGCGGGTGAATCTGGACCTGGGTGAGGGGTTGCTGGTGCTGGCCGACACGGTGGAACTCGGTCGCGTCATCAGCAATTTGCTGGAAAATACCAGTCGCTACGGCAAGTCAGTGGACACCGGTGTGGCCGTCCTCGACATTGCCGCCAAAGCCCGTGACAAATGGATCCTGATTCGGATACGCGATTACGGCATCGGCGTCTCCGACGCGCAACTGGCCAACCTGACCAAGCCGTTTTACCGTGGTGAAGCGGCCCGCACGGCGGCCAACGGCGCCGGGCTGGGCTTGGCCATTGTGGAGAAGGTCATCCTGCGCATGGGCGGCACCTTCGCCCTGAGCAACGCCTCGACCGGGGGCCTGGTCGCCAACATCAAGCTACAGCGCGCCAGTCCATAGTCGAAGTCATTGCAAAGGCCACTTTGTCATTGCGAGCCCGCAGGGCGCGGCAATCCACACTCCTCGTCATTGCGAGCCGCCTGTTTCGGGTGGCCGAAACTGCAAATGGACCATGAACCTATGACTCGTCATTGCGAGCGAAGCGCGGCAATCCATGCAGCCGAAAGGCATGGATCGCCACGGCCTTCGGCCTCGCGATGACGAGATTGACGGCGATGACGAGATTGACGGCGATGACGAGATGAATGGCGATGACGAATCAAGCCCCCTTCTTTGCCGCCTTGGCAGCGCCAGCGCGCGGTGGCAAGCCGGTATGCTGGGTCAGGATGCGCCCCTTCGCGGGCGCTTTCGCTGGCAGTGCGGCGGCGGTCGAATTCTTGCGCCGCGCGCTGCTGTAATTGCCATCGGTCAATGGCTGAAAGGTCGGAATCAGGTGCTGCTTGCCGTTGCCAATCAGGTCGGCGCGCCCCATCACCTTGAGAGCCTCGCGCAGCAAGGGCCAGTTGTTCGGATCGTGGTAACGCAGGAAGGCCTTGTGCAAACGCCGGCGTTTGTCACCGCGCACGATGTCAACCGTTTCACTGTCGCGCGTCACCTTGCGCAGCGGGTTGCGACTGCTGTGGTACATGGCCGTGGCGCTGGCCATCGGCGAGGGATAAAAGGTCTGCACCTGGTCGGCACGAAAGCCGTTTTTCTTCAGCCACAGCGCCAGTCTCATCATGTCTTCGTCGCTGGTGCCTGGATGCGCTGCAATGAAATAGGGAACCAGAAACTGCTTCTTGCCGGCCTCCAGCGAATACTTGTCAAACAGCGTTTTGAACTTGTCGTAGGAGCCGATGCCCGGCTTCATCATCAGCGTCAGCGGCGCCTGTTCGGTGTGTTCGGGCGCAATCTTCAGATAACCGCCAACATGGTGGGTCACCAGTTCCTTCACGTACTCCGGACTCTGCACGGCCAGGTCGTAGCGCAGACCTGAGCCAATCAGAATCTTCTTGACGCCCTTGAGCGCGCGGCCGCGCCGGTAGATTTGGATCAGCGGCGTGTGATCGGTTCCCAGGTTTTGGCAGATGCCGGGGTAGACACAACTCGGCTTGCGGCACGCCGCTTCGATCTGCGGGCTCTTGCAGCCCAGCCGGTACATATTGGCGGTCGGGCCGCCGAGGTCCGAGATGGTTCCGGTAAAACCTTTCACCTTGTCACGGATCTCTTCGATCTCTCGAATCACCGAGTCTTCCGATCGGCTCTGGATGATGCGCCCTTCGTGCTCTGTGATGGAGCAGAAGCTACAGCCGCCAAAGCAGCCGCGCATGATGTTGACGCTGAAACGGATCATCTCCCAGGCCGGGATTTTGGTCGCACCGTCATGGCTGCCCTGCTCGTCGGCATAGCTCGGGTGCGGGCTGCGCGCATAGGGCAGATCAAAGACCAGGTCCATCTCAGCCGTGCTCAGGGGAATCGGTGGTGGCGTGATCCAGACGTCGCGCGCCGTGCTACCGCTGCCGTGGGCCTGCACCAGCGCCCGGGCGTTGCCCGGGTTGGTCTCAAGATGAAGAACCCTGCTGGCGTGCGCATACAAGACCGCATCGCTCCTGACCTGCTCGTAACTTGGCAGACGAATCACACTGCGCTCGCGCGGCGGCACTTTGACACTGCCTTTGCCGTAAAGCGCCGGGTTGGGGACATAGTTCAGCGGCTGACTGCCGCCGTTGCGGGCCAGACCCGCAACCCGGTGTATGCGTGGCGCTGGATCCCGGATCGAGTCCGGGATGACAGTTGTGTTGTCATTGAGGGCCTCCGAATTGTCATTGCGGTCCTCTAAATTGTCATTGCGGGCTTGACCCGCAATCCAGCTCACCGGTTGCATGGATCCCGGATCGGGTCCGGGATGACAGCCGCTTTGCATCGCCTCGTCCTTCACGCACGAAGCGCCCTGCTGCGCCGCCTGCTCACTGGTCGTCTGGTAAGGACTGACGTGTGACTCGACCCGGCCCGGCTCGTCCACGCTGGTCGAATCGATCTCGAACCAG
>CAITQH010000048.1 GCA_903894475.1 uncultured beta proteobacterium
GCCGTCGTCCTGTTGGCTGGCTGCGCACAAAATCCGCGCGAACCGCTGGTCCAGCAACCCATGTCGGTGCGTCCGACTGCTCAGTTGCAGGCGACATCGTCAGTACCTGCGCATGGCGCCATCTATCGAACCGGCGCTGGCGCACAGGCGCTTTTTGAGGACCGGCGGCCATGCTCGGTCGGTGACACGCTGACCATTCTGGTCAGTGAAAACGTGAATGCCAGCAAGAATTCGGCAGCCAATGTCAGCCGCACCGGAAGCGCCAGCGCCGAGCTTGCACTGGTACCGAAAGTCTTCGGCGGTTTGATGTCCGGAACCCTCGACAGCAGCGGAAGTGGCAAGAACAACCTGAGCTCCAAAGGTGGCGCCAACGCCACCAACACTTTCAACGGCATCATCACCGTCACGATTGTCGAAGTGCTGCCAAACGGCAATCTGCAGGTCAGCGGGGAGAAGCAGATGCTGATCAATCAGGGCACCGAATACATCCGCTTTTCCGGTGTCGTCAATCCGCGCGCCGTCAGCAGCAACAACACCGTCGCCTCGACCCAGGTTGCAGATGCCCGCATTGAGTACAGCGCCAAGGGCTACATCGATGAAGCTCAGCAAATGGGCTGGTTGCAACGCTTCTTCCTCAACGTGATGCCGATGTAATCATGAAAACGCCAACCACCCCACCGATTGCCTGCCGCGGTTTGGCTTCAAGCGCACGCTGGCTCGCCTTGACACTAGGAATGTTGCTTGTTGCTTTCATTTCCCTGCCATCACAGGCCGAGCGCCTGAAGGACATCGCCAGTGTGCAGGGTGTGCGCGACAACCCGCTGATCGGCTACGGCCTGATGGTCGGACTCGATGGCAGCGGCGACCAGACCATGCAGACGCCGTTTACCACGCAGAGCCTCAACAACATGCTGGTTCAACTCGGCGTGACCATGCCGACCGGCGCCAGCATGCAACTGAAAAATGTCGCAGCCGTGATGGTCACGGCAAGCCTGCCGCCCTTTGCGCGACCGGGGCAAACCATTGACATCACGGTTTCCTCGATGGGCAACGCCAAGAGCCTGCGCGGCGGCACCCTGCTGATGACACCGCTGAAGGGCTCTGACGGCCAGATCTACGCCATCGCCCAGGGCAATATGGTGATTGGCGGTGCCGGGGCCTCAGGCGGGGGCAGTCAGAGCAAAATCAATCAGATCGCTTCCGGACGCATCCCGGCCGGCGCCATTGTTGAACGGGCTATTGCGTCGCCCCTGGGCGATGATGGCAGCCTGATACTTGAACTTAATTCCGGTGACTTTGCCGCCGTGCAGCAGGCGGTTGACGCCATCAACCGCAGCTTGGGCGTTGACACTGCACGCGCCATCGACGCCCGGGTGATTCAGATCAGGGCCCCGGCCCGCCCCGAAGAACGCGTCAGTTTCCTGTCGCGCATCCAGAACATAGAAGTGGAGCCAACGCAGCTTGGCGCCAAAGTGGTTGTCAATGCACGAACCGGATCGGTGGTCATGAACCAGGCCGTCAGAATCAACGACTGCGCGGTGGCGCACGGCAGCCTGTCGGTGGTCATCAATACCGAACCCGTCGTCAGCCAGCCCAATGCGCTGTCCGACGGCAGCACCGTGGCAGGGCAACGCTCGCAGATTGAAATCAGTCAAGGCTCCGGCGCACTGCAGTTCCTGCGCGGCGGCGCCGCACTGACGGACGTCATCAAGGGGCTCAACGCGCTCGGTGCCAACCCGCAGGATCTGATTTCGATACTGCAAGCCATGAAATCTGTCGGCGCCCTGCGAGCCGAGCTTGAGATCATCTAGGAACAACTCATGAGCAGCGCCGGCGTCTCCGATTTGATCAGCAGCCATTCGGGCGCGGGTGTACTTGACCAACGGCTCTCCTTCGATGTGCAGGGCGTCGATGCGCTGCGCCGCACGGTTCGCAGTTCGCCACAGGAGGGCATGAAACAAGCCGCCAAGCAGTTTGAAGTGCTGTTCATGCAAATGGTTTTGAAAAGCATGCGCGAAGCCACACC
>CAITQH010000049.1 GCA_903894475.1 uncultured beta proteobacterium
CAACAAGGCCACCGGTGTCAAGGTGAACTATCAGTCGGTTGGCTCTGGCGCCGGCATCAAGCAGATTGACTCCAAAACCGTCGACTTTGGCGCTTCCGACATGCCGCAAACCGACGAGGTATTGAAGACCAAGGGACAGTTTCAGTTTCCCACAGTGATTGGCGGCACCGTGCCGGTGATCAACGTGAAGGGCATCGCACCCGGACAAATGAAGCTCGATGGTCAGGTACTGGGTGATATTTACCTTGGCAAAATCACCAAATGGAATGACGCTGCCATCAAGGCGCTGAATCCGACGCTGGCCTTGCCTGATGTCGCCATTGCACCGGTTCGCCGCGCCGACGGCTCTGGCACCACATTCAATTTCACCAACTACTTGAGCCGCGTCCACGCCGAATGGAAAGCCAAGGTTGGTGAGGGTACAGCCGTCAACTGGCCGGTGGGTGCTGGCGGCAAAGGCAATGAAGGCGTGGCCGCGTTTGTGAATCGCTTGCCCAATTCGATCGGCTACGTTGAGTATTCCTATGTCAAGCAAAACAAGATGACTTACACCTTGATGAAGAACCGGGACGGTGTGTTCGTGGCGCCTGATGAAGAGGCCTTCAAAGCGGCTGCTGCCGGTGCCGACTGGAACAAATCGTTCTACCAATTGATTACGGATCAACCCGGCAAGAACGCTTGGCCGATTTCGACAGCGACCTTCATCCTGATGCACATCAAACAGGAAAAGCCAGCCAACGCCACAGAAGCCTTCAAGTTCTTCAGCTGGGCTTACAAGAACGGTGGCAAGAGCGCAACCGATCTGGATTACGTGCCCATGCCTGCCAACGTGATTGGGTCGATAGAGAAGGCCTGGTCTCAGGCAACCGATGCCGCTGGCAAGCCGGTGGCGCTGAAGTAAGGTCGACGGCCTGATTTCAGGGAGCAAGCGTATGTCAACTACACTGCTGGCGAATCCCCTGGCTCTTCATCAAGCACCATCGTCGGAACGCGTCATGTCCAATCCTCCCCCGGCCAAGAAGGCCCGTTCCGGGCCGATGGCGGACCGCATCTTTGGCTGGCTGGCCAAAGCTGCGGCACTGTTTACCCTGGCTATGCTGATTGCCATTCTGGTTTCGCTGACGCTGGGTGCATGGCCCGCCATCAGCAAGTATGGTCTTGGATTTTTTGCCAACGCCACCTGGGATCCGGTGAAAGAGGAGTTTGGCGGACTTGTAATGATTTACGGAACGCTGATGACCTCTTTCATCGCGTTGTTGATCGCGGTGCCTGTCAGTTTTGGGATCGCCGTATTCCTGACTGAACTTTCACCGGCCTGGCTCAAGCGCCCGTTGGGTACGGCGATTGAGTTGCTGGCGGCAATCCCGTCGATTGTCTATGGCATGTGGGGTCTGCTGGTGTTTGGTCCTATCCTGTCCACCTATGTCCAGCAGCCACTGCAGACGCTGTTTGCGGGTGTCCCGATCCTTGGTGCTTTTGTCTCGGGTCCTCCGGTGGGCATTGGCATTCTGTCGGCCGGCATCATTCTGGCGATCATGATCATCCCCTTCATTGCGGCGGTGATGCGCGACGTGTTTGAGGTCACGCCAACGCTGCTCAAGGAATCGGCCTACGGGCTGGGCGCCACGACCTGGGAAGTGGTCTCCACGGTGGTTCTGCCCTACACCAAAGCGGGCGTCGTTGGCGGCATCATGCTGGGCTTGGGGCGCGCCATTGGTGAAACCATGGCAGTGACCTTCGTGATTGGCAACTTCAACCAGCTTGATTCGCTGAGTCTGTTTCAGGCTGCCAACAGCATTACGTCGGCCTTGGCCAATGAATTTGCCGAAGCGGCCGAGGGCTTGCACCAGGCGGCCTTGATGTACCTCGGTCTGGTGCTGTTCTTCATCACCTTTGTGGTTTTGAGCCTGTCCAAAGTCTTGCTTTCACAACTCAGAAAGAGCGAAGGAACCAAGACATGAGCACAGCACAAATGTTGTTGCGGGCCCATGAACTGGAGCAGTCCCGTCTGGCGCGTTACGCGCAGCGCAAACGGGTCAACCAGATTGCGCTGGCCCTGTCGCTGCTGGCGATGGCCTTTGGCCTGTTCTGGTTGTTCTGGATCCTGATCGAAACCTGTGTGCTGGGACTCGGTGGGCTGTCGCTCGATACCCTGACCCAGATGACGCCACCGCCGAACGACGCCGGCGGTTTGGCCAATGCCATTTACGGTTCGTTCCTGATGGTCGCGCTGGCCACTTTTGTGGGCACGCCCATAGGCGTGATGGCCGGCATTTATCTGGCGGAGTTCGACACCCACAGCTGGTTGGCCTCCGTCACCCGCTTTGTCAATGACATATTGTTGTCGGCTCCCTCAATTGTGATTGGCCTGTTTGTCTACGCCGTGATCGTGACACGTTTCAAGTCTTTCTCGGGCTATGCCGGCGTCATGGCGCTGGCTTTGATCGTGATTCCTGTCGTCATTCGCACCACAGAAAACATGTTGCAACTGGTTCCCTCCGGCTTGCGCGAAGCGGCTTACGCGCTGGGTGCGCCCAAATGGAAAGTGATTATCAGCATCACGCTGAAAGCAGCACGCTCAGGCGTGGTCACGGGGGTGTTGCTGGCGGTCGCGCGCATTGCCGGTGAAACCGCACCCTTGCTGTTTACCGCATTGAGCAACCAGTTCTGGACCTCCAGCCTGAGTGAGCCGATGGCGAGTCTGCCGGTGACGATTTTCAAGTTCGCCATGAGTCCATACGAGAATTGGCAAAAGCTGGCCTGGGCGGGGGTCTTCATCATCACGATTGCGGTCTTGGGTCTCAACATTCTGGCGCGTGTCATGACCCGCAGCAAGAACTGAGCTGTGCTCGTCAAATTTACCAAACAGGGTCAACATGAACACTGCTATTGCGGCGCAGGAAGTGCCCAAAATTTCTGTCAAGAATCTTGATTTTTTTTACGGCAAGTTCCATGCGCTGAAGAACATCAATCTGGAAATTCCGGAAAACAAGGTGACGGCCTTTATTGGTCCGTCCGGCTGTGGCAAGTCGACGCTGCTGCGTGTGTTCAATCGCATGTTCGAGCTTTACCCGGAGCAGCGCGCCGAGGGCGAAATCATGCTCGATGGTGAGAACCTCTTGACCAGCAAGAAAGACGTAGCCTTGTTGCGCGCCAAGGTCGGCATGGTGTTCCAGAAGCCCACACCGTTTCCGATGTCGATCTTTGACAACGTGGCTTTTGGCGTCAAGCTGTTCGAGACCTTGAACACCACCGACATGGAAGAGCGTGTCGAGTGGGCGCTGCGCAAGGCGGCGCTGTGGGGCGAGGTCAAGGACAAACTGCACCAGAGTGGCTCCAGTCTGTCGGGTGGGCAGCAGCAACGCCTGTGCATTGCGCGTGGCATTGCCATCAAGCCCGAGGTGCTGCTGCTCGATGAGCCCTGCTCGGCGCTCGACCCGATTTCCACTGCAAAAATCGAGGAACTGATTACCGAGCTCAAGAGCGACTACACGGTGGTGATCGTGACTCACAATATGCAGCAGGCGGCGCGCTGCAGCGATTACACGGCGTACATGTACCTGGGTGACCTGATCGAGTTTGGCTCGACGGAGCAAATGTTTTTCAAGCCCACGCGCAAGGAAACCGAAGACTACATCACGGGCAGATTTGGATAAAGAATTGTCATCGCGAGGCCGCAGGCCGTGGCGATCCATGCAGTCATTTAGGAGTCAGTCATGCCAGATAAACATCTTTCCACCCAGTTCGACAGCGAACTTAGCGCCGTCTCCAGTCGGGTGATGGAGCTTGGCGGTCTGGTCGAGTCGCAGATTCACCAGGCGATCTATGCCCTGTCGCAATTCAGTCTCGAGGTTGCCAACCAGGTGATTGCCACGGAAGCGCGGGTCAACGCCATGGAAGTGGATATTGACCGCGAGCTCTCCAGCATCATTGCGCGGCGCCAGCCAACGGCGCGCGACCTTCGGCTGCTGATTGCGATCTCCAAAACCACGGCCAATCTGGAGCGCGTGGGTGACGAGGCCGAGAAGATTGCCCGCATGGTCTGCTCCATTATTCAAAGTGGCTCACCACGTTCCTTGCCGGCGCTGGAGCTGCGCATTGCCGCTGATCTGGCGTCCGGCCTGCTGCGCAAGGCGCTCGACGCGTTTGCCAGACTCGATACGGCAGCGGCGGTCGTGATCCTGAAAGAGGACGATCTGATTGATCAGGAATTCAACGGCTTTGTGCGCAAACTCATCACCTACATGATGGAAGATCCGCGCATGATTTCGCCCAGTCTCGACTTGCTGTTTCTGGCCAAGGCCATTGAGCGCATTGGTGACCATGCCAAGAACATTGCCGAGTTCATCATCTATGTGGTCAAGGGCGAGGACATCCGGCACTCATCGATGGAGCAGATTGAATCGGTGCTGAAATGAGGCAGCAACCCGGTGTTCTGATTGTGGAAGATGAATCGGCGATTGCCGAGCTGATTGCGGTCAATCTGCGCCACAACGGATTTCGCCCGACCTGGGCCATGGACAGTGCCTCGGCGCAGCGCGAGCTTGACGCCGTGCTGCCCGAGCTCATCCTGCTCGACTGGATGCTGCCGGGCGAGAGTGGTCTGACGCTGGCCAAGCGCTGGCGTGCCCACCCGCGCACCAAGGCGGTTCCCATCATCATGCTGACGGCGCGCGGCGATGAAACCGACCGTGTTGCCGGTCTGGACGCGGGGGCCGATGACTACATCGCCAAGCCTTTTTCGACCAAGGAACTGCTGGCCAGAATTCGGGCCGTGCTGCGCCGGCGTGCGCCTGAGCAGGTCGGCGGCATTGTCGCCGTGGGTTCGCTGTCACTTGATTCGGCAACTTACCGCGTGTCCTTCAATGAGCAGATGCTCAAGTTGGGGCCGACCGAATTCAAGCTGCTGCATTACCTGATGACGCATGCCGAGCGCGTGCACAGCCGTTCCCAGTTGCTCGACAAGGTGTGGGGCGATCACGTCTTCATTGAAGAGAGAACCGTTGACGTGCACGTGAAGCGTTTGCGCGAAGCCATGGGGCCCGAGGCCGGCCTGATGATAGAAACCGTGCGCGGTGCCGGGTACCGTCTGACGGCGCAAAGCGCCAGCGCCCTGCCCGTATTGCGTTGACCATGTTCTGGAGAATTGCCTCCTTTCTTGCCTGCCAACTGGCGGGCGCACTGCTGGCCTGGCTGGCTGCCTCGCCAACGCACGTCAAGACCAGTGAACTCGAAGCGGTGGTGCTTGGCGTGCTGGCGGGAGGCTTGCTCTGGTTCTTGCTCGATTTGTCGCGAGGCGCTCGCCTCATGCGCTGGTTGCGCGCAGGTGATTTTTCGGACTCCGTGATGCGCACCGGTTTGTGGGCCGAGGTTTCAGATCGGGTACGCCGGCTGATTCGCATACGGGACCAGGCGGCATCTGAATCCCAGAAGCGGCTGCAGGACTTTCTGTCTGCCTTTCAGGCCTCGCCCAATGGCGTGGTGTTGCTGGACGCGCAGGGCAGTATTGAGTGGTTCAATCATATGGCATCGCTTCACTTTGGACTGGACGCCTCGCGCGACATGCTGCAACACATTGGCAATCTGGTGCGTGACCCCGGCTTTGTCAGCTATTTTGCAGGCCGCGATTATGTGGGCGAGATTGTCATGCCGGGTCGGGAGCATTCAGTAGCACGACCGGTCAGACTGTCAGTTCATCTGCATCCCTATGGCCAGGGACGCTTGCTCCTGCTCTCGCGTGACATCACTGCGGTGGAGCAGGCCGAGGCCATGCGGCGCGATTTCATCGCCAATGTTTCGCATGAAATACGCACGCCTCTGACTGTGCTGACCGGCTTTGTCGAAACCCTGCAGAGCTGTCCGCTTGAAGAGCCGGAGCGCGAACGCTATCTGGCGCTGATGGCGCAGCAGGCGGCTCGCATGCAGACGCTGGTCAGCGACTTGTTGACGTTGTCGCGCCTGGAGGGTAGTCCGCCACCGAGTCCTTCCGAGTGGGTCGGGCTGCTTGGGTTGATGACTCAGCTGGAGCAGGATGCGCGCGCCTTGTCGGCCGTCCTCCATCCGGCTCCGGATCGACGTCACAAGCTGCATTTTGAGGGCTTGGAGGGTATTGAAATTGCCGGCAACTCCTCTGAATTGTTCAGTGCCATGAGCAACCTGGTGGGCAATGCCATCCGCTATACCCCGCCGGGTGGCGAAGTGCAGGTGCGTGCCCGGATGCTGGATGACGGGCGGTTCGAGTTTTCAGTGTCAGACAGCGGGCCTGGCATTGCGCCAGAGCATCTGCCGCGTCTGACGGAACGCTTTTATCGCGTCGATCACAGCCGCTCGCGCGACACGGGCGGCACCGGCTTGGGCTTGGCCATCGTCAAGCATGTATCGCAGCGACACGGTGCTGCGCTAAAAATTGAAAGCACTCCTGGCAAGGGTTCTGTTTTTGCGATCACCTTTCCGGCCGGCCGTGTCAGAGCTCCGGTGCGGGAGCTCATCGTTTAGGGCGCAATGGCTCTTCGCTGGTAGATCAGCAGATCTTCATCCCGATCCGACGGGTGGCGCAGGTTGCTGTGCAGGCTCCAGCGTTTCAGGTCAACGAATTCAGGCAAGCTTGGCAGGTCGTCCTTGTTGACGATCAACCAGGGACAACTGTCGCTTGGGTCTACCAGTCGGGTCTTCAGGCGACCATGAAAGCGAAAAGCGGCGATGTGTCCCTGGCTCAGACCATGTACCTCGACGCACTCTGGTGAGCCCAGCACGTCCACCGTGCGCTGCACCAGCGGCGCGTAGCTGCGGGTGAAGTTGAACAGCGGCAACCACAGTGTCATCAGCAGCACAAAGCACAGCACAGAGCCACCGGCGGGCAGCACCAGACTCTTCCAGATGGCAGCGCGATGCCGTCCGACACGCCACTTCACCAGCCAGCCCCAGGCCAGCGTGGCAGCGCTGGCGATGACAACGGGAAACAGCGAGAAACTGTGCTCAAAACCGGGCGCCAGGCGTGCCACGTTGGCCGCTACCTGGCTTGGCACGCCGGTCTGCATGGCAATCCAGATGATCCATATGCTGATGGCGCAACCCGAAAAAAAGAGCAGCGTGAACCAGTCGATCAACGCCGCCACGCTGCGCTTCAGGGTTGGCAGCGCAAAGGCCGCCAGCGCCGCCAGGGCGGGCAGCGAGAGCAACAGGGAGCGATCAGCCGAGGCCGTGCAGAGCGTAGCAGCCACGGCAACCCCGGCAAACCAGAGCGGCAGCGCCAGATGTCGGCTCGGCGCGCGAAACCGCAGAAGTTGATGGCGCCAGCGCCACAGGGTCCACAAAGCCAGTGGCCAGGACGGCCAGGTGAACCACAGCAAGAGGCGGCCCAAGCTGCGCCACTCGTCCCCGCTGGCCTGTGGCAGTTCGATGCGCCAGCGCCACAAATTCAGCCAGCTTGCCAGCAGCGCCAGCGCCATGCCAAGCAGCGCGATGGCGCCGGCCCACAAGACCTTGGAGCGCTGTGCGCCGGACTCTGGCGAGCGGTCAAGCAGGCAGATCAGCGCGCCGCCAGCGCCCAGCAAGCCGGCAATTGCCGGCGCACCCGACAGAGTCAGACCGCTGAGTCCGAGCACAGCGCAGACAGCCGGCGCCAGCGTTCGATAAGGTCGGGCAGCGAAGGCAAAGAAGGTCAGCGCGACAAAACAGAGTTGCGCCAGCGCGGGCGTGGTTTCATGCGACAGCTGGGCCAGCCCCAGACAGGCAAGAAAGGCCAGCAGGGCGCCATCGGCCATGGCGCGCGCATAGTCCGGCGGCAGGGCCTCGCCGCCGAAGGCAAAAGCCACCGGCTGCGCCTGCGGGTTGCGGGCCAGGTAGTAGCTGGCGTACCAGGTGGCAAACAGCGTCAGCGTGAGCAGCAGGATGAAGGGAGTGCGGGCGGCGAAATCGCTGGCCATCCAGCTTGGCGCGATCTGCATGGCCCAGGCTCCCAGCCAGTAGGGCAACAGGGCATCCACTTCGGGCGCCAGGCCCATCAATTGCGGCGACAGCCAGGCCGCGTTGCCACTGGCCAGCTCTGCCATGTAGCCAAAGGCTGTCATGTCGGCGCTCTTCAAAGGGCCGCGCCCCAGAAATCCTGAGAGCACGTAGACCGCACACAGCAGCAGCAGGGCGATACGCGGCAAACGGCGCACGGCACCCTGGGCAACGATGGCTGGCGTGGGTTGATTCATAAAAAAAAGGCAGCGCGGCTATCCGGGCTGCCTTTTTGACAAGAAACGTTCGCCAGTTTATTTGGCGGCGGTCTTGCCGAAGCGGTTGCGGAAGCGCTCGACGCGGCCACCCATGTTATCAACGGATTTCTGTGTGCCGGTGTAGAAGGGGTGCGACTCGCTGGACGTATCAAGCTTGTAGAGTGGCAGCTCGCGGCCGTCTTCCATCTTGATCATCTCCTTGGCACTGGCGCAGGAGCGCGTCACGAATTTGAAGCCATTGGACAAGTCCATGAAACAAATTTCGCGGTAATTGGGGTGAATGCCTGCCTTCATGTTTTCTCCATCAGTTGCAGCAGCCGCGGCGGGCCCTTGTGCAAACCATTGCGCAATTCAAAGCCCGACGTACTTGTCGCGTAGAACGTGCGATTATAGCTGGACTTGTCATTGCGGACTTGATCCGCAATCCATGGGTGGCGCAGCCCTGGATCCCGGATCGAGTCCGGGATGACAAGAACCGGTCCAGGATGACAGCCGATTTGTCATTGCGGACTTGATCCGCAATCCATGCAGCGTGTGGCGCTGTCGGAAGCCATGGATGCCGGATCAGGTCCGGCATGACAACTGGTTTGTTATCCGCCCCGACGCATCATGTCGAAGAACTCGCTATTGTTCTTGGTGGCACGCATTTGCTTGAGCACCATCTCCATGGACTCGACTTCATCCATGTTGTAGAGGAACTGGCGCAGGATGCGGGTTTTTTGCAGAATCTCAGGCTGCAACAGCAATTCCTCGCGACGGGTGCCGCTGCGGTTGAGCTGGATCGACGGAAAGACGCGCTTTTCGTAAAGACGACGGTCCAGATGGATTTCGGAGTTGCCGGTGCCCTTGAATTCTTCAAAAATAACCTCGTCCATGCGGCTGCCGGTATCGATCAGGGCGGTGGCAATGATGGTCAGTGAACCACCTTCTTCCACATTGCGCGCCGCACCCAGAAAGCGTTTCGGACGCTGCAGTGCATTGGAGTCAACGCCCCCGGTCAGTACTTTGCCGCTGGAGGGAACCACGTTGTTGTAGGCGCGCGCGAGCCGGGTGATGGAGTCCAGCAGGATGACCACATCCTTTTTCAGTTCGACCAGCCGCTTGGCGCGCTCAATCACCATCTCGGCCACGTGGACGTGACGCGCTGCCGGCTCGTCAAAGGTCGAGGCGATCACTTCGCCCTTCACGGTGCGCTGCATTTCCGTCACTTCTTCGGGCCGTTCATCGACCAGCAGCACCATCATGTGAATTTCGGGGTAGTTGGCGCTGATGGCGTGTGCGATGTGCTGCATCATCACGGTCTTGCCGCTCTTGGGCGGCGCCACCAGCAGGGCGCGCTGGCCCTTGCCGATCGGGGCAATGATGTCGATGATGCGTCCGGTGATGTTCTCGTCCGTCTTGATGTCCTGTTCCAGCTTCATCTGGACCTTGGGGAACAAGGGCGTCAGGTTTTCAAACATCACCTTGTGTTTGTTGTCTTCCGGGCCGCCACCGTTGACACGATCAAGCTTGTTCAGGGCAAAGTAGCGTTCACCGTCTTTGGGTGTGCGCACCTCGCCTTCGATCATGTCGCCGGTATGCAGATTGAAACGGCGCACCTGGCTCGGGCTGATGTAGATGTCGTCAGTCGAAGCGGTATAGCTGGTGTCGGGGCTGCGCAGAAAGCCAAAGCCATCGGGCAGGATTTCCAGTACGCCGTCGGCAATGATCTGCTCGCCAGTGCGGGCACGCTTCTTGATGATGGCGAACATCAGCTCCTGCTTGCGCATGCGGCCGGTGTTTTCAATCTCAAGCTCTTCAGCTTGCTTGAGGACTTCGGACACGTGCAGTGCCTTGAGTTCGTTTAAGTGCATGGAGTGGCTAACAAGGGTTGGAACGAAATACGGGGGAGGTTCGGGAGAGGCGCTCTGCTGGCCTGCGCCTCAAAATTTTAAACCGGGAATTCGAACTGACGCGGGGTGAGCGCCGGTGAGCTGAGGCGATTATGACAGGAAATGAAGGCGGGCTTCTATATTCCCGGTTGTCATCCCGGGCTCGACCCGGGATCCATGCCTTGTGCATCATGGATTGCGGGTCGGAGCCCGCAATGACAAGTCAGTGCTGCAATGTGGTCAGAGTTGCTGGTCGATAAAGGCGATCAACTGGGCTTTGCTCATGGCACCCACCTTGGTCGCCGCCAACTGGCCGTCCTTGAACAGCATCAGCGTCGGGATACCGCGAATACCGAACTTGGCCGGGACCTCCCGATTTTCGTCGACGTTCATCTTGGCAACCTGCAATTTGCCGTCGTAGGTGGTGGAGACGTCATCCAGAATCGGGGCGATCATCTTGCACGGACCGCACCACTCAGCCCAGTAATCAACCAGGACGGGCACGGTGGATTTCAAGACATCGGCTTCAAAAGAGTCGTCTGACACATGTTTGATAAGTTCGCTAGCCATGGGGATTCCTAGAGTAGGGGTGGACATACAGTTAAAGTGGGGAAATTGTGACAGAAACCAAGCCCGACCACCGAATTTCAAGCGCCTATGACTGAGATAGCAAAAATGCATCATGTCGACGCCGCATGGGATCGTGTCATGGGGCAGATCCATGCCGAGGTGGCGCTTCGCCAACTGCATCCGGCGCGGGTCGTGGTCGTGCTGCCCTTTGCCCAATTGACGGCGCATGCACGCAGCTCCTGGCTGCGGCGCTGCGCTGCCGAGCAGTCGGCGGCGCACTTCTTGCCGCGCTTTGAAACCACCCAGAGCTGGACACGCAGCCTGGCCGGCTTTGCACCGGGACCTGATGATTTGCGACTCGACGCAGCGCACGATGTGCTGACCGCTGCTTCCCTGCTGGCACGCTCCGGCCTGGCCGAGCAGCAGAATGACCTGGCAGGGCGCCTCATGGAGTCGGCCTGGAGTCTGGCGCGCATTGCCGCGGCCGTGGCGCCAGCCGAGCGCGCGCAGTGGGGTGCTGAACTAGGGTTGACGCTGGCCAGCACACTGGACTCGCCGCTGTTGGCGCTGGAGGCTGCTCTGGCCCGCATTGCGCTGGCCTGGGCAGCCAATTCAAGCTATGGCTCCGACGCTGTCTTTGATGCTCGCCCCGACTTGCTGGCGCTGCTCGAAGGCTTTCAGAGTGAGCCCCTGACACGCGCCTTGCAACAGAACTTGCCCGAGCGTCTGCTGCTGCTGAGTCTGGCGCCGCCATTGGAGAGCGACCCAGAGCGCGCGCTGTTAGGGCGATTGGCTTTGCACGCTGCGCAGGATGCAGAAGACGAGGCGCAGCGTGCTGCGGCCTGCGTGCTCTTGCATCTGGCTGCCGGGCGCACGCCAGTGGCGTTGGTGGCGCAGGATAGGCTGCTGACACGGCGTGTACACGCGATGCTCAGCGAGCAGGGCCTGGCGGTGCGCGACGAAACCGGCTGGAAGCTCTCGACCACCCGTGCAGCTGCTGCGCTGATGAGTTTGCTGCGCGCGGCGAGTTGGGATGCCAGCACCGATGCGGTGCTTGATTGGCTGAAAAATGCGCCTGCGTTTGATCAGAAAGCGCTGACCGAGGCGGAGCAAAGCTGGCGACGCCTGGGCGCGCGTGAGTGGCGTTCTGTGCCGCAAGAGGGTGCTGTGGTGGTGCGGGCGCAGGCTGTGCGCGAGACCCTGCAGGCCGGGCGTCCACTGCTGCGCTGGCTGGCGGATTTGCGCTGCGCCTTGCAGAGTTCCGGACAATGGACGGCGTTGCTGGCCGATCCAGCCGGCCAGGCGCTGTTGGATGCGCTGCGTCTGCACGACGGCGCCGAGCTCGAATTCAGCGACGTGGCGCCGCGCATGAATCAAAGTCAGTTCACAGCCTGGGTCAGTCAGACGCTGGAGGCGATGAGTTTTTCTCCGCCGCATGCGGACTCGGCGCAGGTACTGATTCTGCCCATGAGTCAGTTGCTGGGACGACCCCTGGCGGCCGTGGTGTTGCCGGGTTGTGATGAACTGAACCTGCCTACGGCACCCGAGCCGCCCGGAATGTGGACGCCGGCCTTGCGTGCCCTGCTCGGGCTGCCGACGGGCGAAGAACTTGCCACAGCGGCCAGGGCAAGCTGGCACTACGCCCTGGATTTTCCACAGGTCGATCTCTTGTGGCGCTTGAGCGATGGCGGTGAGCGCGTCATGGCCAGCGGCTTTGTGCAGGCTTTGCGCTTGCAGGCGGCGCCAGAACTCGCGCTCGACCCCTGTGTGCTGCGCTCTGTCAGCCGCCACGCCTGTGCCATGCCGGTGGTGCGCGGCGATGCGCTGGCGCTGACGCGACTCTCCAGTACGGCTTATGAAGATTTGCGGCGCTGCCCGTATCGTTTCTTTGCAATGCGCCAGCTCAAACTGCAGGAGTCCGATGAACTGGATACGGAACTCGACAAGCGCGATTTTGGCAACTGGTTGCACCAGCTGCTCAAGCTTTTTCATGACGCCCTGCAGCGTTCGCCAGGCAGCGATGCGAATGCCAGGCAAGCCCTGATCAACGCTGCGGCCAATCAGGCGACCCTGGCCCTTGGCTTGTCGAGCAGTGAGTTCTTGCCTTTCGCCGCTTCCTGGCCACGCCTGCGAGCCGGCTACCTGGCTTGGCTGGTCGCGCACGAGGCCAGTGGCGCTGCTTATGGTGAGGGCGAATCCTGGCGCGAAACGGCCTTGGGAGCGCTCACCCTGGTTGGCAAGATCGACCGCATCGACCGACTGGCCGATGGCAGCACTCTGGTGATCGATTACAAGACGGAAGCCCCGAGCAGCACCGCACAGCGCATCAAGGCAGGGATGGAGGACAGTCAGCTCGCTTTTTACGCCGCTCTGCTGAGTGACGACACGCTGGCCGCGGCCTACCTGAATGTGGCTGAGAAAGAGGGCAGCAGGAGTTACCGCCAAGACCACATCGTGGACTTGCGGGATCAACTTCTGGAGGGCATCGTTTCTGACACGACGCGCATTGCAGAGGGTCATTCGATGGCGGCACTGGGTGAGGGCAAGGCCTGCGATTTTTGCGCAGCGCGGGGTCTGTGCCGCAAGGA
>CAITQH010000050.1 GCA_903894475.1 uncultured beta proteobacterium
CGAAACAGGGCGAAAGCCAGCAACTGGCCCGAGAAACCGGTGGGCGTGACCAGCCAGAGCACCAGCCAGAAGGCAACGATCTCATCCCAAACGATGCTGCCGGGGTCTGGCACGCGCATGTTCTCGGCGCAGACACTGCAGGCCCACCAGCCCAGGGGCAGTGCGGCGGCCATGACCCATGCCCAGCGCAGCTCACTCATCCAGGGTTGCAGGACGGCGAAGGCGGCCCACGCCCACAGGGTACCAGCCGTACCCGGCGCGACCGGGCTCAAGCCCGATCCAAAACCGAGCGCGATCAAGTGCGCCGGTTGCTCCAGCATGAAGCGCGCGTTGGGGCGTAGTGGATATTCAACTGGGGTCGGGTTTTCGGGCATGACGCGATTATCCGCGCCGGCCTAGCCATGCTGCGGATCTGCAAAGCGCTGCCAGCTGATGCAGCGCACGCCGTCGCGGGTGTAATTCTCTGGCGCGCCGTGAATTAGCCAAGGTGCGGGTGCGGGTTCGTTCACAAAGCGGGAGGCCCGCTGACCGGCGCGTACCAGGTCTGGCGTGATGGTCTGGCTGGACTTGATCTCGACACATTGCAGGCCGCCTTCGGTTTCGAACACCAGATCGGCTTCCAGTCCGTTGTTGTCGCGCCAGAAATAGAGGTCGGTGGGCAAACCACGGTTCAGACGATGCTTGCGAAATTCGTTCAGCACCCATGTCTCGAACAGAGCGCCACGCATCGGATGCAGTGCCAACAACTGGGGGTCGCGGATGCCCAGCAGCCAGGCGGCAAGACCGGTATCTGTGAAGTAAAGCTTGGGTGTTTTGACCAGGCGCTTGCCGAAATTGCGGTGGTAGGGTGGCAGCAAAAACAGCAGTTCGCTGGATTCCAGTACCGAGAGCCATTGCCGCGCCGTGGTGTGGCTGACGCCGGCATCCGTGGCCAGTGACACCAGGTTCAGCAAGGTGCCGCTGCGGCCCGCACACAGGCGTACAAAGCGTTGAAAAGTAGTGAGATTCTGTACCTGCAGGAGTTGGCGTACATCGCGCTCAATGTAAGTGAGAACGTAGGAGCCAAACCAGTCGTTGGCGTCCATCGTGGTGCACTGGCTTTGCCAGAGCGCCGGATACGCGCCGCGCCAAAGATGAGTATGAAGGTCCTCGCTGGCCCCCAGTTTGATCTCCGACAGAGCCAAGGGCAGCAAGCGGGCGAGTCCAATGCGCCCGGCCAGCGACTGCGTGATACCCGCCATCAGTCCGAACTGTTGCGATCCGGTCAGAATAAAGCGACCTGGCGCGCGGTCGGCATCCACCATGCCTTGCAAGTGAGAAAACAGGTCGGGCCAGCGCTGGGCCTCGTCGAAGATGGCGCCTCGCGCAAAGCGTTGCAAGAAGCCGCGCGGGTCAGTTTGCGCAAAGCTCAGCTCTATCGGGTCTTCCAGAGTCACGTAGGGCTTGTCGCCAAACACCTGCCGCACCAGCGTGGTCTTGCCCGATTGCCTGGGACCGGTCACGGCCACGATGGGAAACTGCAGTGCCATGCGCTGCAGCGCCACGGACAAGTCACGGGAAAATAAAGTCATACAATTTGAATAATAAATATTCAGATTGTATAAAACTCAAACAAAGTGGTCAAACGAGCGGTAGTGGTTGGGCAGCTTCCGGCCCGCGCTGTCGACCAAGCGCAGGCCGCCTGTGTTTTCGATGCGGCCGATGCAGGTGACCGCTGTCTGGCTGGATTCGGCGGCCTGCATCACTTGCGTCCGAGTCGATGCCGGGGCGCTGAAGAGCAGCTCGTAATCGTCGCCACCGGCCAGGGCCCAGCTCCGCCATTGGCCTATGCTGATTCCACCACCGTGCAGGCTGGCGGCGCTGTCGTAAGCGACGCGGGACGCGACCAGTGCGCTGGCGGCATCAGCCTGGACGGTTGCGCCAACTCCCGATTGCGTCAGGATGTGGCCCAGGTCACCGAGCAGGCCGTCGCTGATGTCGATCGCGGCACTGGCAATGCCGCGCAGTGCCAGACCCAGGGCGACCCGTGGTGTGGGCTGCTCCATGCGTGAGCGGGCCAACTCAAACACCGGCGCCGGTATCGACAGCGTGCCGCGGAAA
>CAITQH010000051.1 GCA_903894475.1 uncultured beta proteobacterium
CACAGGAGATCGGATCGGATAAGCAAAACTTGAGGAACTTCATCGACACCGACCAAGTTCGGTAACTGATGAGGTGGAGGGTTTCTCAGGCTGTCCGTTGCGCAAACTTGAATGGACTTTGGTACAGCCATATTGGCCTGTCCGGGCTGGCATAGACAAGCGCAGTCGGTTGTAGATCGGTGGCGGCAAACTCCAAACTGACCAGCCAGCTACCGGGACGCATTTCTGCGCGCGCTTTGGCTACCGCGCGCGGCATCGTTTCCGGTCGTTGAAACAGGTAGACCATGTCATAGGCCTGCCAATCTTCGCGCCAGATATCGCCTAAGCGAACCTGCGCCCACGGGCAGCGAAACGCCGCCACCCAACGCAAGGGCCAACTGAATTCGATCCCGACACAGCGTGCGTCGGGGTAGGCCAAATGAAGTGCTTTCAGGCCATCTCCGGCACCGCAACCGGCATCCAGAACCAGGGCATTTGTTGGCAACTTCGCGCAGTTTGGCAAATCCCGCAGCGCCTGCAAGGGTGTTGGAAAGACCGGTGCATCGCCCCACGTATGCAACGGGTAAACCAGCAAAGCCAATGCCAGAGGAAGCAACCAGAGCCAGGTACTCGCAGACGGTGCGCTGCTCAGCAAAGCGGAAATCGGAAAACCCAGCGCCAAGGCCAGCTGCCGAGCATGAGAGCTACCACGCCAGCGCGCCACACCTGTTGCGACCATGCCCAGCAGGCAGGCCAACAGCATCGCCAGGGTGGCTGGTATGGCCCATGCCAGCAGGGTCTTGTAGAGCAACCACGCCGCAGCCCACACTGCCAGTGCCGGCATCGGCCATTTCAGGTAGGTAGACGAACTCAATTGTTGCGGGTGTAAGGTTTTGCAGGCATCGGATCCACAGGGGCAATCTTAAGGGAGGGATGTCTTATCATTGACGCCTGAAAACACTGTCGGATCAAAGATGACAATGATGAATATGGTTTTGCGAGTTCTTTGCATCGCCGCGGCAAGCGGTTCATGTCAGGCCGCGTGGGTCGAGATTGGAGCCAATGAAAGCGGGACTTTTTACGTTGATCCGCCAACGATGCAGAGGTCAGGCGACATCGTAAAAATGTGGTATCTGGTCGACTTCAAAAGGGCTCAGGTAGACAGCAACACAAAAGCTTTCTTGTCGTCCAAAGACCACAGTGAGTACGACTGCAAGGAAGAAAGATCGCGAACCCTGTATTACAACAATTACAGTGAAAAAATGGGAACTGGAAAGATTATTTTCACCTTAAAGGATCCTCTTCAATGGCGCCCCACCGGCAGCGGCACCATAGCAGCTGCCCTGCTTAAAAGGGCCTGTAGCAGGAAATAGCAAAGGCCACGACAACCAGCTTGCCGTAATGAGCGTCATTTGCAACCCTGAAATTTCCTCTGCTGGCAATCCAGCGTCATCCTCTTTGCTTGTGAAAATTCTTCCAGATTGAGTGATTTCTCAGCCTGGTCGCGGACCTTGCTTGCATCCGGCTGTCCAGCTAGGGCTGCCAGATAGCTCCACATGTAGGCACGAAGGTTGTCACGCGACACGCCTTGCCCGTTGGCATACATGAAAGCAAGTTTGTATTGCGCCTTGACTTCACCCTGAACTGCCGCCAGTCGATACCACTTGATGGCGATGGAGTAGTCCTGCGCTACCCCTTGCCCTTGTGCGTACATGGCACCAACAATAGATTGTCCTGCACGGTCTCCGCGTTCAGCCACAGAACGCCATTTTCTCAGGGCGGTTACATAATCCTGGCGTTCGTAAGCTGCATAACCATCTTCCCAATCGCCAGCGCTAACCACATTCCAGTTGGCCGACAGCATGAACAGCAAGGCAAAAAGTGTATTTCTCATGTCAGAAAGGTGCTTTGGTCATTTTTCCACAATAGCCTTTGACAATTTCAATCTTGCGGCCATCCTTGATGGTCAGAGATTGAAGAAATGCTCCGGTGCTGCGGTCCAGCGTAAACTGTTCACCGGTTACCATGGTGCCGAATCGTTCGAACATTGCGGGTCGGCTGACCGTAGCCCTGCTTCCCTTGACGACCATGGCGCCCTTGCGGGATTCTGAAATTGAAAATACGCCCTGGTACCAACCCGCCTTATTTTTATAGTCCAAACCGGCGGCCATCATTTCCTTGTAGACCTTGGGGGGGGCGTCCAGATCGTCACCAGGCATGGTGTAGTTGGCTTCACATATGAGCGTTATATCTTCGTCAGAATGCTTTGCTTTTTCCGCCTTCAAGCGTTCGTCGGCAGACTGTGCGTCCGACCCTTTGAAGCCGATCCAGCCAATAGCGTAAGCCATCCAGCCAGTGGCAATGAACACCGCAGTGACTCCGATGACGGATATCAGGGCGATTCGGAGTGAGTTGTTCTTTTGCATAATGATGGATGTCCTGCCGATCAATTGAAGGAGTACGCGCGTGTCGCTTCAGGAGGGAAGAGATGTTTTTCCCTGAATCTGTCGCCACAACGCTATTTCTGTCGCCGTCAGACGATCATCTTTCATGGCTGTTGGTTCAAATTTGCTGGCATCCGTCATGATTCCAAGCTGACGAATTTGCGACAGCAACACTTTGAAGTGCTCGACCGCATGTTCTGGTGTGGCAGCGATCTTGTGCAGCGGAAGCTGGGCGACATCATCTTTGAGCTCTCGTTCCCGCTTTGCCTTTTCTATCATGCGTCTGACCTCCTCCTCGCTCAGGTGGAGACGTTTTGCTTCGGCGTTGATGATGTCGGCTTCGTCACTGGAAATCACACCGTCGCCGAGCATTTCGTAAACATCTTCCTTAAGTGACTCACGCTCGATACGCAATTGGTCGCTGAAGGCAGAAGAAAGCAGGGCGGCCGGAATAGCGAAAATGCCGATGCCCAGGAGCGCCAGGACGATGGTCATGACGCGACCCATGGGGGTTATGGGCGAAATATCACCATAACCGACCGATGCCAAGGTGATAACAGCCCAGTAAATTGATTGCGGGATATTTTCAAATTTGTCAGGTTGTGCTTCATGTTCAAACAGATAACCCAGACTGGCTGTCAGCACTACCAAGAGCATCATGACGAAAGCCGATGCGGCAAGTACCGGCCATTCGCGAACGATCACTTTGGTCAGGGTTTTGGTCGCTCCGGTATAGCGGGTGAGCTTGAGCAAGCGCAGCAGTCGAAATACGCGCAGGAATCGCAGGTCAAACAAGTGGTGCAGGAAGGCCTCCAGGTAGAAGGGCAGGATAGCCAGGAAGTCGATCACCGAGGACGTCTCACCGGCTTGCTTGAGGCGCCCCCCCAGGGCGTGTTGAAAGCGCGGTTCTTCAACACAGCAGTACAGACGCATGCAGTATTCGAGCGTAAAGACACCGACCGCAACGGCATCGAGAATGATGAACTGAATGTTCAGAAGATAGTGGATGCTCTGGACCGATTCAAGTACCACGGCCACCACCGAAATGACAACCCACAGGGCGATAAAGGTATCGAAGATCCCGTGCAGGGTGCCGCCGAATTCACTCGGGAAAACAAGGGCATGCATCTTTTGGCGGAAAGTACGACCCCGATTGTCAATAGCAAAATCCTTGAGAGCGGGTATCAGTACCCGAAAAAGCTTCAGGATTCGGAGCAAACGCAAGAAGCGCAACATCCGTAGGTCCACTGGAATGAAGGCTTGCAGGTAAAACGGTGCCACTGCCAGGAAGTCAATGACGGCAAAGGGACTGAAGATGTAGCGCAAGTGCGAATAGCCCTTGCCTTTGAACTCGTGGTCTTCCGGCGCCAGGTACAGTCTCAGGAAATACTCGACAGTGAATATCGCTACTGAAAAAATGTCGAATGCATGAAACAGAACTTTGTTCGGCTCATAGATCGCTGGAATGTGCTCGAACAGAAGGGCAAACAGGTTGGTAACGATCAGAATGGCGATCCAGCGGTCTATCCCCTTTTGATAGTTGCCTGCTACGTGGGGATCGAGCAGCCAGCTATAAATCCACTTGCGCAGGGGAAGACCCTGCGGGATCTCGGCCCGGTGGTTGAAACCATGAATCTTCGAGAGGTTGTTGGCTGGTTCCATGGCTCTGTCCTCAGAATTCGAGTTCGGCAATACGGATCGGGTACGCACCCTTGTCACATACCGTGATCCGGATTTGCATTTTCTGGTCGATTGGATCGGATTCGGTCAGTGGTGAATTGATGGTTGGTATGGCTGAACCGGGCGGTGTGGCCTGGATCTTTTCCAGCATCAGATTGCCGGCAAGACTCCGGTCGGCCATATCACACTTGGCCACCAGGGCAATTGGCTTGTTGCTAAACGGATTGAGCATATTGGCTAATGGGCCAGCCTGCGTTGTCAGCGCTTTCAGGCAAGGCCCCCAGACGCGTGGCGTTGGAACCAGCGGTGGGCTGGCAGGCGAGGTTGGCGTCAGTGCTTCAGATTTCGCCGCTGGCTGGGTTTCCGCACTCGGTTCGGCACTCGGATTGGGATTGACGGGTGTTGCTTGCGTTGCAACCGGCGTAACAACTGGCAGTGCGCTAATACTGCAGGAAGCGGGTTCGTAGTTTGCCTTTGCGCGATCCTGTCCGGCTTGGGTAAACCATTTTGCCCACAGCTCTCCGTTGCGCTTGGTTCCTTCGTTGTGCATGCCCTCCTGGTAAGCCAGACGCCCAACCCAGGCCACGCATACCATGGAAAAGACAAGAAAGGCCAGAAAGAGCATGTCAGGCAGTGTCAGCACTTTGACCTTATTGGCTTGGGTAGGGGCTAAATCATCCATAGGGTGGCTCCAATTCAATAGCCTGTGCAGGTCAATCGCGGTAGCGCACCGTGATATTGATGCGGCGATTTCGAGGATCTTTGGGGTCGTTCGGGTTGTAGGGTGCTGTGTCTGCGACACCTTCAATGTGAGAGAAACGGTTCGGCCCGACGCCGCTGCGCTCCAGCAAGGCGCGAGTCGATTCGGCGCGCTCGGCTGACAGGGACCAGTTGTTTCGCGTCTGTGAACCGGTGAATGGCAAACTGTCCGTGTGCCCACGCACGCTGAGCTTGTTTGGCATGGTTGCCAGCGAGCGTGCGACCTCTTCGATCAGCGCCAGGGCGCGAGGCTGGAGTTGACTGGTTCCCAGTGAGAACATCGCAAAATCCGCTTTGTCGATGATCTCAATGCGCAGGCCTTCCTTCTCCCGCACAAACTGCACCTGGTCACTTATCTTCTGCAGATTCGGATTTTTCTCAAGGTGCTCGCGAACTTCCTTTTCGACTTTGTCAAAATTGTTGTTGTCCGCCTCTTCGATACTCTTGCGCTTTTCCGATTGAGTTGATTGATCTGTGTCTCTGGCGTTTTCGCTGTTCGGTGAAGGATCGTTTTCAGTTGGACCGCCCTCTGATCGGGGTGTCAGACGTTGCAGGGGTGCAGTTTGCTTGGCGGTGTAAGGAAAGCCGTCGGTGTCGACGATGGATTTTCCGCCCATGATGCCATTGGATCCGGCTAGTTTCCCCATCGTGATCTCGCTGTGCGAGGTCGGTTTGAAGTAGTCTGCAATACTCTTTCTTTGCGATTCATTGGTTGCACCCAAAATCCACATCAACAGAAAGAACGCCATCATGGCCGTCATCATGTCCGCCAGCGCGATCTTCCAGGCGCCACCGTGGGCGCCGGCGTGACCCGGCTGGATCTTCTTGATGATGATGATGGGCGCGAGCGCCTCTGGCCCGACGGGTTTGTCCGCCGGTGGCGTTGCAGCGTCCGTTGCTGGTGCTGGCGCAGCCGGCGTTTGCTGGGATTCTTCCGAGTCAGCCATCGTCACTTACCTCGCAGGCCGTCAAAGACCTCGGCAAAGCTTGGCTGGTTGTGGTGGCTGATGCCAACGCGTGCCGCCTCCAGAATCAGTGGCATGGGATGCCCATGCATGGTCCCGATGATGATTTGCTTTACAACGCCGTAAATCGCGGATTCATCTTCAATGATCTGACTCAGACGCTTGGCCCAGGGTTCCACCAGTCCATAGGCCAGGAAAACCCCAAGAAAGGTACCGACCAGAGCCGCACCAACCAGTCCACCCAGAATGGCAGGCGGTTGATCGATGGCGGCCATGGTTTTCACGACACCCAGGACGCACGCCACAATCCCCAGGGCCGGCAATGCGCCGGCCAGCGTGGCCAAGGCGTCGGCATTTTTCAGTTCGTCGTGGTGGTGGGTCTTGATGGAGTTTTCCATCACCTCTTCGACCGCATGAGGACTCAAGGTGCCTTGCGATACGACCATCAAGCGCACTGTATCGGTGATCAGGTGCAGCAGAGCATGGTCCTTGAGCAACTTGGGGTACTCGCTGAAGATCGCGCTTGACTCCGGTGTTTCTATGTGCGCCTCCAGTGCCACTGCTCCTTCGCTCTTGAGGGTCTTCATGACTTTGGAGACGCAGAAAATCACGTTCAGGTAGTCTTGTTTCTTGTACTTGGGGCCGGAGAAAGTCTTGCCGATCCCGCTCATGGCACCTTTGATCACTTGCACGCTATTGCCAATCAGCAAACCCCCAATTCCCGCCCCCACGATCACCAGACCTTCGATTGGCGCAGCATGAATAATGGGTGCCATCGATCCGCCGCCCATGATGTAGCCGCCAAAAACACAGCCGAACAAAATTACCAAACCTATGATGCCGAACATAATGATCCCCAAATATCGCGACTACGGTCGAAGCCAGACGCGCGGGCACTGGCCTGTGGGAATGTCCCCGGTTCAATGAAAAGTAGCGAGCGCCTGTGCTGGAAGCAGTGACGGAACGTCCTGCCAGGCCTGTTGAATGTCGCTCATCAGGCCAAGTACCTCGGTCACTGCTTGTGTGTCGTTCCTGGCGTTGGCATGTATCAGCCGACGCGTTACATAGCTGTAGAGTTCGTTCAGGTTTTGTGCCAGCTCGCCACCCTTCTTGAAGTCAAGTGAGCTTTGCAGGCCAACCACTATGCGGCTTGCGCGAGACAAACTCTTGCCTTTTTCCTGAATGGCACCACGTTGCAAATGCCCTTGCGCTGCGGTCAGGCTCTCAATCAGCCCATCGAAAAGCATCTGGATCAGGTCAACACGGTTGGCAACTGCCGCCTGCGACGCCAAATTGCCAGCACCATAGGATTCCATGGCTTTGAATTGAACACGCATGATCTTGAGCTCCTACTGAAATTCTGTACATAGGAGGTATCGGACAATGGTCGGAAAACTTAAGACCGACACCCCCTACAGGGAAAAAACAGAGCTCAGGCAGGGGCGGTGCGTGTTCTTGATGGTGACAAGTCACCTATTTGCAAGGTGCTGCGCAGCTTCTTGACTGTTGCAGAAAGAAGTTGGCTGACGCGGGACTCGGTAACGCCAAGGGTTTCGCCAATTTCCTTGAGGTTGAGCTCTTCGACATAGTAAAGCGACATCAGCAATTGTTCGCGCTCCGGCAGTTCTGCAATCGCACCGGTGACGGCTTGCATGAACTCCTTGTGTTCGAATATCGCCTCAGGCTGTCGTGAACTTGCATCGGCGATGTTCATCACCTCATCAGCCATCACTTCAATGGAAAACGTTTCGAAGCGCTTGGCCTTGCCCCGCTTCTTCTGAAAGACATCCAATTCATCACCGAGATGTTGGGCAATCTCGGTTTGGGTCGGCGCTCGGCCGAGTACTGAGGATAGATGAATCTTGGCCTGGTTCTCTGATTTGTTGAAAGCGGTCGCCGAGCGTGGCAGGAAGGACAGCTGTCGCACTTCGTCCAGCATGGCACCTCGGACCCGGCTCAGTGCAAAGTTCTCGAAGTCGATCCCTTTGCCAGGGTTGTAGGCGCGGGCCGCCTCCAGCAAGCCAATCATTCCGACTTGTATCAGTTCATCGAGTTCCATGAAGGGCGGAATCCGGACCTTCAGGTGCAAGGCGACGCGTTTGACCATGCCCAAATGGGCCAGTACCAGCGCTTCACTGTTGTTGTGGACTTCCTCGTACAGGCGGGTCGAAGCTACCATGATGGCCTAGGCCCTGAACCTGACCAGTCGTTCGACAAAGAACTGCATGCCGCCGGAGAGTTGATTGATCTCTGGCAATTCACAGCAAGAATCGGCCAAGCGGTTGAAGTCTCGGGCGGCCCCGCTTCGAGGGGCATATTCCATGACAGGTTCGTATCTCTTGTGGGCAGCCAGTATGAGTTCGTCATTCTGGATCGACCCCAGGTACCGCGTCGTGTAGTTGAGAAACTGTGCGCAGACATTGTTGATGCGTTTGAACAGCCCTTGTCCTTCAGCCTGGCTGCTCACTGCATTGGGTATCAGGTATATCTCGTTGAGGTCGTAGTTCTGAATAAGGACCTTGATCGTTCCGTAGGCATCAGCAATCGAGGAGGGGTCGTCCCGAACCACAATGAAGCGGCGTTGGCAGGCGGCCATGAATGACAGCACGGAAGGGGAAATCCCGGCTGCCATGTCGACAATCAAGAAGTCAAGATCATCTTCAAGGGCGCTAAAGGCCTGCACGATTCTGGAGGCCTGCAACTCGGACAGCGCGGCCATTTCCATGGCCCCGGACGCGCCGGGGATCAACAGCACGCCATGGCGCGATGTGACGGTGATGTCTTGCAGGCTTTTTTGACCACTCAAAAAATGTTCCAGGTTGTAAGGGCAGGCACAGCCCATGGCAATCTGGGCATTGGCCAAGCCCAAATCGCCGTCGAATAGCATCACCCGATAACCTTTGAGCCGCAAGGCAATGGCCAGGTTGACGGCAACTGTGGTCTTGCCAACACCGCCCTTGCCACTGGCGATGCCTATGACCTCTGTACGTACCGGCTTCTTCATCTGTTTAACATCGGTTCATCTCAGTGGAATGGTCCACGAATGCCTCTGGGGCTGCTTGATTTGAAAACTCTTTGGGATGAAATATCTTGAACCTGAAGGTCGACACCGACAGGGCTTGACTGGACAGCTGTGTGCGAGAGGTTTGCGATAGCCTTGCCAAGCAATGAATTTACGGTCAGATCAGGCTTCAAGTTGCTAACGTGATCACCATCACTTCCAGTAGATATCCTCACAGAATTATGGCACATAAACTCCAGCAGGGGCCATGGTTGGGAGGACTCGTCAAGCTTGCTGACCATCAAACTGTGCCATTTGATTGCGCTTGTCTGGAGTACACGCTTTAGGGTCGCCGAGGACGAGTCAGCGGGCAAAACTGCATGGCAGAGACAGCTTGGGCTCAGACTCAGGACTTCGGCTATGCGGGCGCTCATCTGGACCCCTGGGGTGTCAATCAAGATCAAGCTGCGTTGCGACAACTCGTTGAGCAGCAATCTCAATGTGGCAGGATCATCGGCGCGAAAGCAGTCCAGTCCGATCTGGGCAGAGAGCATTTGGGTTTGGCTCCAGGCACCAAAGCGGAGGTCCTGATAATTGATGATGACGACGTTCTTCGGGCCCATTCTTGAGGCGGCGTCGCTTGCGATCCGGGCCGTCATCAGCGTCTTGCCGGCGCCCGTTGGGCCGGCAATCAGATGAATACCTTTTTGTGGTAGCGGCGCTGAGGGTCTTGCAAGACCATGGCTGAGCTGATCCTGTATGGCCTGCAGCGCTTCGGGCTCACTGCGCATGTTCTTGATGGTGTCCAGCAGCAAGGTGCGAAGGCCCGTGGGCATTCCGGTCTCGGTCAGGCTGGCAAATAGGGGCGCCAATTCTGCACTTGGGGTCAGTCCGGCTTGCCAGGCTGAAGTTTGCTGTCCCAGTTGGAATTCCCGACGCATGGCGGCCAGCTCGTCACGAACGAGATCGACAATTTCTCTGCTGCGCAGATAGTCACGATGGTCGCCATTGGCAAGCCCGGTAAGTTCCCTGGCTGATTTCTCCGGCCCGGCTTCGGGCTGTTGTAAACGAGCCAATTGCTGGCCAAAGTCGGACGCCGGGCGCGGCGCACGGTCGTCGTGCGTGAGCGAAAGCTGCTCATCGATGTCCACTGCGATCACCAATTCGGTTTGCCCGTTGACTCTGTGGTTGGAAATAACCAGCACGTTCTGACCAAATAGGGCAGTAGCCTTGTCGGTCGCGCTGCGTGTGTCAGGCGCCAAGATTCTCTGGAGTTCCATGAAATGAATCTCTTGTGTATAGGTTAGGACTTCGTTTTGGGTTCTGCTTGCACGGTATGGATCACCTTGACCGCCTGATCATCCGGAATTTCGCTGTAGGAAAGAATCATCAATTCGTTAACGCGGTACCGAACCGCTTTTGAAAGCCAGGGACGGATCGCTGGAGAGACCACCAGCACCGCAGGCTGCCCCAACTCTTCGACCGCCTTGGTGCCCTCGCGCAGTGCGCCAAACAGGCGCTCCGCCAAGCCTGGTTCCATCGCAATGTTTTGACCCGGCACCTGAGAATTCTGTAGCAGCACGTTGTGCAAGAGTTGTTCCAGCGCTGGGTCCAGCGTCATGACCGACAAAACGTTCTTGTCATCAACCAGACCTTGCACAATCATTCGACCCAGTCGTGGGCGGACCAGCGAAGTCAGTTGTTCCGGATCCTGGGTGCGCGCGCTGACTTCGGAGAGGGTTTCCACAATGGTGCGCATGTCACGAATGGAAACCGAGTCGTTCAGCAGGTTTTGCAACGTACGGGTAAGAACGCCCAAGGACAGTTTGCTCGGGACGAGATCCTCCACCAGTTTGGGTGATTTCGCGCTCAATTTGTCCAGTAATTGCTGTACCTCATCATGACTGAGCAGGTCAGAGGCATTGTCGCGAAGCACCTTGTTCAGATGGGTTGCCACCGCGGTCGTGGCATCTACCACCGTATAGCCAAGCGTGCGCGCATGGTCGCGCTGTGAAGGTTCGATCCATACCGCTTCAAGACCAAACGCCGGCTCCTGTGTCGGAATGCCCTCCAGGGCGCCATAGACCTGGCCCGGGTTGATTGCCAGTTCACGTCCCACCTTGACCTTGCCGCGCCCCCTGATCACGCCCTTGAGGACGATGTGATAGCTGTCCGGATCAATGCTCAACGCATCTCTGATGCGCACGGGTTGAATCAGGAAGCCGAGTTCGGCAGACAGCTTCTTGCGAACGCCTTTGACACGGGTCATCAGTTGCCCACCTGTTTCGGGATTGACCAGCGGAATCAAACCGTAGCCGATTTCAAGACCGACCAGATCCACCTGGTCAAGATCTTCCCATTCGAGTTCTTTGGGTTGCTCAAGCGCGGCGCTGGCCGCAGCAGCTTCAGCCGCGCTGGGTTTACCCAAGCCGGCCTGCTTGTGAAGAATCATCAAGCCCATACCCGCAGCAGCAGTTGCCAGGGTGACAAAAACCAAATGGGGCATGCCTGGAACCAGACCAAGAATTGCGATGATGCTCGAAGTGACAAAAAGCGCTGAAGGATTTCCCAGCTGGGTTCCGGCCTGCTCGGTCATTGATTCGGCCGTGGTCACGCGCGTCACAACGATGGCCGTTGCAAGGGACAGCAGCAAAGAGGGGATCTGAGCCACCAGACCATCACCGATGGTCAATAAGGAGTAGATTCTTCCTGCCTCGCCGAGCGACAGGCCATGTTGTCCGATACCAACCGCAAGGCCGCCGACCAAATTGATGATCAGAATCAACAGGCCTGCGATGGCGTCGCCGCTGACAAATTTGGACGCACCATCCATGGATCCGAAAAAATCTGATTCCTGAGCCAGTTCAGCGCGTCGTTGCTTGGCTGTGTCCTGGTCAATCACGCCGGCATTCAGATCAGCGTCAATCGCCATTTGCTTGCCCGGCATGGAATCAAGAGTAAAGCGCGCGTTGACCTCGGATACGCGTCCAGCGCCCTTGGTCACTACAACGAAATTAACGATCATCAAAATCGAAAAAATGATGAACCCAACCACATAGTTGCCGCCGATAACAAACTCTCCGAAAGCGGCTATTACTTTGCCGGCAGCCTCATGTCCCTCATGCCCGTTAACCAAAATGACTCGCGTTGAAGCCACGTTGAGGGCCAGCCGAAGCATCGTCGCCAATAGGAGAACCGACGGAAACGAGGAGAACTCCAGTGGCTTTCGGGTGCCGATGGCGATCATGATGATCAGCACGCTGGAAGTAATATTGAAGGTGAACAAGACATCCAGCAGGAACGGCGGTAGCGGCAAAACCAGCATGCCCATGATCAACAGCACCAGAGCCGGAATGCTCAAGTCGGTGTAGTTGAATCTCGACATCTGATGTCGAATAGATGACAGTGTCAGGGTGGACATGGGTCGTTTGACGTGGCTTTAAACCTTGATGGCAGGATTGCGCGTTAATCTGTGATGCTGTTTACGCAAAGTCCATGCCATGGATTTTTGACACTTGCTGAGCGGCAAATCCTGTCCAGTCACGGTTCTTGCATAGTGCATGGCCTCCGCCATCGTGGCGACATCTTGAAGGCCAGACAACTGTGGATGCCAATCAATTTTTCAGCATAGCCAATCAAGCTTCCCCCACTGCGGATGTGCTTGCGCAGAACGCGCCAGCCGCTGCCGTGCCATCCGGCAAGACCGATTTTGCGAATCTGTTCAATGGCCAGATGCTGGCACAAATGCGGCAAGAGTTTGCCGCACCTGTGCCGTTGCAGGTCGATTTGCAGCTGGTTTCGCTCGGCCCGAAAATGAACCTGATTACGGCAGACGCCCCGCTGCCCGACATGGAAAGCCTGGCATCCTTTGCGCGCGCTCAGGGCTTGGACGAAAACGCGGTGAGAACGCTTTTTGGCAGTTCATCCAAGTCAAGCAGCACAAAGTTGACAAATTTGCTCGGTCATGACAGTCCGGATCGTCATTGCGAGGAGCTTGGCGACGTGGCAATCCAGGGAGTCCCGCTGCATGGAGCGCCATGGCCTGGCGGCCTTGCGATGACAAAAGAAGGTGAGCTGAATTCCGGAACCATCATTATGTTGACAGCTCTACAGGATCAGGGCCAAGTCCAAGGAACACCCGATACAGCCGCACAAGTGCTCCCTGGGGTGGCTTCAGTGCCAATCCCGGTCGTTGCGATTGCGGTAGCCGCAAACCAGTCACCGGTCTCAGCGCCGTCGTTAACAGCAAACTCAATCACGGTCAACGGCCCCCCACAGACGGACCTGCTGGGCCTGAGCGCAGCCCGGACGGCGGAGTCACCGCAGAGCTCGCTTGACCCGACCAGAACAGCGGATCCCCTGATCGCCTACCTGGCTTCTGTGCAAGTGAGCGCGCGTCAGCAGGCAGCTGTTCCTGTCACAAATGCTGCAGCCACAGAGCAGGCTCAGCACCCTGTTGCTGCTCCCATGCAGCTTGCGATGCGGGTACGACTGGATATTCAGAATCAGGAAATAACGCGTCGCCTGTCACAGATGTCTGGCAGTTCCCAAAAGGCAAGCTGGGCAGCGATAGCTGGTACCGGCGTAGCCAACGAAGGTCTGACCAAGCCCTGGGAGGCGCTCCCTATTGACGTTTCGTCGGCCATGCTTTCAGAATTGACCGATGGGCCGCTTTCTCTGATTTCCGACCTCGCAGCGGGTTTTGCGCCTCTGAAAGGCGGGGCAGGAGACTCTGTTAGAGCGGCCACGCCAGATCCGGCAAGCGCTTCAACTGCGGAACCCTTATCTGAAAGTGCCTTGGCCGCGCAGCGCAGTGCTCAATACCAGCAACTGGCAGATCGAGTCGGGCAGTCCCTCGGCGAACGCCTGCTGTCACAAATAGAAAAAGGTGAATGGAACCTGAAATTGCGACTGCAACCCGAAAGTCTGGGACGCGTTGATGTCGCGCTGGCCATGCATGCCGGTGCACTGGATGCGTCTTTCGCCTCTGATAACAGCATGACACGGGATCTGATTCTTCAGGGAGCCGGAAAACTGAGAGACACCCTGGCTCAGTCTGGCATGGCTGTTGCTACTGTATGGGTGGGTGGGGATCAAGGACGCAAGCATGACGGAAATCCGACACCAGGGCGATCCTTCAAGAGTGCATCAGGCGCCATCCGGAAAAGCGACGGTGAACCTGTGCTCGGCGTGAGTTCCCCGGGGCGTATCTCGACAGCAGCTGAGGGGCTTGATGTCCTGGCTTGACAAACGGTGATGGTGAGTGCATTGATTTGATTCGCAAAAACGAGGTGATACATGTCTGACGAAACTCCAAACACGGAAGAGAAGCCGAAAGCCAAGAAGCCGATCGTGAAGATCATCATCGCCGTCGTGGTGGTAATCCTTCTGTTGGTCGGCACCGCCGTCGGAACCCTCTTCGCGACCGGCTTCTTTTCACCCAAGCCCGTTGAAAGCGCCGACGCCATGCTCGATGCGGAGGACGCCGGCCACGGCGCACCTGCGGCCGACGCCGGGCACGGCGCGCCTGCCAAGGCGGACGCTGGCCACGGTGCACCTGCGGCGGACGCTGGCCACGGCGCGCCACCCAAGGCAGATGCGGGGCATGGCGCGCCACCCAAGGCCGACGCCGGGCCTGGCGCGAAGAAAGCTTCTGCCAAAGACGGTCCGGGCGGCAAGATGAAGACAAAGTCGCCGGAACTGACGCGTTTTGAGTACACCTACCATCAACTCGAACGTGAATTCCTGGTCAATGTATCTGGCTCACGCAAAGTGATGTCGGTGCAGATTGCTGTCATGACGCGCTACGACGAGCGTGTAGTTAACAACGTCAAGAAGCATGAATTCGCAATCAGATCGGCGGTCATGGATGTGATGCGCCTGACC
Organism: uncultured beta proteobacterium; assembly: GCA_903894475.1. GTDB lineage: Bacteria > Pseudomonadota > Gammaproteobacteria > Burkholderiales > Burkholderiaceae_C > Rhodoferax. Next base: position 14,715 of record CAITQH010000051.1, read on the forward strand.
ACCGAAGCAGAGTTGGCCAAACCCGATTTTCGTAAAGAACTGGCGGTCAAGATACGTGACGCCATGAACGGCTTGATTGAAAAGTACGAAGACTTTGGCGGAATCGAAGAAGTGCATTTCACCTCTTTCATTGTGCAATGAGTTGGATGCAATAGACCACACCTGATTTCGATGGCAACCAACCTGCTCAGTCCCGAAGAGATGTCGGCGCTTACCGAAGGCGTCAATGACGGATCGATTGCCGTGGATACCGGTTTCAATACCGCTGCCCGTGTCAAGAAACATGATCTGGCAAGCGAAAACAGCAGCCTGGGTGTCAATGTCGCGTCGATTGACATGATCAACGAGCGCTTCATCCGCTTATTTAGATTGGCGTTGATGGAGGTCTTGCGGAGCAACCCGCGTATCAATGCGTCGAAGGTGCAGATTGTTCGTTTCGGTGACTACATCAAAGGACTGAATGCGCCGCTTTCGGTCAATACGGTGCGCATGAACCCGCTCAGGGGCTATTCGCTGGTTGTCATTGATCCGAGCATAGTGTTCAGTTCACTGGTCAGCTTTTTCGGAGGCCTTGGACAGGGCGGCATCGGGAATCTGTCGCCCGGGCGCATGTTTACACCCACCGAGGTCAGGATCATCAAGATGATTCTGGAAGTGACATTTCGCACACTCAAAGATGCGTGGTCACCACTGCTCGCCCTCGATTTTGACTTGGTAAGTTCCGAGATCAATCCTCAGTTTGCGCAGATAGCCGATGAGAATGATCTGGTTGTGGTCAGTCGCTTTGAAACCGAAAGTAGTGCCAGGAATAGCGGCTTTATTGACATCGTCAATCCCTATGCCTCCTTGAAGCCGGTGCGAGAACTTCTTAGCAGTCGGGTTCAGACCGGAGAGGGCAACGAGGAGTCCGACAAGCAGTGGCACGATCAATTGGAGGGTGCCGTCAGCAATGCCTGTCTTCAGTTGAACGTTATCTTTGGAACCATACCGACGACCTTGCGAGTTCTTGAGTCGATGCAGGTGGGTGACGTTCTCTACTTCAAGAAGCCTGAGCTGGCGACCCTGCAGGTCAACGGCCTCCATGCATTCGACGTGCATGTCGGAACCTTGGGTATGCAGACGGCGGTTCAGATCGAGCAGGCTGTCGTGCCTGGTTCTCAGTAATAAAGGATGACTGAAATGAATGAAACAACTACTGACAACGGCCTTGCTTCTGGCATCGATCCGCATCAGATCAATCCTGATGTATTGCAAAATATCAGTGTCACTCTGTCGATCGAAGTCGGACGGGCGATGATAAAGATCCGCGATCTGATGCGCCTGACCCAAGGCAGTGTGGTCGAGTTGGATCGGGTTGCTGGAGAACCACTGGATTTGCTGGTTAACAACACGGTGGTGGCACAGGGCGAGGTAGTGTTGGTCAATGAACGCTATGGCGTTCGTCTGACACGGGTCGTGCCAGCGTCAGAGCGAATCAAGAACCTCTGACAATTCCATGTCTACAACGGGCGTCGGATTTGACTGGTTTCGCTATGCCGGCAGCATGGTGCTGGTGCTGTTGCTGCTGGGCGGCCTGCTTTGGCTCTTGCGCAGGCTCAAGAGTCTGCACGGTACGCAGCATGTCGCACAGCGTCTGCAGTTGCTCGAAACCATCAGCCTTGGACCGCGTCAGAAAATCTCTTTGCTGCGTGTCGGGTCAAATCAGGTCCTGGTTGGCATAACGGCAGGCCAGTTCACGGCACTCGCCCATTGGTCAGAGACCGAAGCAACTCCCGGGACTGATCTTGTTTCGTAAGCTTGTTCTCTTTGTCCTGCTGGCCCTGCCGGTGGCAGCGCTGGCGCAGGGTCTGCCGATGATCAATGTCACCGGTGTTGGCAAAGACGCCCAGTACAGTCTGTCGCTGCAGCTACTGGCGCTGATGACGACCATCACGTTGCTGCCCTCACTGCTGCTGATGATGACTTCCTTTGTACGGATCATCATTGTCATGTCGATTCTTCGTCAAGCTCTTGGAACCGGGCAAACGCCGCCCAATATGGTGCTGGTCGGCCTCTCCCTTTTCCTGACACTTTTCATCATGTCCCCGGTCCTTACCGAGGTCTATCAGAATGCGCTGGTCCCCTATCTGCAGCAGGGAATGAATTTCGACAAGGCCCTGGCAGCGGCCGAGCAGCCGATTCGCGGCTTCATGCTGAGGCAGACCAGGGAAGATGACATTGCACTCTTTATGGAGATGGCGCACAAAGGTGATGTGGCGGGCTCGGAAGCGGTGGCTTTTACGACCCTGGTTCCGGCCTTCATCACCTCCGAGTTGAAGAGCGCATTCACCATTGGTTTTCTTATCTATATCCCGTTTGTTGTCATCGATTTGATTGTGGCCAGTGTGCTGATGTCTATGGGCATGATGATGCTCTCTCCGATGATGATATCGATGCCGTTCAAGTTGATGCTTTTTGTACTGATCGATGGCTGGAGTCTCATCATGGGCTCGCTGGCAGCCAGTTTTGTTACTTCATGAGGGGCTAAAAATGGATATTGCGGCGGTGGTTGATTTGGGGCATCAGGCCCTGTGGATGACGGTGCTTATCTCGGCCCCGCTGCTTGGAGTGGCTTTGGCCGTAGGCTTGCTCATAGGCATTGTTCAGGCAGCAACTTCGATTAACGAGTCGACCCTGAGTTTCATTCCAAAGCTGGCAGCTTTGGCTATCACCCTGTCAATCGCTGGCGGCTGGCAGCTCGGTCTGATGATGGACTATGCGCGCGGCCTGTTCCAACGGATACCGACGCTTTTCGTTTGAAACAGGAACGGGATGCACCATGAATCTGCTGGCTGCAGATATCGTTGAAAGGTTCTATACCTTTCTATGGCCGATGCTCAGGATCTCGGCCCTGCTGGTGGCTGCCCCTGTTTTCTCTTTGCGAGCCTTGAACCTGAGGATCCGCATCCTCCTGGCTTTGTCCCTGACCTGGCTGGTTTATCCGTTGCATCAATGGCCGAGCATTGACCCGATTTCGGCTGCTGGCATCCTGGAAATATTCAATCAATTGGCGATTGGATTGTTGATGGGACTGACTTTGCAGGTCGTCACGGCAGCCCTGCTGGTTGCCGGTCAGTCGATTTCCAATGCGATGGGCCTGTCGATTGCCAACATGATCGACCCCAACCTCGGCAATGTTCCGGTGCTGGCGCAATTTCTGCTTATCCTTTCAACCTTGATCTTTGTCGGCCTGGGCGGGCATGCCATTCTGCTCGGATTGGTGATCGAGAGTTTTTCAAGTATGCCCATAGGCAAACAGTTGCTCACCGAGGCAGCGTGGGCGCATTTGGTGGCATGGAGTTCGATGATATTTCTCGGTGCCATCCTGACAGCCTTGCCAGTGATGGTGACTCTTCTATTTATCAACATTGGATTGGGTGTGGCAACCCGTGCAGCGCCCAGCCTGAACATATTCTCGGTTGGATTTCCTGCCATGATCGTCGCCGGCTTTGCAGTCCTGATGATCTCATTGTCAAGCATTGCAGGACGCATTCAGTGGCTCTGGCTGCAGGGCTTCGTGCAAGTTCGCAGTGTCGTAGGCATCACCTGAAAGCGGCATGACCCATGTCAGACGAAGACAGTTCCCAGCGCACCGAGCAGCCGACGGCCCGACGCCTCAGGCGCGCCCGAGACGAAGGCCAGGTAGCGCGTTCAGTCGAACTTTCGGCGGCCGCGGTCACACTTTCTGCAACCCTGATGTTTTTCACGATGGGCGGTGCCTGGCTGAGTTCACTGTCAAGCTTCTTTGCAGCGGGCTTTACCTTTGACCGAAAAGTGTTGGACACACCCGCGTTATTGCCCGCTGCATTTGCCAGTCAGTTGACGCACGCTTTCATGCTCTTGCTGCCAGTCTTGCTGCTGGTTCTGGTGGTCGCTGTGCTCGCCGCAGGGGCTACCGGTGGTTATCTGTTTTCCCTCGAATCCGTGATGCCGAAGGCTTCCAAATTGAATCCGATCACGGGACTGAAGAGAATGTTTGGTCCGACGGCTGCTGTGGAACTTCTCAAAGCCCTGCTGAAAGTAGCTATTGTCTCTGTGGTTCTGCTGCTGTTGGTGGATCGACATTCGACGGAACTGCTCATGCTTGGCTCCATGGCCCTAAAACCAGCTCTCGCGCTGGCCGGGTCCCTGATCAGTGAATCGGCGCTCTGGTTGACCTTCAGCCTCGTCTTTATTGCCATGATCGATGTGCCCTATCAACGCTTCACTTTCATGAAGCGCATGCGCATGACGAAGCAGGAAATCAAGGACGAGATGAAAGACATGGAAGGGCGCCCCGAAGTGAAAGCCCAAATCCGCAGGCGCCAGCGTGAAGTGGCTAACGCGAGAATGATGCAAAAAGTCAAGGAGGCTGACGTCATCATCACCAATCCGGAGCATTTTGCCGTTGCTCTTTCGTACGACCCCAGCTCCGACGGCGCCCCCATAGTGCTGGCCAAGGGGGCCGATCATATGGCATTGAGAATCCGCATGGAAGCAAATAACCATGGCGTCGAGATTTTTGCTGCGCCTGAACTTGCGCGTGCTCTGTACTTCACCACCGCTCTGGAGCAATCGATACCAGATGCCCTTTACTTCGCAGTGGCCCAGGTTATCGCCTACGTCTTCGGTCTTGGGCAGGTTCAGCCTGGCATTGCTCCGATGGCCAGGCCGGTCCCCAAGATTCCTGCTTCCATGCTGTTTGATTCAGACGGCCATCATGTTTCGACACCGGAGCAGTCAAAATGAAGTTGCCGCTAGGTACGCCAGAGCAAACCAATTCAAGTTCCTCGCCCTTGTTTTTTCGTGCGGTTGACCGTCTCCGTCTTGAAGGATACGTGTTGGCGTTGACGCAGGAGGGCATGAGTCTTTCAGTGGTCAGCACGCATGAAGCGATTCTTGATCACTACGGCAAGATATTGGTGAGCCGTCTGCGTCAAGCGGCTCCCGATGTTGCCATTGAGGTCTATTTCCCGGCAAGTTCTGAGGCGCTACTGGGACGTTTCAACGAAGTGCTGGTCAATTCCTCCATACAGGATGCCATGAACGGCAAAGTGACTCTTGCCACACCGCGCATTTGGATAGTGCACGACGCCAGTGCTCTGCCTGACCATGAAATTGAGCTCCTGGCCCGCTTGGTACAACACTTTCCGGCGGCCAATATTCGGGTTGTATTGCTCATGACGGCAGCGAGTCAAAAGACAAATCTGCTAAGTTCCTTTGGCCGCAGCATTCTGTGCTGGGATGTGGAGCCACCAACGCCAGAGCAGGCGCAGACCCTGTTGGAGCAGGCCACGGTGGAGGGACGAGAGGCAGCAGCCAGATCCTTGTTGAAGAAGCTGTCAATTCCTCTGACAAGACAGACAGAACCCGAGACCCTGGCTTCGACGACGCTGCCAGTGGTTGCGCCCATTGAAGATAGCAGGGCGCCGCCAGAAGAAGCAAGACCCAGAAGAGGGGCTTGGCGATGGTTGTTGGGGGGGCTTGCCTTGCTGCTTATTTCTGCCTTGTCGATGGCCATGTTTTATGTTTCATCGCAGGGGGCGGCGCGATTGCACTGGAATTGGCAGGCATTGCTGGCTGGCAACAATCCCATGACAAACGATGCCGTGACTGTGCCACCCGCCAGTGCTCCGGTGGCCGCGACCGGTCCATCTGCCAACGCCAGTCCCTATGATGCTGCCGCGTCGGCGAGCGGCAATGTGGCAAGCCTGCCGGCAGCGGCGGTCAGTGCCCCGGCTGCTGTTGCCAATGCCACCGTCAAAGCCATCGAGTCGGTCGAGCCTGTCAAGGAAGCCGTCATTGAACCGGCTATCGAGCCAGCAGCGCCCGTCAATCGACCCTTTGAACTGTTGATTGGACAGGCTTGGGTGCAAAAAATGTCCAGGGGTAACTTCCTGGTTCAGCATATAGCGGTGCCGACCTATCAAGAAGCCATGTTCTGGATGCAGCGCCATCCCGATTTCGGCAGTGCCCAGGTCGTGGCGACCTATTTGCCGACTCAAAAACTTCCCCACTATGTGATCGTGTCAGGGCCCTTTGCATCTGTTGCCGAGGCCAGGGGTTTTGTTGAACGGGGCGCAATGCCCAAAGATTCGTGGATTCGATCAGCGACCTCAATGAAAGAGCAATTGACACCAACACCAGCTGCCGGGGATGCTGGCAAGCGCAAGGAGAAGAACGGATGACTGAATCACAATTTGTCCGCAACCAAGAGCCGCATGAGGTCACTATGCCCGAAGGCAGCCATATAGCCAAAAGCAAGTCGGCGGATCCCGGAGCGCCGGTCGTGCGCCAGTTGCAGCTTGAATCCGATCCGCTGCAAATAGCACAAATCATTGTTGATCGAAAGGTTCAACTGCCGCCACCTGCTCCCGAACCAACGTTGGCTGTGCCGAACTTCATGCCTGTTATTGCTGAGGCCGTGGACGTGCTTGCAGCGCTGCCTGTGCAAGAGCAGTCGGTGAACGAAGAGAAGGCTGAACAGGAGCCGGAGGCTGACTCCTCCGAGCGACTGATTCACCTAAGGATTGAAAACAACAAAGTTCGAGCAGAGCTCAAGGACCTTGAGCAGATCTTCAACTCCGGGCTTTGATTCTGTGCAAGCAGTCCGAACCATGAATTCAGGTGAACCCTATGACAACCGAAACAATTTCCCCCTCCGCCGCCGAGACAAGCCCCGCCGCAGCCACGGCACTGGGCGACGCTGAGATCACGCAGGATATCAAAACAGCGGTCTTCGATTCGGCCGAGTTGGCCACACGCAGCGCTTCTCTGGCGGCGAAAGCCGGTCTGGAAATGCACCAGGCGGCCCAGGCGCTGATGAAGACAGCGGCCTCTCAGAGGAAGATGAACAAGATACTTTTGGGCGTCTTTGGCGGGCTGACGCTGTTAGCCTTGAGTCTGTTTGCTGTCATGAGCCTGCGTCTGCAGGATCGTGTCAGTCAACTCGACGCCATGATTCTGGCTGTTGGCAAGCGGGTCGTCAGCATGGACGCCTCGGTCGAGTTGTTCAATGGTGTCAGCGATGTCGTCAAGGATGTTTCGCAAAAGCAGGATTCGATCAGCAACGCTCAGGGCAAACTGGAGCAGCGCATCGAAGAAGCGATCAAGAGCACGCAAGCGGTTCCGGAGCCCAAGGCCAAACCCGTGGACGACAAGAACAAAGAGCTTCTCAAAATGGTCCAGGAAGTCAACGCCAGACTGCTGCAGGAAGCCAATTCTGTCAAGACGATCTCGGCTCAAATTCAGAAACTTCAAAGTAGCTTGCCTGATGCCGGAAACTTTCGTCGTGAAATGGATGCCATCGTGCGCCAAATGAAGGAGCGCTCTGTGCCTGAGGCAGCCCTCAGCACCGCAGCCCCCAGCATTGCCGCCCCCGCCGTCGTCAAACCGCGCGAGCGAGTGGTGCAGTTTCCCAGAACATCGGCCGCCGGTGTGGCGCCCGAAAAACCGTAGTGCCGGGTGGACCCGGCGAGTTCATGAATCAGTTCGGACGCAGACCAAACTTCTGTATTTTCTCGATCAGCGTGGTTCGCTGCAGATTCAGGATGCGGGCGGTTTGAGAGATGTTTCCGTTGGTCCGACTCAGCGCCTGGGAAATGAGATCGCGCTCAATCTCCGCCAGTCTATGCTTTAGCGACAAGCCTTCGGGCGGGAGAACCGGCAAGGCCTGCGACAGCATGGTAATTTTTTCCACCTCATTGCCCCAGGCCGGCGTCGCCCCATCGGTGGTGCCGCTCGGCCCTGGGTTTGATTCAGGCACGACAACTTCCAGTCGGCGTGGCCCCGCACCCTCCGCAGCGCCGGCGCTTTGCAGCGCGGCCAAACCCTTGGGCAGCAAACCGGTGGGGAGCGACTGCAAATCCAGGCACTGACCTGAAAAAAGCGTGCTGAATCGATCAATAAGATTCGATAGTTCGCGAACATTCCCAGGCCATGGGTAGGCTTGCAGCGCCTGCAAAAAATCCGCCGCAAATGTAATCGGGTCCTGATCAGCGCTGGCATGCTGCTTGGAAAAATGCTCAAGCAACATCGGTATGTCGCTGACTCTCTCACGAAGGGCCGGCGTGTTCAGAGGAATCACGTTGAGCCGGTAGTACAGATCTTCCCGAAAGCGTCCAGCCTGAATTTCCGCCTCCAGGTCTCTGTGCGTTGCGGCGATGACACGAACGTCTACCGCAATCGATCGCACGGCACCGACCGGATCAATTGTTTTTTCTTGCAGCACGCGCAACAGCTTGACCTGAATTTCGAGCGACATGTCACCGATTTCGTCCAGGAAGATGGAGCCACCGTGTGCCAGTTCGAAGCGGCCCAGCTTATCGGTGATGGCGCCGGTGAAAGAGCCTTTCTTGTGACCAAAAAGCTCACTCTCCAAAAGCTCTTTTGGTATGGCGGCGCAGTTAATCGGAACGAAGTTGCCCGAGGCGCGGTTCGACAGATTGTGCAATGAACGCGCCACAATCTCCTTGCCGGTACCACTCTCTCCAGTAATCAATACGGTGGAACTGGAAATCGCCACTACCGGAAGAATCTTGCGCAGAGCCCGGATCGCTTCACTTTCTCCGATAAATGCAAGCGCATTTTTAGGGTATCTGTTATTCAAATGGGCATTCCGAAATTTCGTAAATTGGATTTGAAGGGAGCACTTTGATGAAGGGTGGTTAGCAGGAGAAAGCCGCCTGTAATCATCGGCGATACGACCATACACTTCTGATTTTGCGTATGATAGCAGGGTGGGTTCTAAGAACTTCGGCACGCAAGAGGTAAACAGTGAAAAGTTTAGTTGAAGCTGCGCCAGCCGATCAGGACAAGGCAGACTCGGTAGCGCCATCGGTCTGCTTTCCGGCAACAGCGTTTGATGCTGGAGCGGCGCAAAACAACCTCGGCTTCATGTACGCCCATGGACATGGGGTGGAGCAGGATTACGTTGAAGCGCTGAAGTGGTACGGCTTGGCGGCCGAGCAGGGCTACCAGCCGGCACAGGTCAATCTGGGCGTCATGTATGCCAACGGGCAGGGCGTGGCCCAGGACTACTCGCAGACTCTCAATTGGTATCGGTTGGCCGCCGCCAAAGGATCGGCGGCGGCGCAATATGCGCTGGGCCTGATGTATGCCAATGGGCAGGGCGTGGTGCAAGACGAAGCGCAGGCGCGCCAGTACTATTTGCAGGCGGCAGAACAAGCTCATGTGCAGTCCCAATTCAACCTCGGATTGATGTTTCTTAAAGGGCAGGGCGGGGCGCGCGATGAAGCGCTGGCGCTCAAGTGGTTCGAAGCAGCGGCAGACCAGGGTAACGCAGTGGCCCAATACAGTCTGGGCGTCATGTATGACAGCGGAACCGGCGTCGTCCAGAATCAGGAAGCGGCGCGTGGCTGGTATCTTCTCGCAGCCGCTCAGGGTGAGCCCTTTGCGCAAGTTAACCTTGCCCTCCTGTATCACAATGGGCTGGGCGTGGAAACGGACTATGGGCAGGCGCTCAAGTGGTATCACCTGGCTGCTGCTGATGGTGATTCACACGCTCAATTCAACATTGGTGTCATGCACGCCAACGGACAGGGGCTAGCCCAAAGTCACACGCAGGCGGCGCGCTGGTTTGAATTGTCCGCCGCCCAGGGTGATCCGGTAGCCCAGCACAATCTGGGGCTGATGTACCAGAACGGGCAGGGCGTAGCGCAGGATTACCTTGAGGCATTGAAGTGGTTTCGCCTGTCGGCAGCGCAAGGGCTGGCGCCGGCCCAGGTCGATCTCGGCTGGATGTATGCCAACGGCCGGGGAACGCTGCAGGATTATGAGCGTGCGCACATGTGGTTCAACATCGCCGCCGCGGCCGGCAATCCGGACGCTTTGAATGGCCGCGAACTGGTGGCCAATCAAATGACGCCGCAGCAAATGGCGCAGGCTCAGAAGATGGCCCGCGACTGCCAGCAGCGCAATTTCATCGATCTGGATTGATGCAGCCGGCGACGATGCAAGTTCAGGCCCATTTTTCGGGAATCCAGCAGGCCATTGCCAGGCAATTGGAATCTGCAAGTGAAAGTGTGCGCGTGTTCGCCGACCTCTTTACCGACTGCGACCTGTTTGAAGCCTTGCTGTCGTGTCAACGCCGTGGTGTCGCTGTTTCTCTTGTCATTTCCGATTGCGAAGTCAACCGTCAGTCGTCGATTGCCTGGGAGCGGCTCAGTGCCTTGGGTGGACGGATCGTTCGTTTGCCGGCAGCCTGTGCCAGTGGCGATGAATTTGATCGCTCCTTCTGTCTGGTTGACGGCACATCTGTCATCAGTGGCGACTTCAAGTGGACAAGTTTTCAGGAAGCAGGGACGCAGGTGTCCATACTGATTCAGTGCGACGCCGAGATTTCAGAGCACTTCAAGCGCAGCTTTGCGCGCATGCTCAGCGAGCCTTGGCAGGCTTGCATGCCTGGCGCTGTGCAATGTGAAGGATTACGCGCTGCAGACTTGCAGCAGGGTCCGGGCTTGAGCCTGTATCAAGACCCGCAGCTTGATGAATTGGCATTGCAGGTGCGCATGATGGAAGCAAGAATCCTGGCCGTCGAGACGGAAATTGCAGATATTCACCGGCAAATTCACCTCTTTGACCATCAGCAGGAACAGGCGATTGGCGATCTGATGCGACGTTACCTCGACCTCAAGCGTCGCTATCTGCAAGCCATGTTCCAACAAGGTCAGGAAGAACTGCAGCGCCAACAAGCGCAGGCAGCTGAAGAAGTCTTTCGCCAATACCAGGAAGCGCGCTCAGCCAAGGCGATGGAGAGTCCTCCTGAACAACTCGACCCGCAACAGCAGCGTGAACTCAAGCAGCTGTACCGGAAGCTGGCCATGCAATGTCATCCTGATCGCGTCAGAGATGAAGACAAAGTGCAGGCCAAGGTATTTTTTCAGCAGCTTCAACTGAGCTTCCAAAACAGCGATCTGACGAGCTTGAAGCAGTTGAAAGTCAAGATCGACGCCGGCCTCGGTATCAAAGTCGAACTGGTTTCGCCCAACCAGCGTCAACAGCTTGCGCTGCATCTAAAGGACTTGCAACAAGCGCTGTCCCAGAGAAATCAGCAGTTGGCCTCGGTCAGTCAGAGTTCCAGTTGGAAAGAGCTCAGTGGCAGGGCGAACTGGAATGCATGGTTCGAGCAGCAAGCCAAACGCCTGAAAGCTGCGATGCAGCATTACATGAAGGAATTGGATCTGCTGACACCGGAGCTGCCGGCGTGAGCGCACTAATTGCGCTGGCGCCAGCGAATCAGCTCTCAACTTCCCTGGTACAGCGCTGCGATATCGTCCGTGTCACGCTAGGCTGCCTGCAGCAGGGCGAAGTCATGCAGTTCTTCGCTCGCCAGCCGGAGCTCTTTCTTCAGTGTTTGCAGCGCCATTACCAGCTCGGTCCGGTGCTCCTTGCGTGCGTCTCGGAGCGCTGGGACTGGAAATTGCTGAGTGCCAATCGCAGGATGAACTGGAGCCACCACGACCTGGAGCAACTGGCTGGCCAATTGGGCTGGGCCAGGCTCAGCGCAGACGCCCATTTGCCCTGGAATGAGGACTTGATCAGCTACTTTGCAGAGTGTTGGGATTGGCCGCGCCTGCGAAGAAATCCGGGTTTGCCCTGGAATACCCAACTGATCGAGCGCTATCAGGAGCGTTGGGATTGGGCCTGGCTCAGTTGGCACGCGGGACTTCCGTGGAGCACTCAGCTGATCGAACGCCACGTCGATCGCTGGGATTGGGCTGGCTTGAGTGCCAACCCCTCGCTGCCGTGGAACTGCGATCTGCTCGAGCGCTTTGATGCGCGCTGGAGTTTTGCCTGGCTCAGCGGCAACGCCGCCCTGCCCTGGAGCAGCGAGTTGTTGGAGCGCTACCTTGAGCGTTGGGATTGGCAGCGCTTGAGTGCTAACGCGACGCTGCCCTGGAGCGGCGAGTTGCTGCAGCGCTACCTTGAGCGTTGGGATTGGCAGCGCCTGAGTGCCAATGCCGCGCTGCCCTGGAGCAGCGAGTTGCTGCAGCGCTACGTGGAGCGTTGGCACTGGGAGTACTTGAGCGGCAACACCGCGCTGCCCTGGAGCGCCGCGCTGTTGGAGAATCGGCAGGAGCGCTGGGATTGGCAGCGCCTGAGCAGCAATATCGCGCTGCCCTGGAGCAGCGAACTGCTCGAGCGTCACTTGGAGCGTTGGGATTGGGAGGGCCTGAGCAGCAACACCGCGCTGCCCTGGAGCGCCGAGTTGCTGGAGGCACAGCAGGCGTGTTGGGATTGGCAGCGCCTGAGCGGCAATATCGCGCTTCCCTGGAGCCACGAGTTGCTGGAGCGCTACCTGGAGCGTTGGGATTGGGAACGGCTCAGTGAAAATCCGGGCTTGCCCTGGAGCAGGGAACTGATTGAGCATTTTGCCGATCGCCTCAATTGGGCCAGTTTGAGCGGCTCAGCGCATCTGCCATGGAATCACGAGTTGTTTGAATACTTTCAGCAAAATTGGTACCCGGTCCTGGTCGCCGCGCATCAATCCTTTGAAATTTCCAGCTTGTCGGAAAATCAAGTGGAACAACTCTTGCTTGATACGAAGGATCATCAACCGAGGATTCCAGCATGTCCGACCCTCATCAGTTAAACGATGCCGCCAGGCATTTGGAGGCCGCTGCGCAGCATCATCTGCAGATGCGGCGGATGCACCTTACCTCCATAGAGCACAAGGCTTTGCCTCAGACCCATCTGGCGCACGGTCCGAAGTTGCTTTCAGCCCGTCATCATGATCACGCAGCCCTCAAGCATCCCAGCTTCCACGCCGAGCATCATCCAGAGTAAGTCAATGGCGGACGCCCGATTGTGAAGAGTTTGCTGGATGACGCCGATGCCGCCTACAGTCGCGGCGACTATGCCAATGCCCTGAGAATCTGTCGGCCACTGGCAACACTGGACTATGCAGCGGCGCAAAACAACCTGGGTTTCATGTACGCCAATGGGCATGGCGTCAAGCTTGATTATGTTGAGGCGCTCAAATGGTACCGTCTGGCGGCGCTGCAAGACTACGCGCCAGCACAATACAACCTGGGATTCATGTACGCCAACGGACAAGGCGTTGAGCTCGACTATGCAGAGGCCTTCAAGTGGTATCACCAGGCGGCCCAACAAGGCGTGGCAGAAGTACAAACCAACCTGGGCTTCATGTTTGCCAACGGTCAGGGTGTGGCGCAAAACTACCAGCAGGCGATCAAATGGTTCGAACTCGCTGCAGCCCAGGGCGATGCTACGGCGCAATTCAATCTGGGCTTTATGCATGCCCAGGGCGAGGGAGTAGAGAAAAATCCGGAGCAGGCGCTCAAATGGTATCAACTCGCCGCGGCTCAGGGTCATGCCTATGGCCAGTTCAGTCTGGCCTATATGTATGCCACCGGCAATGCGGTGGCACAGGACTATGCCGAGGCGCTCAAGTGGTATCAGTTGGCCGCGGCGCAGGCAGACGCCTCGGCGCAATACAACCTGGGAGTCATGTACGCCACCGGGCAAGGCACCGAGATTAATTACGCGGCGGCGCTCCACTGGTTTGAACTCGCCGCAGCGCAGTCCGATGCTGCTGCCCAGTACAAGCTGGGCCTCATGCATGCGGATGCGCAAGGTGTCGAGCAGAACTACGCCAAGGCCTTGGCTTACTACCAGTTGGCTGCAGCGCAGGGCGACCGTGCTTCTCAGTACAACCTGGGCCTGATGTATGCCCTTGGGCAGGGCGCCGAGCAAGATCACCGACAGGCCATGCAGTGCTACGAATTGGCCGCTGCGCAGGGCGACGCAGCAGCCCAATACGCGCTGGGCTTGATGCACAGCCTGGGTCAGGGCAGCGCCCAGAATGATGAACAGGCGCGCCATTGCTACGAGCTGGCCGCAGCGCAGGGCGACGCAGCAGCCCAGCACAACCTGGGCGTCTTGTACGCGAACGGCCGGGGTGTTGCGCAAGACCTCGAAATGGCCGCTCATTGGTATCGTCTGGCGGCTGCACAGGGCGACCGTTCTGCTCAGAGCCATCTCGACTTGTTGTTCGTGGCGGTGCAGGACGCAACCCAAAATCTGCCACAAGCGTTCCAGGCGTATCAGGCTGCCGCCGCGCAGGGTAAGGCCGCTGCCCTGTACAACCTGGGTGTCATGTACGTCCACGGTCAATATGTGGAGCAAGACTACGCGCAGGCCCTCAAGTGGTTCAACCTGAGCGCGGCGCAGGGAGATGTCGATGCGCTGTACCAACTGGGCGTCATGTGTGCCAAGGGTCAGGGCGCTGAGACCGACTACCAGGAGGCCTTCAGATGGTACCAACTGGCCTCGGAGCACGGGCATCTGTCGGCGCAGACAAACCTGGGCCTGATGTATGCCCTCGGACAGGGCGTCGCGCGCGACTTCGAACTGGCCGCCGAGTACCTGCAGGCGCCAGCCGAGCAGGGCGATAGCCTGGCCCAGTACAACCTGGGTGTCCTGTACGCGCTCGGACAGGGCGTGGTGCAAGACGCTGCAAACGCCCTCAAGTGGTACCTGCTGGCGGCGCACGCTGGCGACAAAGCGGCCCAATTCAACCTCGGATCGATGTACGCCAATGGCGACGGCACGGCGCAGGATTACGCCGAGTCCCTGAAGTGGTACCGACTTGCCGCAGACGCCAGCGAAAAACCGCTCAAGCTTGCCTGACTGGTGCCGAATCAGTGAGAACCAATTCACTCACTATTACGTCAAGGATCGCTGATGAAGCAACATCTCACCACCACCCTGGGCTTGGTTCTGACCCTGGCTTGCCTTGCCGGCTGTCAGAGTTCTGCGGGCGTGCACGCCAAGGTTGAGACCGATCCCCTGTTGGCGCCCATGGTCGAAAAAAGAGACACCCTGACCGCCACCGGCTACGCTGTCATCAGTGTGCAGGGCCATCGCAATCCGGCGCAGCAACGTCTGCTCGCGATTCGCGCTTCCAAACTTGATGCCTATCGCTCTTTGACCGAGCAGGTTTACGGCCTGCGCATGGATGCCACTGCGACGGTGGCAGACATGATGGTTCAAAGTGACACTTTTCGCATTCGTGTCGAGGGAGTCATCTACGGCGCCACCCTGGTCAGCATCACGCCGGCCGGAGACGACACCTATGAGACCACGCTGACCCTGGACCGGTCGATTGTGCGAGATCTGCGCGCCCTCTATCTGGGTCAACTGGTCGCCAAGTCGCACTGAGTTTCGGCGCAAGACAGTTTGACCAACATGAAGACCCGAGTTCGCCCCGAGTTGCGTTTTCTGCTGACTTCGTCAATGCTGGCGCTCGGCTTGACGGCTAGCTGCGTCAACGCGCAACAAGCGCTCTCGCAAGAAGAAAAGCTGTCGGCAATCCGACAGGGCTTGGTGCAGGCCGCCATCGAGGGTCCCACCAAAGTTCAGTCTACCGTGTGGATCGATGCGCAAGGGGCATTGCAGGAAAGCAGTTCCTTCCGAACCGGCATGGAGGTGCGCGGGGTTCGCGTGCTCTCCTATGAGCGAGACAGCCAGGGCCAGGCGAGCGCAGACCTGCGCTGGCAGGCCCTTGAGCGCACGTCCCACGCTGCAGACGCCGCGCAGCCGCTCGCCTGCAAGGCGCTGGCCTCTGCCGGGCGCTTGCAACACGTTATCGGCTTGAGTGTTGCCACTGCGCCCGAATGGACGGTCGATGAATTGCCGGCCATCAAAGCCCTGGAAAATTCACTCCTGAGTCAATGGCGCAGCGCAGCCAGTGGCACTGTAGTCTGGCGCATGACCCTCGGCACGACAGGCCCCCGATCGGCTTATGAAAACGCCCTGCTCGGATCCAGCGCCGACCAAGTGCCGTGGCAAGCGAAACTCTCACTGCGACCCCTGACACGACAGGTTCCCTGGCTGGTCACCTTACGCCAAAATTTTTCTGAAGGCGCAATGGTCAGTGGCGCCACCCCCGAAGCCCTGCTGCAGCTTGATTTTTCCCTCACGGCGCGCAACCAGTATGAGCCGCTATTTGAGGCCCATACCCAGATCAAATGGCGCACCGAGCGCCCAAACTGGGAGGCGGGTCAACTGTCCTTGGAAGCGCAAGACCTGTTGGCGCAGCAATTCCAGAGCTGGTCGCAGGAAATCAGGCAACGCCTGGCATGCGAACCCGTGCTGCCGGAAGTCATTTTGAGCAGCCGGGACGGCATTCGCATCAACGCCGGCGCGCTGGCGGGGGTGCGCGTTGGCGATGAATGGCTGCTGGCCGACGGCAAGAACTACATGCGCCAGATCCTGGAGCCCGGCGTGGTAGCGCAGAGTGTGCTGGCCAAGGTGCAATCGGTTGGTGAGCACCACGCCCACTTGCAACTGATCGCCGGTCCGCAGTCTGCCGTGCAGCGCAGTTGGCGCGCCTGGTCGACCGAGACCTTGCGCTGAGCGCCGGCTGTGCCGGCTGATAAGAGAAGGATGACTTGTCATGAAAACCATCAACACCCCTGTCATTCCCTATGCCTACTGGTTTTGGACATGGGCCGCCAGTGTCCTGTTGCTGGGGGCCATCGCACTGCCCGCCAGGGCTGAGGGCGCGCAGGCCAGCCCGGCAGCAGCAGCGAACCCTGAAAGCGCTCAAGCTGTGCGCAGTTACCGGCCCAAAGCCGGCGAGAGCCTTGACCACGTCATCAAGCAGACCATGCCCGAGAGTCCGCTCAGGATTGAGTTGCTTAGAAAGGCCTTTGTCGAACTCAACAGTCAGGCTTTTGTCGGCGGCAATGCGTCCAGGATGCGCTCCAAAGTGACACTGCAGGTGCCTGATTCGAAGCGCCTGGCAAGATCCGTACTGGGGCCGCTGGTCGAAGTCAAGGTCAGTGACCCGGCAGCAGAAGACGCATCCAATCGAAGCGGCCCCATGTCTAGCGTCACGCAAGAGAGCAGACGCTGGGTCCGGTACCCGTGATTGCGGGTCCGGATAGCACGCTGCTGGTCAGCCGTGTCAATCCGATTTTTACCGAAAGCCGCTTTTCTCTGCCTTTGGTTGAAGCCAACACGGCCCGCCAACTCGGTCTGATGGATGCTCAAGTCGTGCAGGCGCTGGTGCAGGCGCGCGGCGACCAGCTCGGCTTGCTGTTGCGCGGGCGATTGCTTGAAGTTGCCATGGCGAGCGATTGGGAGGCTGGCCAAGGCCTCTCGTTTCGTGTTCAGGCCAATCCGAATGGCTCCATGACACTGCATCCAATCCCCGGCGCCGCGCCGGCAACTGCGGCTGCTCCCGCTCCGGCGCAGCCCGTCATTTCGCGCCTTGAGAATCTGTTGTTTCATCCGAGCGAGGCGCCCGACCTGAGGGCGCTGTTCAAGCCCGGTGTGCTCGACGCACTGCTGAGCCGTCTGATGCGCCCGGATCTGCAAGCGCAGTGGCAGGCGATGCG